>JACQWA010000313.1 GCA_016209425.1 Candidatus Rokuibacteriota bacterium
AGCAATAGCCCCAGCAGGAGCGAGACGCCCGCAGCGCGAGTCAGGACCATAGTGGAGCCACCTCCTTCGATGCCGAACGCCCGCGGAGGGCAAGCAACGCGAGCCCCCGGACCGCTGCACCGCGACGTTCGACTGAGTTCACAACACATCTGCCCCGTCCTTGATCGGCGCACTTGGCCCGCCCGGCGCCAGGCGCACCGAGCTGACGCGGAAACCGCGTGACGACAAGAGGCCGCAGAGGCGACGAGCGCCACCCGCTGGATCTGCGTGGGCCCATCCAACGACGACCGCGATCCAACCGCCGCGCAGGCTGGCGCCTCGCTGAGAAATCCTAATCGCCCAGCGTTCGTCTCGCTCGAAATCCTCGGACTCCGAGCACAAGGCTTCCGACCAGGCTTTTCTTGAAACGCGATCGATGAGCTCCATCTTGGACCGCGGCTCTGGCGGGGCAGCGACGTTCGCGAGAAACTCGCCCATCGTAAGGCTGCAGGGGTTGATAAGCCGCTCAAGCAAGCCGGTAGCGAGACCCTTCAGGAAGTCGTCAACTCGACCTCCGGATCGGCGTTCGAGCTCGGCTTCCTGACAACCCTCTTCTAGCCACAGCCGATCAACGCTTGGAAAGCGCTCCGTGTGGGCGTCCCCCTCCCACGCAAGCGCAAGAGACAGTTCTCGGCAGTCCGCACCATCGAGGAAGGGCCATCGCCGGCAAAGTTCGCTTTCTATACAAGGCCGCCATTGGACCAACCGTTCAAAGACGGACTTCTCCAATTCGACTGCGACAAAGTGCGGCGGCTCCTCCTTGGCGAACTCGGCTAGGAGCCTTTGCCGACTGCCGGGATCGTCGTGGACGCCTCCATACATCCGGACCAACGGGCTCATGGTTGATTCGCTGTTGCTCGTCCCCTCATGCAGCCGAACGCTTGAGTATGCTGGTCAGCATAGCTCCCTCTTAGACTTTCAACGGCCGAGAGAATTCTCCCCCGTTTTCAAGGGGTTGGCAAGCTGCTGGAGTCCCCCGCTGCCGACAAATATTGGTCGGCATAGTTCAATTATGGCCGCGACGGGCTGCGCTCCCAGATTCCTGAACAACGGCATGGCGAGGGCTCGGCCGGAGGCAATGTCCAGAAAGCGATACAGGGTGGAAGGGGGAGGGCTAGGGGAGATCGGGGAAGAGGGAGGGTTGGAGGTCGGCCCGCGGCCTCTTCTGCCGGCGACTGCGCGGCTTCCTGGGAGCCGCCCGGTGGGACTTCGAGGCCCGTCGTTTGGACATGACCCACCCCTTCTGCCGGGCGATCTTTTCCCCTTGCTTGATCACGAGAAGATCCACCAGCCGGGCGAGAGGATGCCCAAGCAGGAGCAGATAGGTCTCCCAGTACCGTGGCGAGTAGGCCAAGGTCCGCATTTGGTCGACGGCCAGCGCGAGGGCGGTGCGGTCGCCCTTCCGCGCGGCGAGCTTCAGCTGCTCGAGCACCTTCGCGCGGCTGACCCGCGAGGGACGCGTTCGCGTGGCCACCTCAGGTGCCCCTCCCCTCTTCTCCCCTCCCCATCCCGAGCTCCCGCCGCACGATGCGGGCGCCCTCCACCATGGAGCGGAGCTTGGATACGCCCACCCAGCGCGGGGTCTCCCAGAGCCCGCAGTCCGGCACCAGCCAGAGCCGCTCCGCCGGAATGTGCTTCAAGGCCTGTCGGATCCGATCGGCGACCTCTTCCGGCGTCTCCACGCGGAAGGCCTTCACGTCGATCACCCCCACGGCCACTTCTTTGCCCGAAGGGAATTCGCTCCACAGCTCGATCTCCGCCATTTCGCGGTTGGCGTACTCGAACACGAACTGATCCACCCTGGCCTCCAGGATCGTCGGGTAGAGCGGGCGGTAGCGCCGGGGGGTGGCGAACGAGTTGTTGTGGGCGTTGCCGAAGCAGACGTGGAGCGCCAGCTTGGCCCGCACCCCTTCCACGGCGGCGTTGAGCGCGTCCACCATGGGTCCCGGGCCGCCCTTGACGACCCGGTGCTTCCCGGCGGCCATGACGTAGTTGGGCTCATCCAGCTGGATGAGCTCCGCCCCCGCGGCGACGAGCTCCTGGATTTCCCGCCGGACAATGGCGATGAGGTCGGCGACCAGGCTTTCCTCGCTCTGGTAGGGCCCGCCGCGACGGAGAGGCATGAGAAGGGTCATGGGGCCGGGGACGGCCACCCGCATCGGGCGGTCGGCGTGGGGACGGGCCAAGCTGAATTCGTCGACGATCCCGAGCCCGCGGGGCGCGGTGATGCGGTCCACCACCTCGTAGGGGCAGTGGCTGTCATAGTTGAGCGGACCCATCCGCCTCGGGACGGGCAAGGGCTTGAGCCCCGTCAGCCGCTCGTAGAAGCCCCGGATGAACGTGACGCGGCGCATCTCGCCGTCGGAGATCACGTCCACCCCGGCCTCGACCTGGTCCCGGATGGCGATCCGGATCGCGTCGTCGTACGCCTCCTGGATATCGGTGGGGCCCAGGCGATCGGCCTGGACGGCTTCGCGCACCAGGAAGAGCCAGGACGGCAGGCCGTGGCTCCCGCAGACGGTCGTGGGCAGAAGCGGCAGGGCCTCAGGCATGACGATCACCTCGAGATGATCTCGTACTCCTCTCGATCGAGGGTGGCCACGGGTTGAACCGAGAGCTTCCGCTGCACCATCTCCTGAAGGAGCTCCAGCCCTTCGCGCTCCTCCGCCGTCAGGTACTGGGCCATCTCCGGGTGGACCCGGATCAGGATCTCCTGCCCTCCCAGGTCCGCGGCCGCGGCCTGGACCTTCCGGAAGATCTCGGCCGCCAGCGTGAGGTCGGACTTCACCACCCCGCTCCCCTTGCAGGCCGGGCAGGGAGCGCAGAAGAGCGACTGCAGATCCTGGCGCACCCGCTTGCGGGTCATCTCCACCAGCCCGAGCTCGGAGATCTCCAGCACGTTGGTGCGGGCCTTGTCCTCGGCCAGCGCCTTCTTGAGGGCCCGGAACACCTGCTGGCGATGCTCTTCCCGCTCCATGTCGATGAAGTCGATGATGATGAGCCCCCCCAGGTCGCGCAGCCGGATCTGCCGCACGACCTCGGTCACCGCTTCCAGGTTGAGCTTGAGCACGGTCTGCTCGAAGTCGCGCTTGCCCACATACTTGCCGGTGTTCACATCGATGGCGACCAGGGCCTCGGTCTGGTCGATGACGATGTAGCCGCCGGACTTGAGCCAGACCCGGCGGCGGAGGGCCTTCTCGATCTCCTTTTCGATGCCGGTGGCCTCGAAGATCGGGGCGCGCCCCTCGTACAGCTTGACCCGGGACGCCTGGGCGGGGACCAGGGAGGAGGTGTGCTCCAGGCACTTCGCGTAGGCCGCCGGCGTGTCCACCAGGAACTCGTCGATCTCGGGCGAAAAGAGGTCGCGGACCACGCGGAAGATCAGATCCCGCTCCTCGTGGAGCAGGGCGGGGGCGGCAGCTTGCTCGTACCGGGCCTGCACCTGTTCCCAGAGGCGGATCAGAAACTGGATGTCGGAGGCAAACTCCTCCTCGCCCTTTCCCTCGGCGACGGTCCGGACGATGAAACCGCCCGCGGATGGCCGGAGCCCCCGGACGATCTGGCGCAGCCGGTCCCGCTCCCGGTCCTCGCGGATCCGCCGGGAGACCCCGATATGGTGGGCCTGGGGCATGAAGACCAGATAGCGTCCTGGCAGCGAGATGAAGGAGGTGATCCGCGCCCCCTTGGTTCCCAGGGACTCCTTGGAGACCTGCACCAGCACCTCCTGCCCCTTCCGGAGGAGCTCCTCGATCGGCATCGGGGCCTCTCGGCGCTCCACCTCATCGACCTCGATGTCCTCGTCCTCGCTCTCCGCGAGCATGAGCCGCTCGTAGTCGCCCAGGTTGGCGGTGTAATCCCCCGCGTAGAGGAAGGCGTCCTTGGAGAGCCCCACGTCGACAAACGCCGCCTGCATGCCCGGCAGCACGTTTGTCACGATGCCCTTGTAGATGTTGCCCACGATGGATCGCTGCCGGCGGCGCTCCACGTGGAGCTCGGTGAGAAGGTTCCCGTCCTGGACGGCAATCCGGGTCTCGGTCACCCCCATGTTGACCACAATGCGCTTCCCCACGGCTTCACCTCATAGGAATTGGCGCATCCGCACGGACAGGAGGAGGCCCAGCGCCATCAGCGTGACCACCAGCGAAGAGCCGCCGTAGCTCATCAGGGGCAGCGGAATCCCCACGACCGGCAGGAGCCCCGTCACCATGCCCAGGTTGATGAGGGTCTGGGCCCCCAGGAGCACGGTGACGCCGAGCGCCAGCAGGCGGCCCAGCGGCTCGCGCGCCTTGGCGGCGATCTCGAAGCCCCTGAGGAGCAGGAGGGCGTAGCACACAAGCAGCAGCAGGGCCCCCACGAACCCCCACATCTCGGCGAACACGGCAAAGATGAAATCCGTATGACGCTCGGGCAGGAATGCCAGGCGACTCTGCGTGGCGCCGACGATCCCCTTGCCCAGAAGCTGTCCCGATCCGATCGCGATCTTCGACTGGATCACGTTGTACGCGCTGCCGAGCGGATCCCTGAACGGATCCAGGTACACGAGCAACCGCTCCCGCTGGTAGCCGCGGAGAACGAACCAGGCCAGCGGCGCGCCGGCGAGCCCCGTCAACCCGAGCCACCCGAGCTCGCGGAGCCGCACGCCGGCGCCGAAGAGCAGCGCGAAGAACACCGGGAGCAGAAGCACCGCCGTGCCCAGATCAGGCTGCCTGAGGACCAGGATGAACGGGACGACGAGGAGGCCCAGCGCCGTCGCCAGGGTCGCGCGCGAGCGCGGGTTCGCCCACCGGGCGGTCAGCAGCCAGGCCAGCGCGAGAATGAAGATCACCTTGAATAGTTCGGAAGGCTGGAGCGTCACCGGGCCGAGCGGGATCCACCGGCGCGCCCCGGAGACGGGGCGGCCGAGGACGAAGACCGCGAGCAGGAGGGCGACCCCGAGCACGTACAAGGCGGGAGCAACCCGCACCAGCGCCCGGTAGTCCACACCGGCCACCACGGCTAGGGCGAAGAGCCCCACGCCCAGCCAGGAGAGCTGACGCCAGATGACCCCGCTCCCGTACCGACCCGGCGAGAGGCTCCAGAGGGTCAGCAGTCCCAGGCCCAGGAGCGCCAGGGCCGAGGCCAGCAGGAGCCAGTCCACGTTCTGCAACAGCCGCCGATCAATCTTGACTATCATCCGCCCAGGCTCGCCGAGGCAACCCGTTCGAGGAAGATGCCGTGCAGGATCTGTCGGGCAATGGGCGCCGCAGCCTGGCCGCCTTTGCCGCCCCGCTCCGCCAGCACCACCACGACGACCTGCGGATCCTGCGCGGGGGCATAGCCGGCAAACCACGCATGGTCCTGCCCGCGGGAGGCATCGCTCCTGGCGATGATCTGGGCGGTGCCGGTCTTGCCGGCGACTTCGATGCCGGGCAGCCGCGCGGCGGCACCCGTGCCCCCCTCGTTGACCACGCCCCACAGGCTTCGCTGAAGGAACGCCCAGACCGCGGGCGACAGCTCCACGTAGCCGTTCATCCGGCTGGGCTCGGAGTAGAGGAGCCGCCCGTCAGGGCCTTCCACCCGCTGGACCAGCCGCGGCTTCCAGAGGACCCCGCCCGTCGCCACGGCCGCCGTCATCCGCGCCACCTGGAGCGGCGTCACCAGGAGCGAACCCTGGCCGATGGAGACGTTGACCGTGTCGCCGGACCTCCAAGACTTCCAACTCCTGCCCGCGCGCTCCCGCGGCCCGCGCGGGCCCGGAATCAGGCCCGGCTTCTCCCCCCCGAGGGCGATCCCGGTGGGCTCGCCCAGGCCGAAGGCCCGGGCGTAGCGGGTGATGGGTTCGGGCCCCACTTTGAGGCCGAGCTGGTAGAAGAAGGTGTTGCAGGAGCGGACGATGGCCCGGTAGAGATCGATCTCCCCCCAGTCCGTGTTTTCCCAGTTCTTGAACGTGCGCCGCCCCAACTGAAAGCTCGACGCGCAGCGCAGCCGATCAAAAGGAGTGATCACGCCTTCCTGAAGCGCCGCGGCCGCCACGACGACCTTGAACACCGATCCCGGCGCGTACTGGCTCTGGATCGCGCGATTCAGGAGGGGAAACTGCGGATCGCGCACGAGGCGGAGCCAGGCCTCGCGCCCCAGGGCCCCCGTGAAGCGATCCAGCTCGTAGGCGGGAGTGGAGGCCAGGGCGAGGACGTCGCCGCTCCGGGCATCCAACACCACGGCCGCGCCGGCCTGACTCCCCATGGCGCGCTCGACCACCTCCTGGATGCGGCGGTCCACCGTCGTCACCACGTGGGCGCCGGGGCGGGGGTCCTGGCGCCTTACCACCCGAACCGGACGGCCGAGCGCATCGACCTCGATTTCCTCACCGCCGTCCCGCCCCCGCAGGTACTCGTCCAGCATCCGCTCCAGGCCGCTTTGCCCCGTCATGTCCCCGCGCCGGTAGCGGCCCTGCCGCATCTGCTCCTCGCTGACCTCGCGGACGTAGCCGAGCAGATGCGCCCCGAAGCGCGGGCTGGGATAGACGCGCTGGGGCTCCACCTCGACCACGACTCCCGGGAGCTCGAGCTTCCACTCTTCGACCTTCGCGACCTCCTCCATGGTCAGGCCGCGGCGCACGCGCACGGCCATGAACGAGTCGGGCGGAACCCGCGCCAGCAACTCCTCGAACTCGCCCAGCGGGATCCGGAGGAGGATGCTGAGGCGCGCGAGGACGGTCTCCCGGTTCTCCATCTCGCGCGGGATCAGGGAAAGGGTAAAGGCGGGACGGTTATCCACCAGGGCGAGGCCGTTCCGATCGAACAGAATGCCGCGGGGAGCCGCGGCCGGGCGGACCCGGATGCGATTTCTCTCGGAGAGGTCGCGGAGCCGCGTGCCCTCGAGCACCTGAAGGTACCAGAGCTGCCCCAGGAGCACCAGGAACCCGGCCAGCGTGCAACCGGACAGGAACAGGAGCCGGCGGCCGAACGGGTCGCGCCGCGCCGTCCCGCCGGTGCCAAGCCCCCTCATCGCCACGGCGAACTCTCCCGCCAGAACTCGACCACGGTCAGGGCCAGGACGCTGGCCGCTCCGAGGAAGCCATTGTAGAGAGCCTGGGGCAAGACCACGTACAGCATCAGATCGCCGAACGGGGCGGGGAAATGGAAGAGCCGGAGGAGCCCGTAGCGCAACACGCCCTCCACCAGGGTGAGCAGCACGAGCCCGGGCACCTGGACGAGCGGGTTCGAGACCCAGAGGCGTTCGCCCATGAGTCCGGCAGCGAACCCGACCAGTCCTTTGGTGAGGGCCTGGGCGCCCACGACGCCACCTCCCGCCGCATCCTGGATCAGCCCCGCCGCGAACCCGAAGAGACACCCGACCTCCGGGCCCCGCCGCAGGCCAAGAAGCACGGTGAGGAGCAGCGGGATGTCCGGTGCCACCCCGCCGATCCGGAGCGCGGGTGCCACGCTGGTCTGGGCCAGGTTGCCGCCAAGCAGCATGAGAGCGACGGACAGGCGCATGGGTTACGTCTCGGGGCCGGGTGAGAAATGGGGGAAGAGATCCGCCCCGGTGGGTCCCGTCAGGAGGAGCACTTCCTCGACGCGGGCGAAGTCTGCCACCGGCGCAAGCAGCGCGAAGTGGAACAGGGCCGAGCCCTTGTCCTCCACCGCCGTCACCCGGCCCACCGGCAGCCCTTTGGGAAAGAGCCCTCCCAGTCCCGACGTCACGATGAGGTCGCCGACCTGGACGCCGCCGCCGGCGCGGGCCATGAACTTCAAGCGAACCGTGCCGCCCGGCTCCCCCTCCGCCACGCCGGCGGTGCGCGTCCGTTGCACCATCACCGCCACGGCGGAGGACGGATCGTTGATCAGCTGAACCACCGCGGCCTGCGCACGCACCTCGACAACCCGACCCACCAGGCCCTCGGGGACAATCACGGGCGAGAGCCGCGCGACCCGGTCGCCACGCCCACGGTTCACGGTGAGCGAACGAACCCAGCCGCCCCACTCCTTGGCGATCACCTCCCCCGCCAGCGTCGACAGGGGAAGACGGTCCCGGAGGGCGAGGAGGCGGCGCAGGCGGAGATTTTCCTTGTGAGCGTCCTCCACCCGCAAGGCCTGGATCCGCAGGCGCTCCACTTCCGCGCGCAGCGACTGGTTCTCGCTTCGGACGTGCTTCCAGTCGAGGTAGGCGGACCACACGCCGAGGGCCGAACGCTGGATCTTGGCGAGGGTCACTTGGAGGGGGGTCAGGAGCGCGCCGACGAGGTCACCCGGCCACGCTCCTCCCCCTCCGGGTGTCCTGACGCTCAACAAGAGGAGGGAGACGAGGAGCAGCGATACCAACAGCGCGTACTTCCGATGTTTCACCGACGGCCCCCAGGCGCACTCCCGCCGATCGATGCCCCCGCCTCTTCGGCGTGGGGCTACGCGGGGATCGCCACCTTCCTGAGGAGATCCAGTTCGTCTAGCACCTTGCCGGTCCCGAGGGCCACGCAGGAGAGGGGTTCGTCGGCGACCGTGATGGGGAGGTTCGTCTCCTGGCGGAGCAGGAGATCCAGGCCGCGGAGCAGCGCCCCGCCACCGGTGAGGACGATCCCCTTGTCCACGATGTCCGCCGCCAGTTCCGGGGGCGTCCGCTCGAGGCAGGTGCGGACCGTTTCGACAATGGTCATGACAGGCTCCCGAAGGGCCTCGCGCACCTCCTCTTCAGTGATGACGATGGTCTTCGGAATCCCGTCGATGAGGTCGCGCCCCTTCACCTCCGTGGTCTGGCGTTCCGTCCCCATAGGGTAGGCCGACCCGAGCGTGATCTTCAGCTCCTCCGACCGTCGCTCTCCCACCAGGAGGTTGTAGTGCTTCTTGATGTACTGGACGATGGCCTCGTCCATCTCATCACCCGCGATCCGGACGGACTTGCAGTAGACGATCCCGGAGAGGGAAATCACCGCCACCTCCGTGGTCCCTCCACCGATGTCCACGATCATGTTGCCGCCCGGCTCCTGGATGGGTAACCCCGCGCCGATGGCCGCGGCCATCGGCTCCTCGATCAGATAGACCTCACGTGCCCCGGCCTGCATGGCCGAGTCCCGCACGGCCCGCTTTTCCACCTGGGTGATCCCGGAGGGAACGCCGATGACGATGCGCGGGTGCACCAGCGTGCGGCGCCGATGCACCTTCGCGATGAAGTAGTGGAGCATCTTCTCGGTCACGTCAAAGTCGGCGATCACCCCGTCCTTCAGGGGGCGGATCGCGACGATGTTCCCCGGCGTCCGGCCCAGCATGGCTTTGGCCTCGTGCCCCACCGCCTGGACAGAATTGTCGGCCTGATGGATGGCGACGATGGAGGGCTCGTTGAGGACAATCCCCTCGCCTCTCACATAGACCAGCGTGTTGGCCGTGCCCAGATCAATGGCGAGGTCGTTGGAGAACATCCCGGCGAGAATGTTGAAGAGCATCGGACAACCCCCTCTGCGGGTCCGACAGATCCGTCCCTCTGGGAACAGTCTTTTAATCTACCACGGCTCCCGGAAGGGGAACAAGAAAAAGCTGCGATTTCAGCGGCATGGCGTCCGGTCCAAGCGGTCCCCCGACTCTGCGTCCCGAGGGGCGCTTGCACCGGCCGCCAACGGAGACTAGGCGAGGCCGAGCCGCCTCCGCGCGTAGTTGACGAGGCCGCCAGCGGCGATCAGCTCTTGCAGGAAGGGAGGGAAGGGAGCGGCCTCGTAGGTTCGGCCCGTGGTCTCGTCGGTGATCCTCCCGGTGGCGATATCCACGCTCACCACGTCGCCCTCTTCGATCTCGGCGGCGGCCGCCGGGCACTCGAGCACCGGGAGCCCGATGTTCACCGCGTTGCGGAGAAAGATGCGGGCGAAGGTCGACGCGATAATCGCCCCGATGCCGAAGGCCCTGAGCCCGCCCGGCGCCGTCTCCCGTGAGGACCCGCAGCCGAAGTTCTTCCCCGCCACGATGAGGTCGCCGGCCTTGGCCTTTTTGCCGAAGTCCGGATCGATCCCCTCCATGATGTAGGGAGCGATCTCGGCCGGATCGCGCATGGCCAGGTACTTCCCCGGCATGATGACGTCCGTGTTGACGTCATCGCCGAATTTCCACGCCCGCCCCCGGATCATCTGCCTCGGAGGGGGGCTCCGCCCCCCTTCCGACTCCTCCCCCCAGGATTGCGCGGGCGAAGCCCGCGCTCGAAGCGCGCGATTCCAAGCGTGGCTCCGCTCAACGCTTCGCGCCCCGTCCTCAGAGGACCTCTTCGGGGGCGGCGATCGCCCCCTTGACGGCGGAGGCGGCGGCGACGGCGGGGTTGCTCAAATAGGACCTCGCCGTGGGATGGCCCATCCGGCCGACGAAGTTGCGATTCGACGTGGAGAGGCAAACTTCACCCGCGCCCAGGACTCCCATGTGACCGCCGAAGCAAGCCCCGCAGGTCGGCGTCGAGATGGCGGCTCCAGCCTCCGCAAAGACCTCGAGCAACCCCTCCTTCAGCGCCTGATTCCAGATCCAGGTACTGGCCGGAATGACGATCAGCCGCGTGGCGGGGTGGCACTTCTTGCCGCGGAGGATCTGGGCGGCGATCCGGAGGTCTTCCAGCTTGGCGTTGGTGCAAGAGCCGATGAAGACCTGATCCAGCAGGGTGCCGACCACTTCGTCCACCGGCACCACGTTGCCGGGAGAAAAGGGTTTGGCCACCTGCGGGCGCATCCGGCTCACGTCCAGGTCGTGCTCGGCCGCGTAGCGGGCATCCGGGTCGGACTGATAGACGGTCCGGGGGCGCTTGGCCCGCTCCCGGACATAGGCCAGCGTCACCTCGTCGGGCGGGATGATGCCGGACTTTCCCCCCGCCTCGATGGCCATGTTGCACATCGTGAGCCGTTCCGACATGCCGAGCGACGAGATGACCGGCCCGCTGAACTCCATGGCCTGGTAGAGGGCCCCGTCGATGCCGATCTTTCCGATGGTGGCCAGAATCAGGTCCTTCCCCATGATCCAGCGGCCCAGCGTGCCGTGATAGGTGAACTTGATCGACGCCGGCACCTTGAGCCAGATCTCTCCGAGGGCCAGGACTCCCGCCAGATCGGTGTGGCCGACGCCCGTCGAGAAGGCGCCCACCGCGCCGTAGGTGCAGCTGTGGCTGTCGCCGCCGATGATGAGGTCGCCCGGCAGTGCGAGCCCCTGCTCGGGCATGATGATGTGGGCGATCCCCTGCTTACCCTCGTCGTAAAAGTGCGCGATCCCCTGGGCCCTGACCCATTCGCGCACGCCCTTGAGCAGGTTGGCGGCCTCGATGTCCTTGGCGGGAACGATGTGGTCGAAGACGATGGCGACCTTGCCGGGGTCGAAGACCCGCGCCGCCCCGATCTGCTTGAGGACACCGATCGCCCCGGCGGTGGAGAGGTCGTTCCCCATGACCATGTCGGGCCGGGCGATGATGAACTCGCCGGGCTCCACGGCAGCCTTGCCCGCGTGGGCCGCCAGGATCTTCTCGGTGA
>JACQWA010000314.1 GCA_016209425.1 Candidatus Rokuibacteriota bacterium
ATCCAGGAGATCTGCTCGTGGGGGTGCGTGTGGGCGGCAGCGTGGGCCCCGGCCTTCATCTTCCAGAAGGCCATCATCTCCTTCTCACCTGTCACGAGGCGCCGCGTGATCTTGTCGGTGACCTTCTCCTCGGAGATCCGGTCGAGGTTCATGAATCCCTTCATGACGGGAACCGGCATGACGGCGCCCTCCTTCCGCGAACGCTGTGCCCCTCACCCTAGCCAGCGCGCGCGGTTCTGTCAAGTCTGATTGACCGGACGCCGCCCTCGTGCTATAAAACCGCCATGCGCCCCGGACGGCTCGCTGGGATCGTGCTGATCGCCGCGCTCCTGGCCGGCTGCGGCGGCCTGAAGTTCGGGAGCGACTTCCCGTCGCCGACGAAGGACATGCTCGTGGTCGGAAAGACCACCAAGGCCGACCTGCTCCGCTTCTTCGGCGAGCCCCACCAGGTCGGGCTCGACACAGGCGATCCCACCTGGGCGTGGACCTACGCCCAGGTCTTCACGAACCAGGAACTCTCCAAACAGCTCACCGTGCGCTTCGATGAGAAGGGGACCGTCAAGTCCTACTCCTTCACCTCCAGCTTCCCCGAGGACATGGCCCGCCTGAAGTAAGGAGGAAACCGATGCTGGATCTCAAAGGCATCATCCCGGCGACGGTACTCCCCATGACCGCGACGGGCGAGATCGATGAGGCGGAGCTGCGCAAGTACATCCGCTGGATCGCCGACCAGGGGATCAAGGCGGTGGCGGTCAACGTGGACACGGGCGAGGGGCCCCACCTCTGGCAGGAAGAGAAGCTCCGCGTTCTCCGCATCTACAAGGAAGAGCTGGCAGGCAAACAGATCCCGATCGTTGCCGGGCTCGGGGCCGCCTTCACGGCCCAGGCGGTCAAGTACGGCACGGAGTACCGGGAGGCCGGGGCGGATTGCCTTCTGGTCTTCCCGATCACCGCCTATCTCGGCCAGCCTCTCTCTCCGGAGATCCCCTATCGCTCCCACAAGGCCGTTGCCGACGAGGTGGGGCTCCCCATGATCCTCTTCACCCTCCAGCCCGCCCTCGGGGGGACGAACTTCACCGATGACACCCTCGCGCGCCTCGTGGAGATCCCCCAGGTGACGGCGATCAAAGAGGCGTTGTTTGACGCCAAGCGCTTCCGCGAAATCGTGAACGTCGTGCGCGCGGCAGGACGTCCCATCACGATCCTCACCGGCAACGACAACTTCATCTGGGAATCGTACCTCCTGGGCGCCGAGGGCGCGCTCCTCGGCGCCTGCGCCACGTGCACCCGGGCTCACGTGGACGTGTATGAGGCGGCCATGCGGGGCGACTGGAAGACGGCGCGCGAGAAAGGAGATCGGATCCAGAAGCTCGTGGACGCGATCTTCGCCGCCCCGGTCCGCGACTACCGCGCGCGGTCCAAGGAGGTGCTGGTCATCCAGGGAATCCTGAAGCACGCCCACATGCGCCCGCCGCTCCTCCCGGTCGGCCCCGAAGACCGCCAGGCCCTGAAGCGAGCCCTAGAGGAAGCCGGGCAGCTGGGTGCCTGACGCGCGCGAACCCCTCCCTGCCTCCCTCCCGTAACCTGCCGCCCTTCGACCCTGAAAGGACGACATCATGTCACGACTGAAGATCGGCTTCATCCCCATCGAAGGCGGCCGGTTTTACGAGGAGGCCCTCGAAGAGGTGGTGAGGGGGGAGGAGCTGGGGTTCGATTCAACCTGGATGGAGGAGCACCACGGCGTCAAGGACCACTACTGGCCTTCCCCCCTGCCGGTCCTGGCCGGCTTCGCCACGCGGACGTCAACGGTGACGCTCGGGACGGACATTCTGGTCATGCCGTTCTATCACCCGGTCAGACTGGCTGAAGACGTGGCGCTTCTGGATGTGATTTCGGGCGGCCGTTTTGTCCTGGGGACCGCCATCGGCTACAAGCCCGACGAGTTCGCCCTCTACGACACGCCATTGGAAAAGCGCGGGGCCCGGTTCGAGGAGGCGCTCGCGCTGATGAAGGCGCTCTGGGCCGGGGACTACGTCAGCTTCAAGGGAACCTACTACAAGGTCGAAGACGCGAGGATCGAGCCCAAGCCGGTGAGCCGGCCGCACCCGCCCGTCTGGATCGGCGGGTGGGGAGAGCTGGCACTCAAGCGGGCCGCGGCGCTCGCGGACAACTGGATCCCCGGCCCGACCGCCGATCTCCCCCGACTCCTGGCCGGGAAACAGGCGTTCGTGTTGAACCGCGCAAGAGCCGGCCTTTCGCTGCCGACGGAATGGCCGCTCACCCGCGATGTCATTGTTGCCGACACCGACAAGCGGGCGCGCGAGTTGGCCGAAACGCACATCATGGCGGCGTACCGGAAGGAGTATGCTGGAGGGTGGCGGCATCCGTTCATCGATGCACGCGTCGCCACGGACCTCGAAGGACTGATGAAAGACCGATTCATCATTGGCGGCCCGGAGCAGTGCGTCGCCTCGATCAGGCGCTTCGTCGAGGTCTACGGGATGACGCACCTCATCTGCCGGCTGTTCTTCCCCGGCATGCCCCACTCGCACATCATGCGAGAGCTCGAGCTCCTGAGTCGGGAGGTCATGCCGGCATTCCGCTGACCGCCTACCGCCTCGACCGTTCCTACCGCTGGAACTACGCCCACGGCCCGCGCCTCCCTCGACCGCCGCGGAAGATTCCCCTGGGGCCCCGCGCCAGCCTGCTGGATTTCAGGCTGGAGGCTCCACTCGGGGTCGCTGCCGGACCTCTCCTCAACGCCCGATGGGTCGAGGCCTACGCCCGATTGGGGTTCGGGCTCCTCACCTACACCACCGTGCGCACATCGGCGCGCCCGTGCGACCCGATGCCGAACATCCTCTTCTGCGACGACGGCAATCCGGCGCGCGCCGGGAGCCGCCGGGCACCGGCGGAGGCCACCCTCGCGGTGTCCCTGGGCATGCCCTCGATGGAGCCGGAGGTGTGGCGCAAGGACGTGCGGCGCGCCAAGGAGCGGATCGGCGCGGGGCAGATCCTCCTCGTGGGGGTCGTCGGCACGCCGGTCCCCGATGGAGGAGCCGAGGCGCTGGTGGAGGACTACGCCCGGTGCGCGCGGTGGGCCGTCGAAGCGGGAGCGAATATCGTAGAGGTGCACCTGGCCTGCCCCAATCCCGCTGCCGGGCTCACGAGCATGGTCTGCGAGGATCTCGACCTCTCCGCTCGGATCGTCGAGGCCGTGCGCCGGGCGGCGGGAGGGCACCCCACCATCGCCAAACTGGGGACGTGTGAGTCCCCGCGCCGGTTGCACGAGCTGGCCTCGACGCTCGCGCCGTGGGTCGATGGCTTCATCCTGGTGGACGGCCTCCAGCGGCGCGTCGTGAGCCGCGCCGGCGCACCGGCCTTCCCGGGACCAGGAAGAGAGCTGGCCAGGGTCGTCGGGGCAGACACGCACGAAACCTGCCGGCGCCACGTCGAGGAGTTGCTCGCGTGGCGAAAGGCTGGAGCCTGGGACAAGGTGGTCCTTGCGGCGGGCGGAATCACCACGACGGAGCGGGCCCGACGGATGCTCGGAGTCGGGGCCGATGCCGTCATGGTCGCCACCGCCGCCCTCCTCGACCCCGGCCTCGCCGTCCGATTCAGGCAGGCTCGCGTGTCGTCTGCCTGACCTGAAGGGCCTCGTAGACCTGAAGGGAGCAGCGGCCAAACTCGGCCGTGGCCCGCGTCTCTACGGTGCGGGGGCGCGGGAGGGGAATCGGGAAAATCCGGGCGACCCGGCCCGGCCGCGGGGTCATGACGACCACCCGGTCGGCGAGGAAGACGGCCTCCGGAATCGAGTGGGTCACGAAGAGAATCGTCTTGCGCTCCCGGTTACCTTCTCCCCAGACGCGGAGCAACTCCAGGTTCATTTCGTCCCGGGTCATGGCGTCCAGGGCCCCGAACGGCTCGTCCATCAGGAGGAGCGGCGGGTCGAGGAGGAGGGCGCGGCACAGCGAGGCTCGCTGCTGCATGCCGCCGGAAAGCTCCCCGGGAAACTTGGCGGCAAAGTCGGCCAGGCCCGTGAGCCTCAAGAGATCCTGGGCGCGCGCCACGTAGTCAGCGCGGCTGAGCCCGGCAAGCTCGGCCGGAAGGAGCACATTTTCCAGGAGCCGGCGCCACTTCAGCAGGACGGGCGCCTGGAACACCATTCCCACCGACGCCAGCGGCCCCCGCACGCGCTCTCCGCCCACGGAGACCGTCCCCTCGGTGGCGGGGCGGAGCCCGGCGACGATGCGGAGAAGGGTGGACTTGCCGCAGCCGCTGGGCCCGACCAGGGCAACGAACTCGCCCCGGCCCACCCCGAAGGAGATCTCCCGGAGCGCCTCCACCGGGCCGCTGCCGGCGACGTAGGTCATCCCGACGTGGTCCAGGAGGATGAACGGGACGCTCATCGGCGCCGCGGCCCCCGCGCCGGAAGATCGGAAGCGCTACGGCCGCATGCTCTTCGGCAGATCAATCCTGGGCAGGAAGTCGGTGGTGAAGACCTCCTCACAGCGGACCTTGCGCGGAATGTCCATGGCGCTATTGATCAGCTCCACGGACTGGCACATCTTCGCCTGCTCGATCCAGCCGATGCCGTTCTTCGCGTAGCGCTCCGTCCTCATCAGGTCGAGCCCCATCCGCATGTTGGGCTCGATGATGGAGAGGTCGATCTCCGGCACCCGCTTCTTGAAGATCTCGAGCGCCGCCTTCGGTTGCTCCATCGCGTCCCGCCAGCCCTTGTACGAGGCCTCGAGAAAGTCCCGCAGGAGCTTCGGCGCTTCGCGCATGGTCTTCTCGCTGGCGATGATGGACATCGAGTACATGTCGAAGCCGTAGCTGGCCCAGGGCATCATCACGGCGTTCCCCTTGCCCATGGCCTTCTCGTAGAACGGCAGCCCCGTCGTGTAGTCCGCGACCGCGTCGACGCGCTTCTCCGCCAGGGAGACAATCTTGGCGGCCGGCTCGATGCTGACCCACTTGACCTTGTTCGGGTCGATCCCGTTGACCTTCGCGAAAGCCGGAAAGAGCTGGCGCTGGGCGTCGCCCGGCGGGGCGGCGAGGGTCTTGCCCTCCAAGTCCTTGGGGGATCGGATCGGGCTATCCTTCCACACCCAGATGTTGAGCGGCGTCTTGTCGAAGACCACGCCCACCACCCTCACCCTGGCTCCCCGACTGATCGCGGGAATCACGACGGCAGCGTCCGCCAGGCCGATCGCCGCCCGTCCCGTGTCTACCTTGGCGATGGAATCGCCGGAGCCCTTGGAGTTCTGGAGCTCCACGTCCAATCCCTTTTCCCTGTAGTAGCCCTTCTCCAGAGCCACCCAGTAGGCCGCGTGGTCGCCCACGGCAAACCAGTTCAGGGCGAACACCACTTTCGTCATCGGCTGGGCGGAGGCGGGAAGCCCCATTCCCAGGCCGAATCCCAACACCGCCAGCGCACACAGCGCACGCTTCATCGATCGCCCTCCTCTTACCCCGACGTATCCGCCCAGGGGGCCAGCCACCGCGCGGCCAGGGCCACGGCCCCGTACACGGAGAGCCCGATCACCGAGATCCACACCAGCGCGGCAAAGGCTACCGGGGTGTTCAGGTTCGTCTGCGTGGTCACGATCACATTCCCGAGGCCCGACTGGGAGGCCACGAACTCTCCGACAATGGCCCCCACGACGACCGCGGTGGCGGTGATCTTGAGGGCGCTCAGGATGTACGGGAGCCCGTTGGGGATCCGGATCTTGACGAAGACCTTCCACTTGGGCGCGCCGAACACACGACCGAGGTCGAGCAGCTCCTCGTCCACCTGGGTCAGGCCGACGGCGGTGTTGATCACCACCGGGAAGAAGCCGATCAGGGCCGCGATGAGGATGTTGGGAAAGATCCCGTAGCCGAGCCACAGGAGAAACAGCGGAGCCACGGCGACTTTGGGGAGCGTGTTCACGAAGACCAGAAAGGGGACGAGCGCCTTGGCGAGCACCGCCGACCAGGCAATGGCGATGCCCAGCACCACCCCGACGGCCCCCGCCAGGAGAAAGCCGCCCACGATCTCGGCCGTCGTCACCCACAGGTGAACAAACCAGGGAATCTCGAAGCTCACGATGGCGCGGAACACCGCCAGCGGGCTCGGAAGGATGTACTCCCGCATCCGAAACGCGGAGACAGCCACCTGCCAGAGGATCAGCAGGGCCAGGAAGAGGACGATCGAGGGAAGGTTTCGGCGAAGCCGATTCGGCACGCGCATTGGTCCCCCATCGCGGACGGATCGCACCCGACAGGACCGTACGTGACGGGGCGGCGGCTGTCAAGAGGGCGCATCAACTCAAAACTTCGGTTACCGAAGGCGAGGGCGTAAATCAAAAGTCACGGTTACCAACGTCAGCCCACAGGAGGGCCCCGTGACACGAGCCAGCCTTCGGGAGTATGCCGCACTCTCATGACCATTTGTGAGATAATACTGGCAGATGACAGGAGAAGGCCATGACCGTTCGCATAGAGCACAAGTGCCGAAGATCACACCAACGCACTGGACCGTACCCGAAAAAATTTTCCTGTTGGACGGCTGGCAGTTCGACCGGCAGGAGGGAAGCCGTCGCTCCTATGTGAAACCAGGCGTCGCGCGCCTCATCGTGATCCCTGCCTATCATTCCGTACCGGTGTCCATCATCCGCAGCAACATGAGAACCGCCAACATGAGTCGTGAGCGCTACTTTGCGCTCCTGTCCCAAGTGTGACACCAAGGCGTGATAGGCTGAGGCGATGCGCTGGTTGATCGTGCTGCCGTTCGAGCGCCCCGACCACATGGGCATGGACTTCCGGGACGAGCTCCTCGCCCTGGGCCACGAGGTGCGAACCTTCGCCTATCGACGGGACAACCCGCTCTACAAGAACGTCGGCACCAAGGAGGCCTACCAGCTCTGGATCCTTCGGCGCCTGGAACGCGCCTGCCTGGACTGGCGGCCCGACGTGGTCCTGGTCATCAAAGGGGGGCCCGTCACGCCCGGGGTGATCCGACGCGTCAAATCGCGACTGGACACGGTCTTCGTCAACTTCTTCCCCGACAACCCGCTGTGGATGATCCCCTTCGACTGCATCGAGGCGTACGATGTCTTCTTTACCAAGGAGCGCTACGCGCTCAAGAGCCTCCAGCAGGTGGGACTCGGCAACCTCCACTATCTGTCCATGTACTGCGTGCCGACCATGCATCACCCCATGGCCCTGAATCCCGAGGAGCAGGAGCGCTACGGCAGCCCCATCTCCTTCGTAGGGAGCCACTACCGGTACCGCGAGCGGCTCATCCGGGAGCTGGTGGGCTATCCCGTCAGGCTCTGGGGCGCGGGCTGGCGGCACGCGAGCGACCCGGGGGTCCGGCAGATGATCGCAGGCCCGCCGGTCTGGGGGCGCGCCAAGCTCGCGGTCTACTCCGGCTCGCTCCTGTCGCTGAATCACCACCATCCGATGAACGATATCGTCGGGGTCAACACCCGGACCTTCGAGCTGGCCGCCAGCGGGGCCTGCCAGGTCGTCGACTTGAAGGACGAGCTGCCGCCACTCTTCAAGCCGGGGGAGGAAGTGGTGGCCTACCGCGACCTGGCCGAGCTCAAGCGCCAGCTCGACTTCTACCTGGCCCATCCCGATGAGGCGCGGGCGATCGGCCAGAATGCGCTGAAACGCGCCCTCGGCGAGCATACGCTCCGCCATCGGATCGAGGAGATGCTGGCCGTCCTCGATCAGCGTTTCGGCCTGCGCGCATGACTTCCAGGGGAGCCGTCCGGCGTCCGTCGCCGGCCAGCTCCCCGCTTGTGCCCCGCTCGTCCAGTCGAGGCAGGAGATGACCACGGAGTCGTTCGCGACAGGGCTCAGGTGCATCGAGTGCAGGGCGAACTATCCTCTCGCCTATCGCCTCGAGTGCGAGAAGTGCCGGGGCCTCCTGGAGCTCACCTACGACCTGGAGGCGCTCGGCCGACGAGGCCCGGAGGTGTTCCGCGGAGCCGGCCTCTGGCGGTACGCGCCTGTCCTGCCCATTGCCCGCCCTGAGCACCGAGTCACCCTGGGCGAAGGGCAGACGCCGCTCCTCGAGTGTCCGCGTCTCGCGACCGTTCTCGGGGTCAAGCGCCTGCTGGTGAAGTTTGACGGAACCAACCCCACCGGCACCGTCAAGGACCGCTCCTCGGCCACCGCGGTCGCGGCGGCGCTCCAGTTTGGCTATCGAGTCACGTCCGTCGTCAGTTCCGGGAACGCCGGCTCCTCCATCGCGGCCTACTCGGCACGGGCGGGGCTCCGCTCCCTGATCTTCGTCTACGAGCAGGCCTCGGCGCCAAAGATGCTGCACATGGCAGCCACCGCGTCCGACCTCGTCATCTACAAGGGCGTCTACGACGACCTCATCGGCCACTGGGACCGGCTGGTCGAGGAGAAAGCGTTCTTTGACTGCGGCGCCTCCCGCAACGCGTTCAAGCAGGAAGGCAAGAAGACTCTGGCCTACGAGATCTGGGAGCAGACGGATTTCCGGCCTCCCGACGTCGTCGTCGCTCCCGTCGCCGTCGGGGAGACCTTCATCGCCACGGTGCGCAGCTTTCGGGAGCTGACCCAATTAGGCTGGATCGACAAAGCGCCGCTCATGGTGGCCGCCCAGGCCACCCGCGCCAATGCCATCGCCCGGGCGTTTCGAGACGGCACGCCACTTCGTCCCCTCAAAATCGGCTACACCGTCGCCGAGGGACTGGCGGCGGGGAATCCGGGAAAGAAGGGAGAATGGACCCTTCGGCTCCTGCGTGAAGGGGGCGGATTGGCGGGCGACGCCGAGGATGAGGAGATCCTCGGGGCGCAGAAAGCCCTGGCCCGGACCGAGGGGATCTGGGCCGGGCCCACCGGGGTCGCGACGCTCGCGGTGCTGGGGCGCCTCCTCGCCACCAAGCAGGTGGATCCCGCTCAGACCATCTGCGTGATCGTCAGCGAGACCGGGCTCAAGACCGAGGGGGAAGTGCCCACCCGCCAGGGAACTGCCTTCGACTACGAGTCACTGCGGGATCTCGTCCTCTCGCGCTTAGCCCCCAACTCGAATGCCCCTCACCTCCTCTCCTCTCCCCCGCGGGGAGAGGGAGGGTGAGGGGGGGAGAGGAAGGGTCGTCAGAGGGGGTAGGGGCGAAACTCCTGGGCGATCTCCACCGGACCCTGGAAATGGGCGCGCGCCTCGGCGACCAGTGCGTCGAGTTCCCCGTGATAGTCGGCCTCAACGTGACAGAGGATGAGACGTCGCACCTCCGCTTTGGCGGCGATCTGCCCGGCCTCCGCCGCCGTTGAGTGACCGCCGAACCGGCCCCGGTCGCGATCGGGGAAGGTCGCCTCGTGAATGAGGGTGTCGGCCCCCCGGGCCAGCCGCGCCACCTCGTCGCAGGGCTCCGTATCCGAGGAGTAGACGACCGCGGTCCGCCGCGCGGGGATCTCGAAGCGCAGCGCCAGGTTGGGCATGTTCCCGTGGGCGTTGGGAGAGGCCGAGACGACGAATGAGGCGGTCCGGAGCAGTTCGATCCCCTCGCGCGGCTCGACGCCGTGAACGGGGACGGGAAAGCTGTCCGTGCGCGCCCTGAGCTCGAAGAGATCCAGCAGATCCGTGAGGGCGTCAACGTGCTCGCCGCGGCAGAAGAGGGGGAGCGGGGCCGTCCGCCCAAGAAGGATCAGGTTCTGGATCAGCGCGGGCAGGCCATAGGCGTGGTCCGGGTGAATGTGCGTGATGAGGACGTGGCTCACGCGGCGCGGGTCGATGGCGGCGGCGAGGAGCTTCTGGAGGGGACTGCCGCCCACGTCCACCAGGAGAACCTCGGAGCCCCCCACGAACGCCAGGGACGTCGTATCTCGCGCCAGGCCGGGGACAGCGCCCGAAGTCCCGAGGAAGGTGAAGTGCACGGTCAGGCGGAGCGGGAGCGCTTCAGGAGAATGGGGACAATGACGATCGCCAGACCGATCCCGACCACGCTCGCCAACTGGGCGACGCGGATCGGCCCGAGCATGAGGCTGTCGGTCCGGAGCCCCTCGACGATCAGCCGGCCGGCGGAGTAGAGGCCGACGTAGATCCAGAAGAGGGTCGCCGGTGCCCGCGCGACCCGGTCCCTGAAGACCCAGACGAGGAGCCCGCAGACCACGAGGTCCCAGAGCGACTCGTAGAGGAACGTCGGGTGGAAGAACTCGTCCTGGGCGTAGAGCAGCGGACGATGCGGCGGGGAGATGTAGAGCTTCCACGGCAGGGACGTCGGGGTGCCGAAGGCCTCCTCGTTGAAGAAGTTTCCCCAGCGGCCGATCCCCTGCCCCAGAGCCAGGCTCGGGGCGATGATGTCGAGGTATCGGTTGAGCGGCAGGCTGCGCCACCAGGCGTAAAGCCCCCCGAGCAGGAGGCCACCCAGAATTCCCCCGTGGATGGCCAGGCCCCCCTCCCACACCGCGATGATCTTCAGCGGAAGCCGGCTGTAGTACTCCCAGTTAAACGCCACGTAATAAAGACGCGCGCCGACGAGCCCGCCCAGCAGGGCCAACTCCGAGGTCTTGAGGAGTTCTTCCGGGTCAACCCCCCGGCGGCGGGCTTCACGGTACGCGAGCCAGAGCCCCACGGCCATGGCGAGCGCCATCAGAACGCCGTACCAGCGAATGGTCAGTGGGCCGACCTGGAGCGCAATGGGTCCCGGTGAGCTAAACACTATTTGGACGATCCTGTGAGCAGCGCGTCGGGGTCAAAGAGGGAATCCGGCAAGCCGATGTTCACCGCCACCTTCCGCACGTGGGTCACCGAGAGGAGCTTGCCCTCCAGGAAGATCTCCTGCCGGAAGGGATAGAAAAACGCGCCGGCGACCTTCCGATGCTCGGAAAAGGTCAGATCCAGGGTCTTGGCGCCGTCCGGGCCTTCCTCCCGGGTGATAAATCGGACCACGCCGTACTCGGGGTCCAGCCACACCGACGGGCTCGTCCGGTCGCCCTCGTGAGCGCCGATCACCGTCAGGGGGCGGCCTCCCACCCTCACGGCGTGCGCCACCTCCGTGCGGACGCCGAGGCTCCGCCACTCGACGAGGAGGTCGGTGGCCGTGCGGCGGAACGGAAAAAGGGTATGCGGGCGCTGCCGGGCCCGCTCGATGGGTGGGGCCTCGAAGGCCTTTCCAGCGCGCTGCACGACCAGCCGATCGCCGCTCAACAGCCGCACCTCGCGCTGGCCGGCGACGTCGGTCTCGAGGCGCTGGCGGGCGGGCAGCTTGATCGAGAGCCGCTGCTCGCCCGTGACCTGCTGCCGCGAGTCCCGAGGGTCGTACAACACCAGGGTCTGGGTCACCACCATGTCGGAGACGCTCACTCCGCTGAGCCGGGACGCGAACTGCTCCACCGCCAGGCGGGCGTCCTGGGCGGCGCTCCCGTCCACGAATAGGAAAGCCGCGGCAAGCGTCACAACGACATGCTGGATCCGCACGGTCTCCTTATACGGCCCCGAACCCCTCACTGTCAACGAAAACCGCGATTTCCCGGGCAAAATTGTTTGACACCCCTCGCGGCCATTCGGTATAGTTAGAGCACTCTTCACACGCAAAGGAGTGTTTTGTGCCGACTAACGGAGGGTTGACCACCGGCGTCCTGGACCTGATCCTCAATGCCGGGCC
Organism: Candidatus Rokuibacteriota bacterium; assembly: GCA_016209425.1. Lineage (GTDB taxonomy): Bacteria > Methylomirabilota > Methylomirabilia > Rokubacteriales > CSP1-6 > JACQWA01. The sequence goes on from JACQWA010000314.1 coordinate 11,628, forward strand.
CGTTGCCAAGTTCGTCCTCGTCGTGCTCGCGCTCTTCTCCATCGGCTGCTGGGCGCTGATTATCGAGAAATGGTGGGAGTTTCGGCGGATCCGCCTGGAGACCGTGAGGTTTATGAGGGCATTCCGAGAGGGACGGCGTTTTTCCATCGTCTACGGGGCGTCCCGGAAGCACCGGGAGAGTCCGCTGGCCCAGCTCTACGCCTCCGCCTACCTGGAGGTGGCGGGCACGTCCCCCCTGTCGGAGATGGTCGACCAACTCCTCGATGATGCGGAGGAGGGGCTGGCGCCGGAGCGGCTCGAGGCCGCCAACCGTGCCATGCGGCGCTGCGCATCGGGCGAAATCTCCCGAATGGAACGCTATCTTCCCTTCCTCGCTACAACCGCCAGCGCAGCCCCCTTCATCGGCCTGTTCGGGACGGTGTGGGGGATCATGGAGTCGTTCCGAGGAATCGGCCAGCAGGGCTCGGCCAGTCTCGCCGTAGTGGCGCCGGGAATTTCGGAGGCACTGATCGCCACGGCCGCCGGGCTCGGGGCCGCCATCCCTGCCGTGATGGCCTACAACTACTTCGTGAACCGGGTGAAGCACTGGGCCGCGGAAATGGAGGGGTTCACGCTCGATCTCCTGAATCTCTTCTACCGACCCGCGGGCAAGGTCTCGAGACCCACGAAAGATGGCCTTTAATCTGGCGCACGGCGACGAACGGCGTCAGCGCATCGGCGCCTCGTTGTCGGAAATCAACATCATTCCGCTGGTGGACGTGACCCTCGTCCTTCTCCTGATTTTCATGCTCACCGCGCCCATGATGTACCGGGGGATCGACGTGAACCTTCCCAAGACCAGCTCTAAGCCCACCGCCGTCGAGGAGCGGATGGTCCTGACGCTGACGAAGGATCACGTGATCTACCTGAACGAGCGACCGGTGCCGCTGGCGGGTCTCGACGCGCAGCTCCGCGACATCTTCAAGAACCGTACCGACAAGACCCTCTACCTCAAGGCGGATCAGTCCCTGGCCTATGGCTTCGTCGTGGAGACGATGGATCGGGTCCGGCGGGCCGGCGTCGAGAAACTGGGGATGGTGACCGAACCCTCCATCCGGGAGCGCTGAAGATTCCTGGCGCGGCCATAGCCGTCCCGATGCGCCGCCGGAGGCTCCGTTCTGGGCCAGTGCAGCACGCCGGGCCTCTGCCGATGGTTGGCGTGACCGTTTCAGCCCTCGGCCACGCGATTGTCCTCGGGGCGCTGGCGCTTTTGGCTGGATCTTGGAACTCGAACCCGTCCAAGGTCTACGTCGTGAACCTGGTTGCCGGACTTGCGAGCCCAAGCCCCGGGCCTCCGCATGATCTGAAGCCTCTGCGTCCAGCAGCTCCAGCCGCGAGACCGACTCCGCTGAGCTCGCCGCCCAAGTCCTCGGAACCCGCCAAACTCCCTCCTCTCCCGCCGGCGGCCAAGCCAGAGACGCAGCCGTCCATTCCCACCGCGCTCTCCCGCCTGGAGGAACGGAAGCCCCCGCTCCCGCCGCGCCCCGTCGAACCTGCGCGCCCCCGCGAGCTCCCCCTCACCGCGCTCTCCCGCCTGGAGGAGCGGAAGCCCCCGCTCCCGCCGCGCCCCGTCGAACCTGCGCGCCCCCGCGAGCTCCCCCTCACCGCGCTCTCCCGCCTGGAGGAACGG
>JACQWA010000315.1 GCA_016209425.1 Candidatus Rokuibacteriota bacterium
ATCTCCTCGAGGATCAGGGACCCTTCGAGGATCCCCAGCCCCGCCCCCCCGTACTCCTGTGGGTTCAACGCGGCCAGGTAGCCGGGCTTGGGCAGGGCGTTGTCGTACGCCGCGGGATACTCGCGCTTGGCGTCGAGCTCGCGCCAGTACTCGGGCGGGAACTGCTTGCAGAGGTCGTGCACCGCGGCCTTGAGGGCCCGTTGCTCCTCGGTCAGCGTGAACGTCATGTCCGCCATACTCATCTCCCTCGAAAGCGCGGCTTGCGCTTCTCGTTGAAGGCGCGCACGCCCTCGAGCCGGTCCTCCGTGCTGACCGTGGTGTTGTAAGCCTCGATCGCCAGGATCATTCCCGTCTCGAGGTCGCTTTCCGCTCCCCAGGCGATCGCCTTCTTGGCCTGGCGGACCGCGATCGGCCCGTTCTCGGCGATGGTGGTGGCGATCTCCAGCGCTTTGGCCCGCGCCTGGCCCGCGGGGACCAGATGGTTGACGAGCCCGGCCGCCTTGGCCTCCTGGGCGTTCATCCGTCGGCCGGTGAAGATAATCTCCTTGGCGAGCGGCGCCCCGACGATCCGGGGGAGGAGCTGGGTCCCACCGATCCCCGGAAAGATGCCGCGCGTGATCTCCGGGACGCCGAACACGGCCGTCTCGCCGGCGACGATGAAGTCCGACAGGATCGCGAGCTCCAGGCCACCGCCGAAGGCGAACCCCTCCACGGCGGCGATGACCGGGACCGGGCAGCGCAGCAGTCTGAACGCCATGGTCTCGTAGATGTAATGTTGCGCCCGCCACGCCTCGTCGGTCATCCCTTCCCGCTCCTTGAGGTCCCCGCCGACGCAAAATGCCTTCTCCCCCGCGCCCGTCAGGATGACGCAGCGAACGGTCTTGGTCCAGTGAAGCTCCTCGAAGCAGGCCAGGAGGTCCTCCCCCATGGCGGTGTTCATGGCGTTGAGGGCTTCCGGGCGGTTCAGCTCGACCGTGAGGAGGAAGCCGTCCGCGCTTCGCGCCGCGGTGATGTGCGTGTAGGCTCGAGGCTCCGTCATGGGGCGCTTCGCAGTTGCACCACGCCGTTCGCGACCAACCGCTGGATTTCCCCGGCGCCGTAGCCGAGCCAGCCGAGGATCTCGGCGGTGTGCTCCCCGAGGAGAGGAGGGACCCGTGCGACTCCGTGGCGCTGGCCGTCGCGTTCGAGCGGGAGCGCGAGGCTCCGGTAGTCCGGGACCCGGGGGTGGGGAGCCCGGAGCAGCATGCCGCTCGCCTCGGTCTGGGGCTCCACCGCCACCTGGTCGATCGAGAGAATGGGCGCGCACGGCACTCCCGCTTCGCCAAGGCGCGTGACCCAGTGCGTCGTTGCCTCCTTCTGAGTGACCTCCGCGATCAGGTCGCAGAGTTGGTTCCGGTTCCTCACGCGGGCGGGGTTGTCCGCGAAGCGGGGATCCGTGGCGGAAGCCGGGATTCCCAGCGCCTGGCACAGCCGCGCGAAGAGGCCGTCGCTGCCCGCGGCGAGCATGAGGTGGCCGTCGGCGGTCGGGAACGCCTCATACGGGACGATCATCTGGGTGCCGGAGCCCTGCGGCTGGGGCACCTCGCCTGAGGCGAAGTAGTTCATCAAGTGATAGGAGCTCCACATCAGCGCGGTGTCGAAGAGCGACGCGGTAACCTGAGCGCCCGCTCCGGTGTGGTCGCGCTGGCGCAACGCTCCCAGAATCCCGATGACCGCCCACATCCCGGTGCCCATGTCCACGATGGAGGCCCCGATCCGAGCCGGAGGCTGGCCCGGGTGGCCGTTGACCGACATGAGCCCGCCGTAGGCCTGCATCAGCGAGTCGTAGCCGGGCAGGAACCGGAGTGGCCCCCGTGTGCCGAAGGCCGTCCCCGCACAGTAGATGAGCCGCGGGTTCAGCCCCCGCACCTCGTCATATCCCAGGCCGAGGGCCTCGACCGCCCCCGCCTGAAGGCTGTGGACGAACCCGTCGGCCTTCGCCAGCAGCCGCCGCGCGATGTCGAGCCCCTCCGGGGATTTGAGATCCATCGCCAGGCTCCGCTTGTTGCGGTTCAGGCTCATGAAGGTCGCGCTCTCCTCCCCCCAGTAGGGCGGCGCCCAGGCGCGCGCGTCGTCGCCCTTGCCCGGGCGCTCCACCTTGATGACGTCGGCGCCCATGTCGCCCAGGATCTGGGTGCAGAAGGGCCCCGCCACGTTCAAGGTAAGATCGGCCACCCGAAGGTCGGCCAGCGGCTGCGTCATGGGGTTCAGTCTCCCAGCGTCCGGCGCTCAGCGGAACTCCTCGTCGAGGATTTCGGTGATGAAGCGGTCGATCGAGACGGGATAGAACCGGACGCGCGGGCAGAGAATCAGGCCCGTGTCGATGATCTCGCGCCGCATGAGTTCGTCCAGGACCCGCTGGATCTGAGCCTGCGGGTCCCGGTCGCTCCGCGTGATCTTGAGATCCTCGTGTTCGAGCGACACCTGGTGGCGGGAGGCATAGAGGAAGCTGAACACCCGGGCCACCAGGGCCTGGTCCATGACCTCGGCGTCGTGGAACAGTTCCCCGTATGTCTGGCTGTGACGGCCCGGGGCGAGGACCAGCCGGGGCGACACGCGGATCTTGCCCCGGATCTCGACGGAACGCTGGGCCTGCTCCTCGGGCGGGCCGACGAGGATGTACGGGAGGACGTGGTAACCGGCGATAATCCCCCTCATGGGTTTTCGCAGCACCTGCGTCTGATCGAAGATGCTCCGGAACAGCTCCGGATCGTTCGCTCTGTCAAACATGGTCTCAGGCTCGATCGGGTTTTCGACGCCTAGTGTACCAGATCCGA
>JACQWA010000316.1 GCA_016209425.1 Candidatus Rokuibacteriota bacterium
GGCGGAGGCGAGGCTCGAGCCCGAGCAGGCCGCAAAAATGGTGCAGGCGATGAGGTTGGTCTGGACCAGCCCCCCCGGCAGCCCCCGGATCGCCTTGGCGACGCCCGAGTAGAGGTGCTAGGTGAGCCCACCGCTGGAGATGCCTCGGCCTAATGCTTTCCTGGGCGGTGCCCCAGGTTGAACCGCCGGTCCATGCTCTCTGATACAGGTAGCGCGCCTCTACCGAGGGGCGTGAGGTGCTGGTAGGGTCCAAATGAGACTTGACACGCCCTTAGGCCGGAGTTAGAATACACCCCAAGGGTGAACATACTTTTCTCTATCATGAGTCAGTCTGAGGGTGAATACTATGTGGCCGGAGTCCTTGCGCCGTGCAGGTCGAATTTAGGACTAGAAAGTTGAGAGATTGCTACCAGGATTCGAAAAAGGCCGCCCAGGAATGGGGTGAGAAGGTTGCACGGCACTACATCGAGAGAGTCAACATCCTCAAGGCGGCCAAGTCGGCTGATGATCTCTACAAGATCGTTGTACTTCGGTTTCATCCGCTGAAGGGGGATAAGAAGGGACGATTTGCACTTACATTGACTGACCGTTGGCGGCTGATCCTAACGTTTCTAGACGAGGCAAAGAAAATCGTACGGATCGAGGAGGTGAGTAAACACTATGGCGATTGAAGCGCAGGTCCGGTCGGATCTTCCTATCCCTCCAGGCGAGCTACTTGCTGAAACGTTGGACGCAATGAATCTCAGCCAGGCGGAACTGGCTCGACGGATGGGCAGACCTGTGCAGGCCATTAATGAGATCGTTCGAGGCAGCAAAGAGATTACCCCAGAGACAGCAATTCAGCTAGAGCGTGTGCTTGGTGTTCCCGCGCATGTATGGCTTGGGCTGGAGGCCGAGTATCGACATACCAAGGCGCGCTTGGACGATCGAAAGCGGCTTGCAGCTGAGGCAGACTTGCCCGCTGCAAAACTTTACCGCCCCCTCGTGCGTTTGGGTTGGCTGCCGAAGACGCGAGACAAAATAGAGCAAATCGCACGTCTTCTCGATTTCTTCGGGGTTGGTTCACTGCGCAACATACCTGAGGCGGAAGCCGCGGCCTACCGCCTATCCCGAACTAAGACGGCTCAACCTGAGGCCTTGGCGGCTTGGCTCCGGAAAGGAGAACTAGAGGCGGAGAAAATCGCGACGGCGCCATTTAATGAGGATCGCCTGCGTAATTTCCTCCCCGAATTGCGCCAATTGACTATGAAAGCCCCAAGGATTTTCGAATCCCACGTAAAAAAGGCCCTATCCGACTGCGGCGTTGCGCTCGTTTTACTCCCCCATCTTCCGAAGACACACGCGCACGGAGCGACACGCTGGTCATCGCCAGAGAAAGCCCTAGTCCAACTGAGTCTCCGAGGGAAATGGGCCGACATTTTTTGGTTCAGCCTTTTCCATGAACTCGGTCATGTACTCCTTCATGGGCGCAAACAGGTATACATCGAATGGTCCGATGGAGACCAAGACGAACCGGAAGTTCAGGCTGATCGCTTTGCAAGAGATCAACTAATAGCGCCTGATGTCTACCAAGCGTTCCTCGATAAAAGGGGCTTCTCTGCCACAGCCGTGGCCGCCTTCGCCAGGAATCAGGGAATCCATCCTGGCATCGTCGTTGGGCGCCTCCAGCATGAGGGCCACGTACCGTATTCGCAGCTAAATCATCTGCGAACGAGATTTGAGTGGATCAAGAAGGCGGAGTAGGCTGCCTAGCAGAAAACACCAAGGTCCTTATCGGGCCGACACGCCTCGGCCTGATGTTTTCCTGGGCCGTGCCCTTGTTGTCCCGCCGGTCCATGCTCCCTGATACAGCGTGGAAGACGGAGCAGTCAAGCCCGAAATTGCAAGGTACCTCGCGCGTGGAGTCAGCGCCGGACGCGGTGCGACCGAGCCCGGGGCCTGAGACCCGGGTCAGACAGGCACGTCGGCGATGAGGCCGGTGGGGTGTGCCGGGGGCGGTAGGCTGGCTCGGGGCGGGGGATCTCCGCCGGAGACCAGAGGTGGGCGAGGAGAGCACAACACCCACGGGGTGAGCCTCCAAATCAGAAGTACGTGCTTCCGTTCGGTGACTTTCGACCTCGAATTTCCTTGACCCGTTCGCCGCATGCGCAGCAGAAGTAGCAATCCGGCAGTTCGCCCTCTTCGTCCTGCCCTGGCTCGACAACCTCGTGGCCGCATGGCCCACTACCTTTCTCCCACCACTCTCGGCGTTTCCGAGCCGCCTCGGCTCCGCCACGCTGGCGAAAGAGCAGCCATAGGCTTCCGCCCAGGTCCGTGAGGCTGTTGCGAAGCAACGCCCGGGCCGATTCATCCTGTTCCGGGACGAAGGTGAACACCGGGACCGTCTGCCCGTCTCCACAGTCCAAGAGGAACTCGCCCCGCCACTTCCCCGGCTTCGGAGGTGGCGTCTCTTCCCGCCACGACAGCTCCTCCTTGAGTCTGACGAGGTGGCGATGCGTGGCTTGATTTCTCAAATCGCGGAGCCGTGCGAACCCTGTATCCTTGAACCATCTCTCCAGGCCTGTTCGGCGCGTTCGGAGATTCAGTTCCCGGCCCAGGACGTCCTCAAGCCTAGCGTGGACATTCGGTAATGTCGCCTCTCTGGCTGAGAGCCCGAGATCGAATGCCGCGTTGGCGACCTGGGCCAGTGCGTCTCCGATGCCAACCACTTCTAGCAAGAACACGCCGAGCCATAGATTCAGCAAAAACAGCGCAGCGCGATCTTCCTCCTCGACCGATACCGGCCCGGTTGACGCGCCCGGCGATAGCGACTCAGGCATCCAGCGGAATGTCGTCACGCCGCGGTTCAGGACCTGAAGGATTACTTCCCTCGCGTAGGCGGAGGCGTTCCACTTGAAACTGAGGAATTCTTCCGCTGTAGAAAGCTTGCCTAGTTCCATTGTGTAGGACCGAGCGATGGCCAAAAACTCGTCGAGCGCTTTCACTGGCTCCCTAATTCAGTTCAGTTATGGTGTCAGTTTTCTGAATCATTCTCCCTTAGCGGCTGAGTTTTTCAGAAACTTTCCCCCACTTTTCAGAAACATTCCCCCGCCCCGGCGGGTCCTGAGCCCCTGAGTCAGCTTCTCCCCCTTCAGCAACTACAGAGGTAACTACCCACGGGAGCAGATGCGGGGGCACGATCCAGGAAGTGCTCAGCCGAGCCAGACGGAGGGAAGCCAGATGGCGATCTGGGGGAAGGCGACGATGATGGCGGCCCCCATCAGCAGCAGAAACAGAAACGGCATGCTCCCCCAGACGACCTGGCCGAGGGGCGCCCCCGTGACCCCCTGGATCACGAAGAGGTTCAACCCCACGGGCGGCGAGAGCAGCCCCGCCTCCAGCAGCATGCACATGTACACCCCGAACCAGATCGGGTCGTACCCCGCCGCCTGGATGGCCGGCAGGACAAACGGGAGCAGGATGATCATCAGCGAGAAGTCCTCGAAGACGGTCCCCAGGACGAGGTAGACGAAGGAGATGATCAGCAAGAGGATCAGGGGGGAGCCGAAGGAGCGCGCGAAGTCCTTCATGAGACTCGGCACGCCGTAGTACGCCAGGGCCACCGCCATCACCTTGGCCGAGATCAGGATGAAGAAGATCATCGAGGTCGTCCGCACGGTCCCGCGGCAGGCGTCCAGGAATCTCCGCCAGGTCACCGTGCGGTAGCCCAGGGCGATCACCAGGGACACCGACGCCCCGACCCCCGCCGCCTCCGTGGGGGTGGCGATCCCCCCGTAGAGACCGCCCAGGACCGCCACGATCAGCACGAGAAAGGGCCAGATCTCCAGCAGCCCGGCCAGGCGGACCGCCCAGCCGCCATCCGGATTCGCCCCCGCCTCAGCGGGAACCAGCCCCCGCTGGACCACACACCGGATCGCCACATAGAGGATGAAAAAGCTCGACATCATGAGCCCGGGAAAGAGCCCGGCGAGGAAGAGCTTGCCCACCGACTGGTCGCCGATGGAACCGTACACGATGAAGAAGATACTCGGGGGGATCAGGATCCCCAGGGTCCCGCCCGCCGCCACGGAGCCCAGGACCAGCCCCGGGTCGTAGCCGCGCTTGCCGACCTGCTCCGGGTAGGCCACCCGCCCCATGGTGGCGGCGGAGGCGAGGCTCGAGCCCGAGCAGGCCGCAAAAATGGTGCAGGCGATGAGGTTGGTCTGGACCAGCCCCCCCGGCAGCCCCCGGATCGCCTTGGCGA
>JACQWA010000317.1 GCA_016209425.1 Candidatus Rokuibacteriota bacterium
AGCCTAGGCAACATAAAGCCCGTTCTCGGCCATGCTCGGGCGCGGCCAGCGGCCGGGCCCCCTGGGAGGGCACGGGAGCCTCGCACCTGGGTTGCCTTACTGATACAGGAGAGTTCTTAAAACGGCATCTTTCATGAGCGTGCTGTGCCGCGTATCAGCCGATCCGGGCACCAGCCCCGCCCCAGTTTGACTTTCAGGCCTAAAAGTCGTGTAATGGCATCATGGCGGCCGGCGACCGAGAGCTCGATATCGCGGCCGCTTTGGGTGCGGAGCGGGAGGCCTCAACTCAGATCCTCTCACTCTATATCCCAAACAGAAATCGCCACGGCCGACCGATCAATACCCGGCCGTGGATCCGGGAAGCTCAAGAGATCCTGACCCGGATTGGGGAAGGGTACACCACGACGCCGCCTCACGACGGGGGATGGGAAAGCGAAAGCGGGAGGGTCCGACGCGAGAAGACTGTGATCGTCTACACTTACATTAAGCCCGACCGGTTTGTCGCGAATCTGGCCGAGCTGCGTGAGTTCCTCCACCGTTTCGGTAGAGAGACAAACCAGGAAGTCGTCGTGGTCGAGCTCAGCGGCCCGGAGGAGTCGTGGTTCTTCCGTATCAAGGAGTATGACGCGTGACGGAGGTGGGTATGGCAAGCAAGCTCAAGATCACGAGCCGCTCTGCGGGCACAATTCGACATGCTGGCGCGGTGTTCCGCTCGGTGGACCCTGACGCGATCGCCAAGGCGCTCGGGGCTCAGGAAGTCGTGTCCAGTGAGAATGTTCATGGCGCGCCGATCAGCCTCCATGCATTGCGACGGGAACTGGAGACCAGGGTTCGCTCCACAGGTGGGCGCCCATCCCTGGAAGGGGCGACGAAGATTCAGAAAATTCCACTAAGGCCCGAGGACTGGTCTCGGCTCGAAGAACTGGCTGCACAGCTTTCTCGGCAGGGGGTTTCGGCGACAGCCGGCCAGGTTGCCAGCGTGATGGTTCACAAGCAGCTGGGACTCCTTGAATCGTCGGCGGCGCACCGTAGGCGAGCCCCACGGCGACTGACGAGACCTGCGACCGAGTCTTAGCTCGTGACCTCACCTCGTAGAGCCCGAGGGCTGCGATGACGGACGGCGCTGACCGCTCTTACCTCATCGAGCACTGGGTGCGGTCGAACCTCCGCTCACACGACGGTAAGCCGTTCGATTTCGAGGTCGCCGGAGCGAAGATCAAGATTCTGCCGCCTGCCGCAAAGGATGAAACAGACGGCTTCATTGCGCAGACGCTGGTCCGCAGCGACGCCCTACTCGTCGCCGAACGGGCAGCTCACGATGCTCTGACAGCGCTGCTCGATGTGCTGTGCTACGAGATGCGTGTCTCAGGACTCATCGTGCGAACAGTAAAGAGTCAGGTCGAGGAATTCAGGTCGACGCGGCGTTGCGTGGTGTATGTCTATGAGTCGCGGAGTCGCTCGCTCTTTCTCATGGGGTCACAAGCCAAGGAGATCCGCCGAATCCTCGCCGAGCCCACCGACACCGCAGTCGCCCGGGCGCTCTACTGGCTCCGCTGGACCTACAACGCACGGACGGTACCCGAGGCGTTCTTGTTCGCATGGATGGCGGTGGAGAGGCTTGCCGGTGAGCAGGAGGTCGTTGCGCGATGTGCCAAGTGTCAAAAGCCTGTGAAGTGCGAGGAGCATGGGGAGCACCATTACTCGACGGTCCCGCGCTCGGCGGTCAGCGCCCTCCTCAAAAAACACAACGTTGCAGGAATGAAGCCGCTTCTCGGCCTCCGGAACCCTCTTGTCCACGGCAGCTTGGAGCATAACTTCATGCAGCGTGTCGAGATGAAGCTCCACCTTCCCGATCTAGTCCGGGCCGTCGAGGAGGAGTTACGCGCGCGGCTCAACGCGGCTGATGCCCTTTCGGTCTCACCACTCTCGGGTCCAGGCGACGCGATAATCCACACCCACTGCGAGTACCGCACTGCGTTCCCAGATCAGCCGTTCCCACCCGACTGCCCGACCTCGGCAGAAGTGGAGGAGTACAAGGAGACCGTCCGGCGCGGGCAGCAGCATCCCAAGATCATCAACCTGCTGGCATGGCCACCGGACTGGTGATGTGTACCGAACAGCCTGGAGGAGAACATGGATGAGCCCTTGGCTGAGCTACGGCAGCGCCTCGACCGGCTGGGGCGAGAGGTAAGGTGGTGGAGGTTAGGAGCGACCCTGCCCTTAATGCTGGCGGCTGCCGTCCTGTTCATGGGCCAAGCACTCCAGCCCACCCGCCTTATAGAGGCAGAACGAGTTCTCGTGAAGGACAAAACCGGGACCATCCGTGTCGCCTTAGGCGCGCTCGGTGGTCATACTGATGCGCCTAATCCGCTCTACGGAATAACGCTATACGATCCCAGGGGTGATACAAGCGCCTACATATACGACCGTGGTTCGCTTGGCGGAGCGACCCTCTACATGGCTGGTTCCCAGAGCAGCATCAGCTTTGGAACCAGTAAAGAAGCATCGGTTGAGATCAATGCCTTCAAGGAGCCGCGCAAGGATCGAGAACGACGACTCGATCAACTGTTGAGAGATGCTCTGTGAAGTCGGCCTGCCGGCTCGCCTCCTGGGGCGGCCCCGGCGCAGGCACCTCCGCTCCGCGCCCCTTGTCCACCACGTAGAGGCGATCCAGCGCGCCCTCCGGCGCATACACGAGCGCGAACCCTCCCAGGTCCAGAGCCTCCAGCACCCGGCGTAGAAACGCCTCCAGGGGAGCCCTCTCGACGACGAGAGTGAGCGTTTTCTCCCGAGCCAATGGCGGCAGGACGACCTCCAGTCCCACGGCTTGACGGATCGCCTCAAGGGCCTGCGGAGCCGGCGCCGCCTGGAACGCCGCAGAGACCAGCCCATCTTCGAAGCGCACCAGCGTCTGCCCTGCGACGCCAACGGCCGGGATAAGCGCGAACACCGCAGCGATGAGGGCGCCTGTCCCTTGTGGATGACGCCTCCCTCGCCGGGCGCCGAAAACACGAAGCCCCCGCCGACCGCCTGCACGGCCAGCGAGGGGCATTCGAAGAATTGTCCAGGGGCCCGGTCGGAGCATGGCGGCCTCCCCAGGCTGGACGGTCTTCAGCAGGACAGGAGACTACTACGGGGTCAGAAGCGTGTCAATCGAGATTTTCCGTGGTGGGCGGAAGAGGGGTCAAACCTCTGACCTCAGCCTTGTAAGGGCTGCGCTCTCCCAACTGAGCTATCCGCCCGTGCCCGCATATTAGGGACTTCCGCGACGGCCGTCAACCGCAGAACCTCCCGCAGATTCGGGGGGTGCCAGAATTGTGGAAATTGTGGTAACCTTGGAAATCGGAGGTGGAACGATGGTTCGTAAGGTCTCGGCGATGGCAGTTCGCGACAGGCTGGGCCAGCTCCTCGAGGAGGTCTACTACAAGGGGGATGCCGTGATCATCGAGCGCGCCGGCCGGCCGATGGCCGTGCTGGTGCCTCCAGCGGAGTACGAGCGCCTGCGCGCGAGCCGGGCCGAGCGCTTCCGGGTCTACGAGCGCATCAAGGCGCGGACGAAGCGCATTCCCGGGGCGAAGCTCGATCGCGCCATTGAGGAAGGAGTGAGGGCGGCCCGGGGCGGGCGGTGATCCGCGCCGTCCTCGACACAAACCAGTATGTCAGCATGGCGATCAAGGCGGGCGGCACTGCCGACCGGTTGCTCGCCGCCTGGCGGGAAGGGCGCTTCATCCTCCTCATCTCGCCGCCGATCCTCGACGAGATCATCCGTGTCCTCCGGACCCCGCGCCTTCGACGCCTCATCCGCCTCACAGCCGCCGAACTCGACGGGCTGATCGAGAGCCTCCTCTCGGACGCCGAGCTGACCCCCGGCCGCCTGGCCGTTCGCGTCATCACCCGCGACCCGAGCGACAACATGTTTCTGGCCTGCGCCGCGGAGGGCCGCGCGGATTACATTGTCTCGGGCGACCAGGACCTCCTGACCCTGGGGAGCTACGAGGAAATTCCGATCGTGACGGCCGCCGAGTTCATCAGGATCCTGGCGCGACAATGAGGGATTCCCCCCGCGAAGGCAAGCCGAGGGCGGCCAGGCGCTCCCGCGTGGGGACGCCGTCGGCGTCCCAGCCGCGCAGGCGGTAGTACTCGTCGAGCATCCGGCCGAGCTCGTCAGGCGGGCAGTGCATCCCCGCCGACCCCCCCTCGGGGATGGGCTCGTGCATGATCCGCCAGGGCAGGACGTCGTCCTTCCGCCTTACGCCCTCGCGGACGTTGAACAGCCGCTCCTGGTTCACGATCCGCTCGCCGACCCGCTCCAGCTCCTCCACCGAGACGTCCCACCCCGATGAGAAGGGTTTCTAGCAAGCTAGCAATAAGATAGTCAAGATGTAGAAGTCCGACCCTAATGCATTCCCCCACTAATGCTTCCCCAGGTCGATGATGGCTTGGGCCTGTGCGATCAGCGAATCTGCCGTTCCAGGGTCCAGCAGCCGGCCGTCGACGAAGGGAGCCGGATCAGAAATTGTTGTTGAATTTCTTGCAGCCTGCGCCAATATCGTTCAGGTTCCCCGCAGCAGTCCCCTCCGCTATGTTGCCGACGAGAAGACTAGGGCAGGTGACCTGTATCCCGTTACCAAAGTTGCCGTCGGCGACGTTGCCACTGATGTTACTGTTGGATTGGGCAACTATCCCGTTGCCGCCGTTGTTGTTGGCAACGTTGCCACTGATGTTACTGCGAAAGGGCCTCCATCCAGTTGCCACCCGTTGTGAAGGTCGTCACGACCGAATACGACCGAGCGACCGGGGCCCGCGGTCCTTCCTCCAAAAAGAGGGGCCGGAGGCTTCCGACGTAGCAATCGTCAGCGTGGGGGTAGAGGCTTCGTAGATGGTGAGGGGTCAGGCTTGCGTATTTGCGTCACGTAGCGTGAAAACGCAATAACGCAAGCCTGACCCCCTATCACGATTTGCGCCCGCCGAGGCAGCGGGCGAGGAAGTCCTCGACCTCCCCGTAGTGCCGGAGCGCGTTGCGCCAGTTCCCGTAGGTGCGGCGATGGCCCTCGTCGGGGAAGACGACGTAGCGCACGTCCTTGCCGGCCTGCCTGAGCGCGGCGACCATCTGCTCGGACTCGCGGACGTTGACCCGGCTGTCCCTCGCGCCGTGGATGATGAGCAGGGGGCGCTGGACCTGGTGCGCCTTGAAGAGCGGGGACTTCTCCTCCAGGCGTCGCCGGTCCTCGGGACGGCTCGGATCGCCGACGTACCTGTGGAAGAGCGGCACGTACGTGGCCTGCCAGTACGGTGGCACCGCCTCGTAGAATGATAACAGGTTCGAGATGCCGACGATGGCGACGCCGCAGGCGAACACCTCCGGCGTGAAGGTCATGCCGACCAGCGAGGCGTAGCCGCCGTAGCTGCCACCGTAGATGGCCACCCGCGCCGCATCGGCGATGCCGCCGGCGACCGCCCACCGCACGGCGTCGATCAGGTCGTCGTGCATCTTGCCCGCGTACTCACCGATCGCCAGCTCGCGGAAGGCACGTCCGTAGCCGGTCGAGCCGCGGTAGTTCACCTGGAGGACCGCGTAGCCGCGGTTGGCGAGGACCTGGACGACGCTGCTGAAGCCCCAGTAGTCGCGGGCCCAGTGCCCGCCGTGAACGACGAGCACCATCGGTCCGGGGGCGACGTACCCGGGGGGCCGCGTGAGGTAGCCGTGGAGACGGACGCCGTCGCGAGCCGTGACCGCGATGGGCTCGGTGGTGGCCAGCGCGTCGGCGAACCGCACCATCTGTGAGCGGCCGAGGAAGCGCTTCTCCTTCGTGCGTCGGTCCACGAGGTAGTTCTCGTATCCCTTCTCGGTGAACACCTCCACGGTCACGTAACGCTCGTCGGCGTCGAAGCTGAGAATGTGAAAGCCGGTCGGCGAGTCACGCCGGAGGAGCTGCAGGTCTGTTTCCAGTGACGGGTCGAAGACGTGAATCGCCTGGCGACCGGGGTATGTCACGACGGCGAGGGGCGCCCGCGTCCGCTCGCTCATGATCGCCCACTCGAGGTCCAGCTTCGGGTCTTCGTACACGAGCGACTCCGTCCCGGTCGCGATGTCGACGCGGACGAGTGAGAGCCGGTCGCGCCCGCGGCTCGACAGGAGCCAGAGCCCGCGGTCGTCGGGCGTGAGGCCGAGCATCTGCACGTTGAACTCCTCGAGGTCGAAGCGCTGCAGCATGACCCAGCCGCCGTCGCGGAGAACCTCCAGGCGACGTTCGTCGGGACCGACGTGGCGGATCCGCGCGCGCGGTCGGCCTTCCCAGTCCGTCAGCCATTCGATCACGTCGCCCGAGTTCTCGGCGATCAACGTGCGCTCGCGGGTGTCGAGGTTTACCCGGTACAGATCGAAGACGGCCCGGTCCCGCCCGTTCCAGGCGACGATGACCTGGCTCGGATCGGAGCGGATCACGCGATGGATCCAGGCGCGGCTCCCTGCCACCGGCGTGAGGTCGACGGGCGGGGCGTCCGGGCGCTCGATGGACGTCAGGTACACGTGGTAGTTCTCGTCGCCGCCCGTGTCATGGAGATAGAGGATGCGACGACTATCGGCTGCCCACGTGAACGAGTAGACCGTGCGCCGCGAATGGGTGTCGATGGGCCGGGCATCGTCCGCGCCCAGCGTGCGGAAGTGCACGGTGCTCCGACCGCCGTGGGAGGCGACCCACCCGAGGCGCGTTCCGTCGGGCGACACGCGGTATCCCCAGTTGGCCTCGCGGCTGGCGAAGAAGTGGCGCAGCGCGATCAGTTCAGGGGGCGCCGTGGCGGCCGGCGGGGCCGGGGAGCCTGCGGGCGTGCCAGCGCAGCCGGCCGCGAGAAGGGCGAGCGCGAGGGCCCGTCTCACGGCGGGTCCTCCCAGTACCGGGGGGTAGTCCGGGCGGCACGGAGGTCGCACCCGTCCACGCGGCAGAACCGGGGATCCTGATGCAGGTCGCCGCTCCCGCTCACGGTCTCACCGTAACATGGGCCTCGGTGAGGCTGAAGCGAAGGACGGGCTGGTTGGGATCAGAGGTGTCGACGGTCACGTTCTTCAGGTTGCTTATAAAGACCATGAACTCGTCGGTCGGCACCAGTGGACTGAAAGAGTGGCCATCTCCTGCCACACGGATCTTCTTGCCCGCCGCTCTTGCCTGATTCACGACCTGGATCAGGTCGTCCCTTGTTTCCGGATGAAAGGCGCACTCGGGCGTGGAGTCCACGTTCTGAGACCAGTTCTTCCACTCGATCCCGGGTTGACATTGTATGCCACGGCTCGCGGCGGCATCCCGGTTCCTCGGTGCAACATCCCCCGTTCCCTTTTTCATGCCCAGAGGCGTCGTGGCAATGCCGCTGGCCGCCATGAGAAACTGGCGGCGCGACAGACCCGACCACGGCCTCTTCTCCTTGGCGCGCTTCATCACCAGCGTCTCCATCGGTTGAACTTCAGGTGATTTCTTCATCCATTTCTCCGGCGCCTTGTCCGCCACTCACCCTTTCCAGTGACAGTGCGGGCACTTCCTCCCTACAGGCGTCCGCAGGTACTCGCGATCATCCGACTCACTCGACGTCACGATTAGCCTCTGGGGTTTAGAGTTCAGGGCTGTTCAATTTTCCGCTGTCGCGAGTCGACGCTCCACACCATAACATCTATCGGTTTCGCGATGACCTCCTTTCGCCCCCACCTACGGTAGAGATGAGCGATAAACTCGAACTTAAAACGCACGTAGTCTCGATAGTCAGCGGACCTCTGAGGCCGCATGAAGTCTGGGAACTGCCACATGTGTTTAAGTTGCTTCCAAACAACCGCGCGGGCGCGAAAGTCCACATTGCGATAAATCATCATCACCTTACTGCGTGCCGAGGATGGATCTTGGCCATCCCAGCCAAGTTTCGCCGCATCCCTGCAGAGGAAGTGAGAACCAGGAGCCTTATACGAGGACTCTATTCTGGATGGCGCGTATCCCTTCATCTCGCGTATATTCGTAAGGAACCAATAGTCTGGGAAGAACTGCTCGTTGTATCCGCAAATGTGGAAGCCCGATGGCGCCTTGCGTAAGGTGTCAGCAGGAATCAGCTGGTGAAGAGCATCGCGCAAGTTATATGCAAATGTCCTAAGGTCGCGCACTCCTGTTTGTCTCTTTATGAAGGCTGGCAACCAATCCCAAAACCTACAAGTGTTGGCGGCGGAGTCGCGAAAGACTGCGAGGCCAAAATATGAAATCGCACCGTGTAGGTAGGGAATACGGAACAATTTGGGGTGTGTGCCGAAATAGCCGCCGTCGCTGCTTATTCGTCGATCAGCGGCGGCAACTAACACCGTGCTGTTTAGGCCATCAAGCAGATGAATCTCGTTAAGTACGAGCGTCATCAGACGTTCACACGAATCGTCCAGGCACCGGCGGCCACGTCTTTGAGCCTAGTGCGCTTGGGGAGGTAGTATTATCGCAGGAGGGTCCGTTTGGATACTTGCTGGGCGGTGTGCATCCTTCGCCGCGAAGAACAGCCTGCAATGCTCAACGTTAGCCCGAGCAGGATCAGCGCCGTCGCCATGACCACTCCGCCCGCACACGATGCTCACCGCGTGAGCCTAGCCGACATACGGCCCACGCCCAGTAGCGGGGTGCGCGGGGAGCATCGGTATGGAGTTCCGGGACGCCGGGCGCCTTCGAGGCGACGGCCGGCTCCCCCATAGAGGTACCCGGACCCTCAGAGGGGAGTCGCCTCCCCTAGTTTCAGCGAATGGTTTCGGCTTGGCCGCCTAACGGCCTAGTTCACCGGGCCGCGCGCTGAGTCCAAGCCCAATGAGGGCAACAAGCCAAACGGTAACAAGCCCCCTTAGCGCGGCTCCGGTGCAGCGGGGGTTAGGCGTGTTTCATAGTAACCAGATTTCTTAGTCTTTGATTCACCTTCTCCTTCAGAAAAATCTATCACCATCTCCATAAAATTACTGCTTCGGTGATGGTGAAGGCGTCGGTGATGGTGAAGGCGTCGGTGAAGGAGCCGATGGACTTGTTGGCTGTGTTGGCTCCAAAGGCTCGTTAGGATCGACGCAGTCACATGGGTCTTTACCACATAGATCGCACACTGCCATAGGTATCACCTCCTTTTAAAGGATGTTGTGACGAACGTGAGAGCTCTAAGCTTACTCGTTTGTACTTTACCTCTTGTGATTTTATTCCTTGCGAGATTAACCATGGACTTCGAGCGCAGCCGACGTAAACGTCCTTCGCGGCCGCTGGGGCCCTGCCCGTCCCGGCGGCAGGGGCATGGACCACCCCCCGTCTCAGGGCATGCTACAGGGCGGATGAAGACCCGGTCAAGGGAAAAATGTCAAGGGTCACCCAATGCATCGACACCGCGGCCCGCTATTCCCGCTACGTCCTCAGCACCTCCTGCGAGCTCCCGCCCCGCGCCAAGCCCGAGATCGTCCAGTGGTTCATGGACGCCGCCCACGACTACGGCCGCTACGAGCGGCTGATGGGGTGAGGCCAAAGACGTGGCTTACCGGATCCGAGACCGATATGGGAACGAGATTGAGCTGACGGAGGAACGTTGGGCGCATATCATCAAGGGCCATCCTGAGCTCGAAGAGTTCCTGAGCCTTCGGCCGCCTCCCGTTTGACGCCACGCACCTGGTTGTCATCGTGAAGCTTGTTCGGAATAACTTCGCCGTAACAGCCTACGCGGTTCAACGGGGGAAAGGGCGATGAAATTCTCTTACGACCACGAGGCGGACGTGATGTATTTGTCCGTAGGCCGTCCTCAGA
>JACQWA010000318.1 GCA_016209425.1 Candidatus Rokuibacteriota bacterium
ACCGGTCCAATCGTGGCGCGCCAAAATCACAGACTTCTGCGCCGATTGGCCGGTTAACGTGCAATTGACCGGGCGAATGCGTACCAATCTCCGCGCGAAGCTTGCGTAGCGCGGACGATTGGCCGGTCAATTGTTGAACTGCTCCCATGCCGAGGTGGCGGAATTGGCAGACGCGCTAGTTTGAGGTGCTAGTGGCCGTAATTGGCCTTCCGGGTTCAACTCCCGGTCTCGGCACCAGCCATAACCTTTAGAGCCGTAGTTGGTTATGAAAACCTAAACCGCGGCTCTTTTTTTCTTTTTAATTTCTGGAAAAAGCCCTGTAGTCCATGAGTTAGTCCACCGCCCTCTCCTCCCGCGCCGGCACCGTGCTCTGGGCTGCGGCGCGGCTGGGGGAATTGCTGGGGGATATCGATAAAAAAGAATCGTACACTGACTTCCAGTGTAGGAAGGCAGTGCTCCCCCCCGGCATCAGCCACAAGCTGTCCCACATCGCGCAGGCGCTGGCACTTGAAGCCGCACGAATGGGGCGCAGCATTCAAGAAGTTACTGGAGGAGCGGGGGGTGAAGACTGGGCAGGGTGCGAGAAACGATCGAACTTCCGCCAAAGTGGCGGAAGTAGCCAAGGAGGTCGGCGTCCCCGAGCGTACAGCGCAGCGGCGCCTGGAGCAGGCGAAGCTCTACGAATCTCTTCCCCCGGCCAAACTGCGCGCCGAGGACGCGAGGAAGTGGACCCAGGCCAAGGTCGCGGCGGCGCTGGGAGTGGCGCAACAAACGGTAAGTGACTGGTTCGACGATGCAACTAATCGGAAAAGTCCGAATGGTTGCGCTCCGGATGCGCGGGTGAAGGTCAACCCCAGGGCCAAGCCGGCGATCGCGGCGCGGGTCGCGGCGTGTATGCCACGTAGCATATCCCGGACCATCCTCAGATCCGCATGTAACCTCTTAGTTTCGGGATGTTCACGTCCTTGATCGGATCGCCGTCGAGGAGGACTTGGAGGTGGACCGCTTCTGTTCCGGAGAGCAGGTCCTTGAGCTTGGAGAGCGGCGAAACCATCTCCGGCCGGGCCCGCGGCACCTCGGCCACCTGGACTAGCGCCGCCTTGTTGAGGATACCGCCCTCGGCGAGCAGTAGGGCCCTTCCGGCCACGGCGCCGATCGCTTTCCCCTTTAAGAATGACCCACCGACGGCCCCGACAGTCGCCGCCACGACGGCCGGGGCGGCGAGCGTGCCGATGAGCGGTCCGGTCTTCGCATACAGGTCCACCAGCGCCGCCGTGACCGCGAGCGCCGTCAAGGTGGCGAGGTGGGAGACGCCTATCGAGGTGTCGAGGATCTTGCCGAGGATCGTGAAGATTGCGAGCTGGATGGTGAGCTGGGCGATCATGGAGATGACGATCATCTGGAGCCGTTTCCACAGGGCTTGAAAGATCTCCCCGAGGTTTCCTCCCCCGATGGCCAACTCTCCCAGCGCATCCCCGATCCCCTGGAAGAGCGCGCTCGCTACTTCCTGGAGCGTTCCCATGACGTTCGTGTAGGTGACCTTGAGGGTGTTGACCATCTCCCTCCAGGCTATCTCGAGGGCGTGATTCATCTCGAATGCCTGTCGGCCGGCCTCGGCGAGCCCGTTGCCGAGCGAGACCAGAGCAGGCTTGATCGTGCCGATCCCCTGGGCCGAGAACTGGATGAGTGAGTTGAGGCCGGCCTGGAGACCTTCCGAGAACGTCGAGAAGAACCTCTCCGGGGCTACTGGCATCTTTTCCCACTGATCGGATAACTCGCCCTGAGTCAGGATGAAGGCCTGGAGGTGCTTCAGGCCATGCTGAAAGCTCTCGGCGAACTCCCCCGAGCGTGCCAGCATGCCCGGCAGGTCGGCCATGATCTCCTTCATGCGCTCGTCGGTGACCCCGAGCTCGCGCTGGATCCTGTTGAATTCTTCATTGATCTTGGCTTGGCTGAGCTTCTTACCGATCAAGCCGAAATTGTCGGCAAGTTCCTTCGATCGCCTCGCCGCCTCTTCGAGCTGATCATTGACAGGAAGAAACTTGAAGCCGAGGTAGGCGATGCCTCCGGCCAGGGCCGCCGCGGCAGCGATCAAAGCCGCGAAGGGGCCAGTTGCCAGGCCTCCCACGAGGATCGCGAGGGCCTTGAAAGCACCGACCAGGCTGCCCAGGGCGGTGATCATCTTCCCGAACAGGGTGACCAGCGGCCCGAGGACCACTACCAAGCCACCGACAACGACCAGGAAGGTCTTCGCGAAATCCGGTAGAGACTTGAAGGCCTCGACCCCCTCCCTGACGGCGCCGGCGAGGGATCTCAGGATACCCTCGAGGTCGATCGCCTTACCGATCTCGCGGCCCATCTCTCCGAGGGAGGTCTTCACCGCGGCGCCGAAGTCCTTGAAGGCGGTACTCATCTCGTCGGAGGACCGGATCGCCGCCACCGCCAGGCCGGCCAGGGGAGCGGAGAGGCCGATCGAGAGCACCTTCCCGATCTCAGTGACGTCCCGGCCGAGCTCCTTGAGCTGCCGTTTCATGCGGCCGAGGCCCTTGTTGAAGTCCTTCTCCTCGACCCCGAGGCGGACGAGCAGCTCGCCTACGACTCCCATTTTTAGTGAAATTCTCCTTCCAGGATTGGCATCCAGGCGCTCCGGGTAATCGCTTGCGCCGATGTTCCATCACTCGGAGAAGTATAGCGCGCCTCTCGATGCCTGAGACCGAGAGGCGCGCGAGGAATTGGAGATTGATTTATGGCGTCCCCTCCGCCGGCGCGTGCATCAGTTTGGAACCGGAAATCACCGTCGCACTGTCGTGTGTTGGCGGCGCCGCCTGCGGGCCACTCAAGATGGCGACGATGCCGTCCAACGTCGCGTTCTGAGTCGCGCGGTTGACGATCAGCTTCAAGTAGCGCTTCTGCGGCCGTGTCACCTCGACGAAGACCAGCTTGTTGTCCTGGTCGTCCGCCACGGTGACCTTCGAAGCGAGAAGGGCGCTGTAGGCGTCGGCCACGCCATCGTCAGAACTTTGATGCACTTCGACCGAGGTCGCGGCGCCGGCGACGATAGCGCCGAGCGCCGCGATAAAGGTGCACGAGTCGAAGCCTTTCACGTCCACACCGGCGCTGGGGGTGATGACAGTAGCGCCGGCCGCCACGG
>JACQWA010000320.1 GCA_016209425.1 Candidatus Rokuibacteriota bacterium
CGTGAGGCTCGGCGTCATGCTATGCCCATCATCAGTCGGAGACCCCGAGGTACGCGGCGGGGACCCGGAGGTCGAGCTGGCGGGGGGGCGCGGCCTTTTACGCCAGTGCGCCTCCAGGAAAGTACCCAGCGGGCCCCATTTGTACTGTACAAGAGGTATATCGGATGATATACTCTAAGAGACATGACGCAGGGATCTGGAGGGCACCCCTCTTGGTACCGCGTCGTCAGTTTACGTCGCCGGACAAAACGGGAGGTATTGAGGAGTGGGGGAGGTCGCTTTCACGAGGATCCCGAGAGCGAGCCGACGACTTACCTGGCCGATAGCTTACAAACCGCCTGGTTGGAGGTGACGGCCCACGCGGGGGAAGCCCGGGTGAACATGAGGGCCTTTGCGGCATGGCGAGTCGTCATTCCGAAAGGGGTCACAGAACGGCTCGTGGACTTCAGGGGTCGAGATCAACAAGAGCGGTATGACATCACCCAGGCGGAGCTCGAGGCAGATCCTGCGCCCGAGAGCCTGAAGGTCCTGGCGCGCCGGCTCCGCAAGGAGACCAAGGCCGGCATCGTTTACCGCTCGGTGCGGAATCGGCCGAGCGGCGTCTGTGTCGCGGTCTTCTTGGAGGGCGTGGAGGCGCAGCTCAGGGTGGACTCAGCAAGAGACGAATGGGAACGATTCGTCCATGGAGAGGCGCGATGAAGAGGCGAGCTGTTGAGCACGACCCTCGGGGGAAACGAAAGTATCCGTCGAGAAGGGCTGGCCTCGCGGGCGGATCGGTCGCGGAACAGATCCGCGACCTTCGGCGTCGGCTCGCCCCCGATCCGGGCAAACCGATCTCACAACAGCGATTCGGCGACCTGATGGGGGTGGCCTGGAGTACGGTGGCGCGCTGGGAGGGTGGAAGCAAGCCTGACGCCAGAGTGGCGGCCAAGCTCGCCCGACTGCGCCGCGCCCTGGATGCGTTGGGAAAGCTCATTATGCCCGAAGATCGTCTCTTGTTCTTCGAGCAGCATCACCCGCTCTTGCTCAAGATGCGGCCGATCGACCTGCTTGACACCGAGGACGGCACGGCGGCCGTCATGCGCCTGATCGAAGGCCTTGAGTCCGGTGCGTTCTCGTAACTTTAGCTGCGTGTCGGGCACACCTGAGGGGGAAGCCCTTGACAGGTGTTCTGTAACTATGTAACTTTTCAGCGGAACGATTAGCTCAGTTGGCAGAGCGCTGGCCTCACATGCTGGCTGGCACTCTCGAACCCGTTGGCAAGTCGCGAACTTGCCGGCGGGTTTTTCTTTCCCTCATTGGCTCGCGGGGGGTGATTGGGGGTGGGTTCCAGCCCCTCGCGGGCACATTCTCGGGCACATTGATCGAGGCATGATCTGCGGGGCCGAGCTGCCTCCCTGGATGCGGAGCCCCGGGCCGGATCAGTCCGTGTAGAAGTACCGGCGCAGATCCGCTTCCGGGATGAAGCGGGTCGCCTGTTTGAAGACGGCGTGCAACGTGCCGAGCTTGATCTCGGTGTGAGCAGGAACCGTGAGCGTCTGAACCGTTGGGCAGTGTCCGGCGGAGCTTGAGATGGCTGCCGCGCTGCGAATGGAGGACAAACCCGAAGCGGCGGAGGATCTGGACCAGCTCCGCGCCGGACAGGCGCCGGAGCCTAGGCATGCGCCGGGGCCAGCTCCAGGGTAACGAGGATGGTGGGTTCGGGGACGAAGCCGAGAGCCGCCAGGTCCTCGCCCTCGAGGTGGAGGGCCACTGCCTCGCGGAGATTGGCGATGACCTCGTCGAGAGTCTCGCCCTGGGTGACCACGGCAATCTCCTCGCAGGTGGCCACGTACCCACCCTCCGCGTCCGGCGTGACCCGGGCATGCACGACGCTTCGCAGCATCGGAGCGCTCATCCCGGCATTCTACCGCGAGCCACCCTTAGAAGCGCAAGTGGCTGTCCACAAGCACGCTCACCAGCGGGAGGCCTCCGCCAGGTGAGGGTCATGGTCCGCAGCGATCCGGGACGGCCCCGCTCGGTCGGCGTCCTTGCCACAGACCGCCAGCGCTGCGCGCGCCCGCTCCTCGCGGGACGGCGCGGCCTCTCGCCTCGCCAGACGGTCGGCGGGGGAGCGGCGCGCGGCTTGCGACAGCGAGACTCCGAGCCAGCCCGCCCACCGGCGTAGACGACGGTACTGCTCCTCTGTGTGTTTGTGTACGCACGACGATGTCTCTCTATATACACCACCCTCTCAAAGTCAAGCCGCTGAACCTCGGAGCGATTTCGGACCGTTCGCCGCCTGGCTGGGGGGCGATTTAGGGTAGCCCTAAGCCCCTCGAGAGCACATTCTCGGGCACACGGAGATGCTCTTTGGCGGGCCTCTACTGCCCTGGACGGTCTCCCAGCGCGGCGTAGAGGCCGTCGAAGAGAACCATCCCGTGAGCCAGGACCTCCTGATCGTCCTTCAGCGCTGCGAGCAGTCCACGGATCGCCAAGTCGATGCCGCGCGCTTCATCCCGCGGGAACTTCTGGTCCCCAAGGTCTACTTCGTGGACGATCTCAGC
>JACQWA010000321.1 GCA_016209425.1 Candidatus Rokuibacteriota bacterium
CAGGAAATCGCCCTGGCCGTGGATCAGGTCCTCCTGACGGACACCAACGGCCCCATGGCCTTTCTCCAGTTCGAAGCCATGGGGTTGCCGCGCCTGCGCGTCGAGCGCGCCGTCACCTACATCGACCACAACGTCTACCAGGTGGACTCGCGGAACTCCGACGATCACCGCTACCTTCAGACCGCCTCCGCCCGCTACGGCGCCATCTTCTCCAAGCCCGGCAACGGCATCTGCCACCAGGTGCATCTGGAGACCTTCAGCGTGCCAGGCGAGTTCCTCCTCGGCACGGACAGCCACACCCCCCTCTGCGGGGGCGCCGGGATGCTCGCCATTGGGGCCGGCGGCACCGACGTGGCGGTGGCCATGGGCGGGGGGCCGTACTGGCTTCGAATGCCGGCGGTCACCCGCGTCTGGCTCACGGGCTCACTGGGCCCATGGGTGACTGCCAAGGACGTGATTCTGGAGCTGCTCCGCCGTCTGACGGTGAAGGGCGGGAGCGGGAAGATCTTCGAGTTCGCGGGACCGGGGGTGGCCACGCTCTCCCTTCCCCAGCGTGCGACCATCGCCAACATGGGCGCCGAGCTGACCCTGGCCACGACCGTGTTCCCCTCCGACGAGGTGACGCGCGACTATTTGAAATTACTCGGACGGGAGGCGGACTGGCGCCCAGCCGCCGCCGACTCCGACGCGGAGTACGACGATCGGATCGAGGTGGACCTCTCACGGATTGAGCCGCTGGTGGCGCTTCCGGGTTCCCCCGACCGCGTGGTGCCCGTCGGCGAGGTTGCGGGCACCCGGATCGAGCAGGTGATGGTGGGCTCCTGCACGAACGGTTCCTGGGAGGACATGTATGGGGTGACCCAGGTCGTGAAGGGGCGGAAGGTTCACCCATCGGTCTCCTTTGTCCTCTTCCCGGGAAGCCACCGGATTTTGGAGGTGATGGCCCGCGAGGGGCTGGTGACCGATCTCCTCGCCGCGGGGGCGGTACTCTCTGAGTCCACCTGCGGGGCCTGCCCCGGCCTCGGCCACGTCCCGGCTGCGGGGGCGAAGAGTCTCCGCGCTTTTAATCGGAACTTCCCGGGGCGGAGTGGTGTGAAGGATGACCAGGTCTACCTCTGCTCCTCGGTCGTGGCAGCGGCGTCGGCCCTGACGGGGGTGATCAGCGATCCCCGCACCCACGGCGCGCCGCCGGTGGTGGTGTTCCCTGAAAGCTTCGCCGCATCGTCGGCAGGGCTGGTGTGGCCCGCTCCCGAATCCGAGGCGGCCCGCATCGAGGTGGTCAAGGGGCCTAACATCAAGGCGATACCGGTGGGCGCGCCGCCTGAGGACACGCTCGTCGCGCCGGTGCTGCTCAAGGTCGGCGACAAGGTCTCCACCGATGACATCTCGCCCTCGGGAGTTCAGGCCCTGGTCGTCCGCTCCAACATCCCGGCCCTGGCCGAGTTCTGCTTCAAGCATCTGGACCCGGAGTTCGTGACACGGGCAAAAGCCGCGAAGGGTGGAGTGATCGTCGCGGGCGAGCATTACGGCCAGGGCTCGTCCCGCGAGTCGGCGGCCTCGGGCCCGATGGCGCTCGGAGTGCGCGCGGTCCTTGCCATGTCCTTTGCCCGCATCCACCGCGCCAACCTGATCAACTGGGGCATTGTCCCTCTCGAGTTCGAGGATTCCGCTGCCTATGCGGCCGTTGCGCAAGGGGATCAGCTGCGGATCGAACGGCTGAAATCGCGACTGACGTCCGGGGAGCCGCCGACCGTGCTGAACGAGCGGAGCGGGGCGCGGCTCACCGTCCGGTGTCCGCTGACTCGCCGCGAGCGCGACATCCTGCTGGCGGGCGGCCTGCTGGCCTACACCCGGCTTTCCTCTCCCGCCCCTCACCCATCCCTCTCCCCCGGCGGAGGAGAGGACAAAGGTGAGGGGGCGCGGAGGTAGTGGCCCCGTGCCCCAGCGGCGCGTCCGAGCGGTCTTCATGCGCGGCGGGACCAGCCGTTGCCTCTTCTTCCACGCCGCCGATCTCCCTGAGGATGCCCGGGAGCGCGACCAAATCCTCCTTGCCGCCCTGGGGAGCCCCGACCCCTACGGCCGACAGCTCGACGGCCTCGGCGGTGGGATCTCGTCGCTCAGCAAGGCGGTGATCGTCGGGTCCACGAGCCGCCCGGACGCCGATCTGGACTACACGTTTGCCCAGGTGAGCGTGACCGAGCCGCTCGTGGACTACCGGGGCAACTGCGGCAACTGTACGAGCGCGGTCGGGCCGTTTGCGATCGACGAGCGGCTGGTTCCGGCCGTCGAGCCGTTCACGGCCGTCCGCCTCCACAACACCAATACGAAGAAGCTCGTCGTCGCGCGCGTTCCCGTCGCCAGTGGCGAGGCGGCCATCGAGGGCGACTTCGAGCTGCCGGGCGTTCCCGGGCGCGCCGCCCGGATTGCGCTGGATTTCCTCGATCCCGGGGGCGCTGCGACCGGGAAACTGCTTCCGACGGGCCGGCAGCGCGACACCCTCGACGTGTCGGGAGTCGGCGCCATCGAGGCCTCGCTGGTGGACGCGACAAATCCGGTGGTCTTCGTCCGAGCCGGGGAACTGGGACTCCTCGGGACCGAAGCCCCCGAAGCGATCGACCGGGATTCGGCCCTGCTCGAGCGCCTGGAAGCCATTCGAGCGGCCGGCGCCCGGCGCATGGGGATTCCCGGAAGCCCCGCCATCCCGAAGATCGCGCTGGTGGGGCCGGCGGCTGGCTACCGGTCGCTGGATGGTCGGGAGGTCGGCCTCCAGAAGGTGGATCTTGTGGCCCGCGTGATCTCCATGGGTCAGTGCCATCGGGCCTTCGCGCTCACGGCCGCCATGTGTCTGGCCGTCGCCGCCCGCATCGACGGCACCGTCGTCTCCGAGTGCGTCTCCCCCTCAGCCCTCTCCCCCTCACCTTTGTCCTCTCCCCCTGGGGACATCCGTCTCGGCCATCCTTCGGGCATCCTGCCCATCGCCGCCCGCGTGGGGCGCGACGCGAGCGGCGTTGCCGTGGCCCGCCAGGTCACCGTGTATCGCACCGCTCGCCGCCTGATGGAGGGGTTCGTCCGCATCCCCGCGTAGGGTCTGACGGGCCGATGGGGCACGCACGCGACGGCAAGAAAGGAGGCACCTGATGCCGATCACGCGGATGCTCGAGCTTGAGGAGTTGGAGCCGGCCCTGCGCGAGGCCGCCCTCCGCTGGCGGGCGCAGGGGGGCGACGTCAACATTCACCGGGTGTTCGGCCAGATGCCGCAGTTCTTTGCCACGTTCATGGAGTTCTACGGCTCGCTCGTGAACAAGGGACGCGTGCCGCTCCGGGTCAAGGAGCTGGCCCGCATCCGGATCGCCAACCTGAACGAGTGCCGTTACTGACAGTCCACCCGCTACGCCTTGGCAAGGCGTGTGACGACGGAGGCCGAGCTCGCGCGCGTGGACGCGTTCGAGACGGAGAACTTCAGCCCGGCGGAGAAGGCGGTTCTCCGCTTCACCGAGGCCTTCTACCGGGACCACCGGACGATCCCCGACGGTGTCTGGGACGATCTCAGGCGGCACTACTCCGAGCCGGAGATCATCGAGCTTGCGTGGACGATCGCGAGCTACATCATCTTCGGCAAGCTGATCTATGCGTTCCGCATCCCGCACAGCGAGGCAACGCGCGAGACGACCTCCTGATGCAGCCGTGATGGCGCCCCGTCGTCGGTTCTCCTCCGGGCAGGCGAGGCGATCGATCCAGTGGGGCCTCGCGGACAATACCGGCGCGTCTTGACAGCCCGGAGTCGCTGGCATATCATCGCGGCCACTGCCGGGGGAGAGCATGCACTCTGTCCCGCCCAACCTGGCCGATTATGCCGAGACCTGCCGGAGCTTCCGGCTCGGGGTCCCGGAGCACTTCAACTGGGCGTTTGACACCTTCGACGGGTGGGCGCAGGACCCGTCCAAACTCGCCCTGCTCTGGGTCTCGCCCGACGGCCAGCCCCGCCGGTTCACGTTCCGCCACCTCGCCGCCCGCTCGAAGCGCTTCGCCAACGTTCTCGGGGGCCTCGCCGTCGCCCCCGGGGAACGGGTCTTCATCATGCTCCCCCGGGTCTATTATCAGTGGTGGGAGATCGTCCTGGGCTGCCTCCGCGCACGCACGGTCTCGGTCCCCGGCACGACGCTCCTGACCACCAAGGACATCCAGTACCGCCTCGGCGTCGCTGAGGCGTCCGTCGTCATCACCGACGAGGAGAACGCCTGGAAGGTCGATCAGGTCCTGGGCGAGTGCCCCTCGGTGAAGCACCGGATCGTCGTGGGACGCGCCGGGGAGGGCTGGCTGGAATACGAACCGCTCATGGCGAAAGCTTCGGCAGAGCTGGCCCATCCCGGCAACTCGAGCCGGGACCCGATGATGATCTACTTCACCTCGGGGACCACCGGGTTTCCCAAGATGGTCCTCCACACCCACGCCTCCTATCCCCTCGGCCACGTCATCACGGGAAAGTTCTGGCTCGACAACCGGTCCACGGACCTCCACTGGACGCTCTCCGACACCGGCTGGGCCCAGGCGGCGTGGACCTGTCTCTTCGCCCCCTGGAACATGGGGGCGGCCATCTTCATCTGGGACGCGCGCGGGAAGAAGTTCGAGCCGTCCGCGGCTCTCGAGATGTTCGAGCGCTTCCCGATCACCACCTTCTTTGCCCCGCCGACGGCCTACCGGATGTTCGTGCTGGAGCCGCTCAAGAAGTACAAGTTCCCCACCCTCCGCCACTGCGTGGGGGCGGGTGAGGCCGTGAACCCCGAGGTGATCGAGGCGTGGAAGGAGGGCACGGGCCACCACATCTACGAGGGATACGGCCAGACCGAGTCGGTCCTGGTCGCCGGCACCTTCCGCGTGACGCCGTGGAAGCCGGGCTCCATGGGGCCGGCGGCCCCCGGCCATCAGCTCGCCATCGTCGGGGAGGACGGCCGGGAGCTCCCACGCGGCGAGGAGGGAGACCTCGCCATCAGGGTCGTCCCGGAGCGGCCGGTCGGGATGTTCACGGAGTACTGGAAGAACCCCGACGCGACGGCCAAGTGCCACCGCAGGGAGTGGTACATCACCGGCGACCGCGCCTCCATGGACCCCGATGGCTATCTCTGGTTCGTCGGCCGCGCCGACGACGTCATCAACAGCGCCTCCTACCGGATCGGCCCCTTCGAGGTGGAGTCGGCGCTCGTCGAGCACCCGGCCGTTGCCGAAGCCGCAGTGGTCGGCAAGCCCGACGCCATGCGCGGGGAGATCGTCAAGGCCTTCGTGGTCCTGGCGCCCGGCCACGCGCAGTCCGAGGCGCTCGTCGCCGAGCTCCAGGAGCACGTCAAGACCGTCACCGCCCCGTACAAGTACCCGCGCGAGATCGAGTTCGTCCCCGACCTCCCCAAGACCATCAGCGGGAAGATCCGCAGGACGGAGCTGCGCGCTCTCGAGCTACGGCGGGTGAAGAAGTGACCCGCCTCTTCACGGCCGAGCACGAAATGCTCCGGAAGTCCGTCCGCGCCTTCGTGGAGAAGGAGATCGTGCCTCACGTGGGCGCGTGGGAAGAGGCCGGGCGGATTCCCGGGTCCCTCTGGCTGCGGCTCGGCGAGCAGGGTTTCCTGGGCCTCGAGTTCCCGGCTGAGTACGGCGGGGGCGGCGGAGACTTTCTCTCGACGGTCGTCTTCGCCGAGGAGATGGCGCGCTGCCGCTCCGGCGGCGTGGCGTTCAGCGTCCTCGTCCACACCGACATGTCCGCGCCGTGGCTGACCCGCTACGGGACGGAGGCTCAGAAGCAACAATATCTCCCCGGCATCATCAGGGGCGAGACGGTCTGCGCGCTGGGGATCACCGAGCCGGGGGCCGGGTCGGACATGGCAGGGATCCAGACGCGCGCGGTCCGACAGGGCGACCATTACCTGATTACCGGGAACAAGATTTTCATCACCAACGGCGTCTACGGCGAGCTCTACTTCCTGGCCGCGCGGACCGGCCCCGGCCGACCGGGGCGCCGGCACGAGGGGATCTCGATGTTCCTGGTGGAGCGCGCGAGCCCCGGTCTCCAAGTCAGCCGGAAGCTCGACAAGATGGGGATGCGTGCGTCCGATACCGCGGAGCTGGCGTTTTCGGAGTGCCGGGTCCCCGCGGAGAACCTCCTGGGCGAGGAGGGGAAGGGCTTTTACCAGCTCTCGGCGGGACTCCAGCGCGAGCGGCTCGTGGCCGCGGTCCTGGCCCTCTCGAGCGCCCGCCAGGCGCTGGAGGACACGATCGGCTACCTGCGCGAGCGCCAGGCGTTCGGCGAGCCTCTCGCGGCCCGCCAGGCCCTGCGCCACCGGGTGGCCGATCTCGCCACGGAACTGGAGGCGGCCCGGCAGCTCGTCTATCACGCCGCGGCCCTCTTCGCGGACGGGGAGGAGTGCGTGAGGGAGGTCTCCATGGCGAAGCTCTACGCCACGGAGGTGGCCAACCGGGTCGCCTACCACGCGGTCCAGCTCCACGGGGGCTACGGCTACATGCGGGAGTTCCCGGTGGAGGGGTTCTTCCGCGACGTGAGGCTCTGGACGATTGCCTCGGGCTCCTCGGAGATCATGCGCGAGATTATCGCGAAGCGTCTGCCGATGTGAAGGGGAAGGAGGTGAGCGGGGGTCGGATAGGTCGCATGAGGGTGAACAGGAACGGCAACGGGCCGAACGGGTCCTCATGAGGAGAGATCGCGATGAAGAATCGAGTCTCGCTGGTCGTTGTTTCGCTCGTCGCAATGCTGATCGGCGTGATGATCGCGCAGTCCTGGC
>JACQWA010000325.1 GCA_016209425.1 Candidatus Rokuibacteriota bacterium
GACCTGGATCTTCACGAGTGGTGGGCCTCCAGGTATCGCTCCGCTTCCAGGGCGGCCATGCAGCCGGTCCCGGCGGCGGTGACGGCCTGGCGGTAGGTGAAATCCTGAACGTCCCCGGCGGCGAAGACGCCCGGCACCGAGGTCTGGGTGGTTCCGGGGACCACCTTGATGTACCCGGTGGGCAGGAGGTCGATCTGCCCCCTGAAGAGCTGCGAGTTCGGTTCGTGGCCGATGGCGATGAACAGCCCGTCCACCGGCCGCTCCGAGCGGTCGCCGCTCGTGACGTTCCTCAGTCGGACGCCCCTCACCATGCCCTTGTCCACGTCCAGGATCTCCTCGACCGTGGAATCCCAGATGAACTCGATCTTGGAGTTCTTGAAGGCGCGCTCCTGCATGATCTTGGACGCGCGGAGGGTGTCCCGGCGGTGGACGACTTCCACCTTCCGGCCGAGTCGGGCGAGATAGAGGGCCTCCTCCATGGCGGAATCGCCCCCTCCCACGACCATGATGTTCTTGTCCTTGAAAAAGAAGCCGTCGCAGGTGGCGCAGGTGGAGACCCCGCGCCCCATCAGCTTCTTCTCGGATTCGAGGCCGAGGAGTTTGGCAGAGGCGCCCGTAGCGACGATCACGGTCAGGGCCTCATAGGCTTGATCCCCCGCGATGACCACGAGCGGGCGCCGCCTGAAATCGACGGCCGTCACGTCCTCGGGGATGATCTCGGTGTTGAAGCGCTCGGCCTGCTTCCGGAAGATCTCCATGAGCGGCGGACCGTCGATCCCGTCCACGAAGCCCGGGTAGTTCTCGACCAGGGTGGTCAGCATGAGCTGCCCGCCCCACTGAACCCCGATGAACATGAGCGGGGAGAGGTTCGCCCGCGCCGCGTAGATGGCCGCCGTGTAGCCGGCCGGCCCCGAGCCGATGATGATGACTTTTCTCACGGTTGCCATTGTGTGCCGAGCCCGCCCCTTGTTCTCTTCCCTATCCTATCAGATGCGCCGAAGGGCCGGAAGGTTACAGCCCCGGTTCCCCGGAGGCCAGAAGCGGGCCAATCTCGGTGAGCGCCTTGACCTCGTACTCCGGTGCCGGAATCCCCGGCGGGACCGGCTCGCCATCCGGGTTGAGCCAGGCGACGTCCATGCCCACCCCCTTCGCTCCGAGGACATCGATGTCCGGCCGGTCGCCGATGAACAACGCCTCTCGAGGGGCGACGCTCAGGTGGCGCAAGGCGGCTTCGAAGATGATCGGGTTGGGTTTCCGCCACCCGACCTCGGCGGAGATCACGACGGCCTGGAACAGGCCGGCCACTCCCTCCCGGTCCAGGATCCCGTGCGCCGTCGGCGCGTAATCGAAGTTGGAAACGATGCCGAGCCGGTAGCGGCGGGAGAGGGTGCTGAGGACGGCCCGATGCGGCGGGGGAAACTCCGCCGCCTGGGACAGGTAGTGCTTGTGGGTGTTGAGGAGGGCCTGCACGACCTCGGACGAGATCCGGGTGGGGTCGAGACCCAGATGGCAGAACAAGAGACGGAAGCGCTCGGGTGCCGCGACCTCGTGATGGTCGACGGCGCGCATCCGCTCCGCCTCCTGCCAGCTCCAGATGAGGGCCTCGAAGAACCTCGCCAAGTCCACCCCGGGGGCGTAAGGGGCCAGGATCGGAAAGAGGTGTCCCGCCGTCGAACGCACGGTCCTTCCGTTGATCTGGACTTCCGGCAAGCGGCTGCGGTCGAAGCGGACGAGTGTGTCGAAGAGATCGAACAGGATCGCGCCGTAGGTCATCGAGGCTCCCGCCCCTGCTGCAGCCGCGACAGGGCCAGGCGGGCCGTCGAGCGAACGGCAAGGCTCGAATCCTTGAGGACTGCGCGGAGGCCCTCCTGGGCCTCCGGGAAGGGAAGGTCTCCGAGGGCCCGCGCGGCGGCGGCCCGGACCGTGTCCGGCAGGCCCTTGACCAGCCCCAGGAAGCGCGGCCGGCGCTGGAGGATCTCGGCGAGGGGGCGGACGCCCCGCTGATCCTTGAGATGCCCGAGGCAGAGGCACGCGGCCTTCAGGACCTCGGGAGGGGCCCCGCGCTTGAGGAGTTGGAGGGTAGCCTCCAACAGTTCCATGGCCTGGATTGCCCGGACGCACTCAAGTGCCCCGGCCAGAATTTCGGGCTGGGGCTCTCCGAGCGCGCGCCCCAGAAATCTCACAGCCGCCGCCCTGGGAAGACGGGAGACCACGCCGGCCAACTCGGCTCGGACGAGGACATCCGGGTGAGCCAGGAGGAAGAAGAAGTCGGGGCCCAGCTCGGGGGCGAGGATGTCCAGCGCGCTGACGATTCGACGCGAGAGCTCTCCCGAGGCCGGGGGACGAAGCTGAGGCACCAGGAGTCGGAGCCCGGCGCCGGGCAGCGATCGGAGGAGCGTCGCGGCGACCTTCCGGACCTCTTCCGACTCCTCCAGGGCCACGACGTTCACCAGGAACCGAAGGATCCCCTCCCCCAAAGCGGTCAGAACGGCCTTGCCCTGCTCGCGGGAGGCCGGATCGCTCCCCCTCAACGCGACGAGAACCGGTTGGAAGGCGCCCGCCTCGGCCAGGCCCTCCACGGCGGTCACCGCCACGTGGAGAAGTTCTTTGTGATCGGGCTTCGCAGCCTGAGCCCTGCCCAGGGCCTCGGCCAAGCCGGCCGCTCGGGTCAAGTCCCCTGCCTTGGCGAGCAGCTTCAGGGCCTCGGCCGCGGCGCTGACCTCTGCCTGAAAGGGGGGGAGGCTCGTCTCCTTCAGCAGGGCGTTCTCCAGCGGCTCGAGCGAGACCCGGAGAAGCCACGAGAGGGTTCGGGCGGGCGCCTTCGTGAAGAGCAGGTGGAGGCCGGTGGCGGCGCGCTGGCGGATGCTTGCCGTCGGGTTCGCGAGACCCCCCGTGATCCGGTCCAGCAGTCGGCGGGCCAGGTCCTCTCGCTCGGAGCCAAGCCAGGACTCCAGCGCGGGGAGGATCGCTTCGTGGTGAAAGGCCGGCGCGGTGGGGTCGTCCAACCATCGCGCCGCCTGCTGGAATAACCGCTCCTCCTCGGTGAGCGCCAATTCGAGACCGGCAGCGCGGCGCTCGTCGCCCGCCGTCAGCAATGCGCGCGCTGCCGCATAGAACCTGGTCCCCACCTGGATGGTCGCGATCCCGTGGTCCGCGAGCAGCTTCTCCCAGAGAAACGGATTGCCTGGGTCCTCTTCCCGGGGGCGGGCCAGTTCGGCGAGGAATACTCCGAGGTCGGCGCGGGTCACGCCCTGGAACAGCGTCAGGCTCGTCAGACCGTTGTCCTGCATGAGCTTATGGAGAAGAGGGATCGTGAGGCCGAACCATTTCGGGTTGGGACGGGCACCGTTGATCACGATGGTGTCGTCGGCGAGGGCCAGGGTCACCACCGGAATCCGCCCGAGGAGGGCCTGGGCTTGGCGCTCCAGCCTCTCCTGGATCAGGAGGTTCAGCTCATTTTCGGGCGGGTAGAGCCGGAGGTTATCCACCGAGGCGGCGAGGGAACGGAACACTTCCGCCGCCAGACGCAGGGCTTCATCGTCCAGCGGTGCCTCCACTTCCTGGGGCGTCTCGGTCGCACGCCGGGTCGCGGCCACGTAGATGGCGGGAAAGACCCCCGCGTGAAGGATTCCGCGGGAGGCAAGCAATTCCTCCCAGGGGGAAATCTCCGCCGGAATCCCTTGGGGAGGACCCCCGAGAATTTTGACGACTTGGTCCACTTCCGGCTCGGCCACCCCGCGCACGAATGTCACGCTGCGAATCCCGTGCTCCCCGAAGAGGCGGAGCAGATCCTGGGCCACCGCCCCCACCGCCTTCCCCTCCGCGGCTTGGCCGTTCACCAGGAGGGCTCCGTGGTGCTCGGCCAGCGTGACCGCATCAACCTGCTCCAGCAACTTCACCAGGGCGGCCGTGGCGCCGGCCACCGCCTCCCGCACGAGCTGGCTTCCTTCGGGGAAAACCCGCCGGTTCTTCGCCGCGAGGGTCAGCACCTTGGCGAACTGCACGGCCAGCGGCAAGGTGTGCTCACCGAGCAGCTGCGTGGCCTCCGGGATTCGGACTTTGACAGTGTCGGGCTCAGCACCCCCCCGCGAAGGGGGTTTTCCCTCGCGGGTCTCCGACGCGGAGAAGAGCCAGTCCCGAAGCGCGCGGACCTTCTCGCGGTAGACGCCGGCCTTGCCGGTGTCGTCAGAGCGCTCGAAATGATAGCTGAGGGGCCCCAGGGCCTCATCGCTTCCGGGACTCGCCAGCCGTTCGTAGACTTCCGCGACTTTCCGGTGGGTCTGGCGGCGATGCGCGACATCGAGGCCGTTGTAGACGATCTTTTGGAGCGAGGCGTTGGCGAACCGGATATCGCCCGGATCGGCGAGGGGGTCGATCCGCTCGAACAGGCCGGAGCGACGCCCGCGATCCACGAGTTGGAGGGTCTCCCCCGGGTCCTGGCCCAACACTTCGGCCAGCACCGCGAGATCCACGTCGCGGCCGATGACCGACGCTTCGGAAACGACCTCGAGGGTTTCCGGTTCCAGGATCTCCAAGCGCCTCGCGATCGCCTCCTCCGCGGAGGCAGGAAAGTCCTCCGGGGTCATCTGTTCAAAATTCCACGCCCCCTCCTCCTCCCTCAGGGTCCCGCGTGTGATCAGCCCCTTCAGGGTCTCCTCCACCAGGAGCGGGACCCCCCGGCTCACTTCCCAGAGCAGCTGCTGAAAGCGGCCGGGAACGGGGTGCCGGAGGATGTCGGCGGCCAGCTCTCCGACCTGAGCATGGGTGAGCGGAGACAGCGTCACCCGATGGAAGTGGGGTGACTCCTGGAAGTAAGGCAAAAAGTCCGGGAGGGAACGGAGCTTGAAAGCGGAATCAGCCGCGTCGAGGACGTCGGTCACCGCCGTCCCGCAGACGACGAGCTTCCCGTCGTCCCGGCTCAGGAGATGAAGGAGGACCTCCAGGCTGGCCTCATCAGCCCATTGGAGATTTTCTAGGAGCACCACCAGCGGGGCGGTCTCGACCATCAGGCAGAGGAGGTCCAACATTCCGTGGAAGAGCAGACCTCGTCGCATCGGACCGGAGATCGTCTCCCCCCCGCCCTCACTGGGCTTCAGCACGGCGAGCAACGACGCCAGTGCGGCGAGCTTCGGCCCCGACAACCTGGCTGCGATTGGGGCGACCGCGTCCGGAGAGCGGTCGAAGTACTCCTGGAGCCAGGGTGTCAGGGCACTGTAGGGGACGGCCTGGTTTTGCGCCAGGCATCCTCCCTGGATGAACCTGAGACCGGTTTCCCGCGCCAGCCCCGGCAGCTCCGCGAGAAAACGGCTCTTCCCCAGCCCGTGTTCACCCTCGATCAGGATGCAGAGATTGTGGCCCGCGGGGGCCTGCTCGAAGAGCATCTGGCACCGCTCCACGTCCCTTTCGCGGGCCATGAGGCGGGGACGGTGGAACTGCTCGAGCGCCTCCTTCTCCGTCGGGAGCTTTAGGCCGACGTCCCGGCTGGTGCGGTTCTTGCCCTCACGCTTGGAGCGGGCGAGGGCGTGGCGGACCTTCTCGATCAGGCCCGACGCGGTCTGAGCGTCCTCGGGA
>JACQWA010000322.1 GCA_016209425.1 Candidatus Rokuibacteriota bacterium
GCCGGTAGGCCGCCATCTCAGCGTCCACCGGTCCCTTTCCGGGCGAACCCAGAGCCGCCTCGACGGCGCGGATCCCCTCGACCATCGCCCGGAACTCCGCCGGATCCGCCGAGAGGTGATGGTCCGGGCTTCCCGGCAGGCCTTTGTCCACCGTGAAGTGCTTCTCGATGGTGGTAGCTCCCAGGGCCGCAGCGGCGAGGGGAACGGGGATCCCCAGCGAGTGGTCTGAGAGTCCCACGGGACACTGGGGAAAGACCTCCCGCATCGTCAGCATAGCCCTGAGGTTGATCGCCTCGGGGGGGCAGGGATAGGAGAGGGTGCAGTGAAGCAGCACGATTTGACCATTCCCCGTATCCCGTATCACCCGCACTGCCTCTTCCACCTCGCCGAGTGTCGCGGTGCCCGTCGAGAGGAAGATCGGCCTCCCCTTCCGGGCCACGTGCTCGAGGAAGGGGTGGCACGTCATGTCAGCCGAGGCGACCTTGAAGGCCGGCACATCGAGAGAATCGAGGAAATCCACCGACTCCTCGTCGAAGGGGGTGGAGAACCAGAGGATCCCGAGCGTCCGGGCGTACGCTTGGAGCTCACGGTGGCCGGCCTCATCCAGGCGGTCCAGCCTGGCGAAGGTGTCGAACTGGGTCCCGTCGGGGTCGCCGGGCTCCACCCAGTAGCGCGGCGCCGACCGCGTGGAGAGGCGCTCGGCCTTGTAGGTCTGAAACTTGATCGCGTCCGCGCCGTTCTCCTTGGCGGCGCGGATCAACGCTTTGCCCAGATCAAGATCTTCGTTGTGGTTTACTCCGGCCTCAGTGATGACAAAGCAGGGGTGTCCCGCTCCGATGACGCGCCCTCCGACAGTAACGCTGCTCATCTCACATTCCTCTCACCCTCTGGCGCCCCGCTGCCTCACGTGGGCATTCAGGCGCACCAGATCGGGCCGGCCGTCAAGAAAGCGAATCGCCCGGCGGACGTCGATGATCTCCCCTGAGGCCCAGAGCGCCTGGTAGATCGCCTCAACGAGCCGAAAGTCCTCCGGAGTGTCCACAGTGAGCCTGAGCTCGGGGCGCCTCAGGTCCCCCTCAGCCTCAACCAGCGTGATCTTGAACTCCTCGGGATGCTCGTAAAGGTACGGGGTCACGTGCTCACGCTGGTGAGGCTCCTGAGCCACGCGGGCAATCCGATCCAGCGTGAGACGGGAGATGACCTCCACGACAAGCCCCCCGGGAAACGAC
Source organism: Candidatus Rokuibacteriota bacterium (assembly GCA_016209425.1). Classification (GTDB taxonomy): domain Bacteria; phylum Methylomirabilota; class Methylomirabilia; order Rokubacteriales; family CSP1-6; genus JACQWA01. The sequence goes on from JACQWA010000322.1 coordinate 1,230, forward strand.
CTGACCATCCGGCAGTTGTCTGTGTAGTCGGCGCCGCTCTCAAGGTGGCGACTCACCATGAGATCCACGGTGGCCGGGTCGAGCAGCGGCTCGTCGCCTCCGACGCGGACAATGACGTTGGCGGCGTGCTCCCGCGCGGCCAGGTGGTAGCGGGCCAGCACGTCGGCCGCCGGTCCCGCGAACCCCTCCACTCCGTGCCGACGCGCCAGCTCCAGGATCTCCTGGTCCTCAGGAAGGTCAGTGGTGGCAATGGCGATCACATCGACGCGCTTGGCCCGCCCGATCCGCTCGATGATGTGCCCCAGCATCGGCCGTCCCTGAAGCGGACGGAGAACCTTTCGGGGGAGGCGTGACGATCCCGTCCGAGCCTGAACAATCGCGACGATCCGCCCGTGGCCACTCATCGTGTCACGCTCCGTGTGGTTCACCCGACCTGACGGCGACAAGAAGGGGACGCTCCCATCCGCTCCGTCCGGCGACAGATCACCGGTCCGCTCAGGGGGTGCCGCGCCTCCGGTACAGCAGGCCCCCATCCGCGAACGCCTCCACGAGCATGAAGCGATCCGGCGCGTACGCCTTCGGCGAGAAGCCGTCCTGCCCGAACATCTGGCGCCAGCGGGTGGCGGCCGCGCCGGAGAGATAGATGGCGCTGACGGGGAGGATCTCCCGGTCGATCCGATCCAGCGTCTGACGGTCGATCGGCGCCTGAAGCGTCCGTCGCCTCAGGTACCAGGTCAGGCCCCGCCCGATGTCCGACACGATCACGTCCTCACGGTCGGTCAGCCGGCCCACCGCGGCAATATTCGGATCCCGGAAGCGCGCGGGAGCCGGACGCAGCGTCCAGTCGTACGTGATCTTCACCAGCGGCAGGCCCACCAGGGCGACGGCCAGGATCCCCACCAGCGCCCGCCTCCGCGCCGGGTCGAACTCCAGACGGGAGAGGTTCTCGATCACCCACCCCGTCGCGATGACCACGATCACCGGCGCGAACGGGGCCAGGTATCTCGGCTCTTTCGCGATGAGCGACGCGACGACAATCGTCGCCACCAGCCACGCCCCGAGCAGGTCCACCAGCAGGCGCTGCGACCGCCTGGTTGACGGGATCGAAAAGACCGCCACGACGAAGGAGGCCATCAGCACCGGATTCACGGTGAAGAACGCCTGACGGACGTAGTAGAGAAGGTTGCCCCGGAGCTTCTGGAGGAGGTCCACGGGGAATTCTCGGACCATCACCTCAAGCCCACGGGGGGTAAGCGTCCCGAACGTCGCCACCAAGCCGGGAAAGGCGGGACTGTCGAAGGCGAGGTTGGCAACCAGGTAGAGCGAGAAGAGCGGCTGCCCCGTGACGACCCACGTCCGCACGAGCCATGGCGCGGCGACCACGAGACCCCCGGCGAGAAACGGCCCCATCATCCGGGCGGATCCCAGCCTCCAGAGGTGCAGGAGCACGAACGGCGCCAGGCTGGCGAGATTGGGCCGTGTGAGATAGGCGAGCCCGAACACCACCCCGGCCGCGGCGGCCTTGGGGGCGCGCGGCGCCTCCACGACGAGTATGGCGCCGACCAGCACGAGCCCCATGCTCAGGACCTCCGTCCCGCCATTCTGGATACTGGCCACCACCGTCTTGTCCAGCGTCAAGAGCAGCGTCGCGAGCCAGGCCCCCGCCGGCCCGAAGAGACGTCTGGCCAGGACGAACACCACCGGCAGCATCAGCACGAAGATGGCGAGATTGGCCGCCACGATCACGAGGTCGTCCGCCCCGAACGCCGCGAAGAACCCCGCGAGCACGGCGGGGTACCCCGGGCCGTAGAGCGTGTGCGGCTGCGGAATCCCCTGGAGAAACGGATACGCGAGCGACACGGGATAGATGAAGTCGGACACGAACCCCCGGCCCGCCAGCAGGTTGCGGGCAAGCTCGCCGTAGAGGAGTGCGTCCCCGGTGATGCTGAAGCCGGGGAACGTCCGAAGCGTCCGGAACGCCGTGAGCCCCACGGCGGCGAGGATGGACACCCCCGCGAGCGCCGCGACGACAGATCGCCCGAGACCGAGAGGTTTCGCGTCGCTCACGTCGCCCCTTGACGGTAGCGGGCAAATGCATCCCGCACCAGGGATAGCACCCGCTCGGCCTTCACCAGCGTCTCCTCTGCAGCCTCCCGCTCAGACGGCATCCTGACCTCCTTCTCAGGCCTGCCCTCGTGGCGTACCGGCCGCCGCTACCTTTTCCCACGCGTAGCTCTCGGCGACGAAGCAGGTCCTGCACGGGCTCACCTGGTCGAGCTGCATCTCCCGCTGAACCTGGCGCATCGCCTCCATCTTGGGCCCATGCCAGATCTCCTTGAGCGACTGGCTTCTCACGTCGCCGATCACCCACTCCTTGCGCCAGTCGGCGCAGCAGGGCAGGACCTCGCCGGTGGGGGCGACCACCATCCGCTGCCACGGCTGGGGACAGCGCCGGCGCCCCACCGCGACCTGGTCCCCGACCGCGAGGTGCCCCCCCTGGCCCCGGTCGGTCACGTCGGCGACGCGGATATCATCCGCGTAGGGCTTCCACGTGCGGATGAAGTCCCCCACCTCGTCCTTGTTCTGCTCCATTCGGACCATCTGGATGCGGATGAAGGGCTTGATCCGCCCCGTCTCGCCCCGGAGCCGATGGAAGGTCTTGATCGTCTCCACGGCCCTGTCGTAGTTGAGCCCGACGCGGATCTTCTCCACGGTGTCCTTCCGGGCGCCGTCCAGAGAAAAGATGATGCGGTCCAGACCGGCCTCGATCAGGTCCCGGATCTTCCGCTCGGTGTAGGGCGTCCCGTTGGTCGTGAACTGGACCTCCGGCACCCCCTTGCTCTTGCAATAACGGACCATCTCCACGAGCCCATTGTGAAGGGCCGGCTCCCCGCGCCAGGTGAACTTGATGGAGTAGACCCCGTTTCCCGCCGCCTCATCGACCACCTTGCGAACGAGCCCCAGGTCGATCATCCGGGCGTCCTCGGGAGAGACCTCCTCGAAGGCCTGAGGGCACATGACGCATTTCAGATTGCAGCGGCCCGTGGGCTCGATGTCGATATTGGTCGGGAACGGGAGCACCCAGTCGAGCCTGTGGGCGTGGTTCCACTTAAGGCGGTAGAGGAAGAAGCGGGGGTCACACCGTCGCTTCAGGAACTCCCGCACCCGGAAGACGTGGCGGCGAAGGGCGCCGATCTCCTTGTATCGTGGCGTCGTCTATCCCCCCCTCCGCGCCGGCCCGTTCCCGGAGAAGGCGACAAGTCCCCGCCGCACCCCCCCCCACAGGGCGGAGACCTCCCCCCCCGTGAAGAAGCCGCCCGCGTACAGGAGCACGGGGTAGCCGAGCACCAGGCCGAGCTTGATGGTCATGGTCAACCAGACGCTCTCAGGGGGAACGAGGATTCCCGCCCCGATGACGATCCCGCTGAACAGGAACAGCTGTCCGAGGCGGCCGTACTCGTACGCCAGCGGGTAGATCCGCTGGGCCAACCAGAGGGTGATGCCCGCGTCGCCCACATACGTGATCCACGTGGCCAACGCGGCTCCCATCGTACCATACGGGGGAATCAGGAGGGCGTTGAGGATCAGGTTGAACGCCGCCGACGCGAGCACGGTCACGACCAGGACGGTCGGTCGCTTCCGGTACAGGATCCCGTACACGGCAAAGAGGGAGAGCGGTTTCACGAGGTACAGGCTCGCGATCACGGGCACGACCTGCGACGCGGCCACGTAGCGAGGGTCGGCCATGACCATGATCGCCTCTCGGGCGAAGACCGAGACGACGATGACCGCCACGGAGACGGCGAGGGTGGCGTAGGTGGCGAGCCGAGGCAGGACGTTCTCGGCTTCTTCCCGGTTGCCCGCGGTCGAGAAAAAAAAGGGGCCCAGGGCCTGCTGGAGGGAGAAGATGAGGACGTTCACGGCGCTTCCCAGCGTGTACGCCAGGGAGTAGAGCCCCACCGAGGCCAGGGTCCCGTAGTAC
>JACQWA010000323.1 GCA_016209425.1 Candidatus Rokuibacteriota bacterium
AGCGCGACGAGCGTGTTGGGAGAGGCGGTCGGTCCGACCGCTTGCTCCAACTCCGCGAGGTCCCGGCGAACGGCCTGGGCGCGGTTGGGATCCAGGATTTCGAACCAGGCCGCTTGGACTGGGTGGTTTCCCGAAATCACCTGAACGGTATACCGCACCCCGGGCTTCAACGGCGGAGCGTCAGGCGGGTAGTCGAACCGGGCCCCGGTCAGGTCCTTCTTTTCCAGCACCACCCCCTCGGGGGCCATGATCCGGATCGTGTAACGGGAGAACCGGCTCCCCAGCCACTCGAAGGTGAGGGAGTCTGGCAGTACCGGACCGTTCCGGGGGGTCAGGATCACGGGTGGCCTGGCCCCTCCCCGGGTCGAGAGCGTGGCCCGCGGCAGTTCCTTGGCCGTGGTCGAGAGGAAGCCGAGGCTCGCATCCAGGAGCGTCAATACCTTCTGGGTCTTGCCCTCCCCCGACTGAGGGGCGGGAACCACGAACGGGGAGACGGTCGCCACCACCTTGACACTCCCTCTCCCGCCGCTCAACACAATGACCGCCGAGGCGTCTTCGGTGGCGCGGACCCCATCGCCGGCCCGGAGCGCGAGCAGCGGCCCCGCCCGGCGCCATTCCTGAGCGCCTGCCGGCCTGACCTCGACGCGACCCCGGCCGACTTTGATCTCGGTGATCATGCCGGCCACCTCGCTTCCCTGGCCATCCACCGGGGCCGGCAGCCATTGGCCCCAGAGAAGCACCACGACCGTCAACCATGCCGTGACCCACTGGTTCCGGCCCATCGCGCGCTACCTCCCCGACGTCCCCGGTCCCGAGGCGCCGAGAAGTTCAAATACCTCGACCGGCTGGGTTCGCCCCTTCAGCGGGATGGCTCCGCGGTCCTGCACGACAACCCGTTCTTTCACCACGCGAAGCGTGGCCCCGCTGATCAGGATCCCCGTCCCCAGCTCCCGGTTCAGCCCCTCGATCCGCGAAACCGTATTCACCGTGTCCCCCAGTGCGGCGTACTTTTTCTTGCGGGGAGAGCCGACGTTTCCCACGAACGCGTCCCCCGTGTGGACGGCCACCCCCATGGCCAGCGGCGGCCGCCCCTCGACCTGCCAGCGTCGGTTGAGCTGTTGGAGGGCGGCCTGCATGTCGAGGGCCGTGGCGACGGCGTGCCAGGCGTGATCCGGGTCGTCCACCGGCGCTCCGTAGAGCGCCAGGATCCCGTCACCGATGAAGTCCTGCACCATTCCGCGGTGGGACGTGATGACCTCCACCATGGCGGTGAAGTACTCATTCATCATCTCCGAGATCCGGTCCGGCAGGAGCCGTTCTGAGAGCGTCGTGAAGCCCCTGAGGTCCGACATCAGGACCGACACGGTCCGCACCTCTCCCCCGAGCCCTGCCCCCTCGCGCAGGACCCGGTCCATGACCTCGGGGCTCACGTACTGGCCGAACGCGGCCCGGAGCCGCCGCCGGGCGATGAGGCGCGACCCTTCGATGTAGCTCACCATTCCCACGAGAGGGGCTACGAAGTCAAGCCAGTAGCCGCCCTGGGTGTAGGCCTCGTAACTCACGGCGATGAAGCCGAGGAGCAGCGCCAGGCTCGCGAGCGCGACCCAGAGCGGGCGGAGCCAGAGCGAAAGCAGCGAAACCGAGAGACAGGCGCCGATGAGGACCGAGAGGTTCAGGAGCCAGTGGGGCGGCAGCAGGGCGCGCCGGGAGAGCAAGGTGTGCACCATGTTGGCGTGGATCTCGACACCGGACAGGAGCCCGACAGGGGTGGGATAGAAGTCACGGCTCTCCTGGAACGTGGCGCCGACGAGGACGATCTTCCCGCTGAACGGGTTGTCGGATTCGGGGCGGACACCGCTCCGGGCCATCTGAACGAGCGCGGCGCTCGGAAACGAGGTGAAGGCTCCCTGCGACCCGGCGAAGTCGATCCGCCACGCGGTCCCGGAGAGCGTGCTGAGAGAGACCGGTTCGTTGCGGGTGATTCCTCTCCCCGGGTCGCGCACGGGCAGAGCCAACGAGCCTCCCCGCTCCCCCTTCAGGAGGCGTGACAGATCGGCGGGGGTATGGCCGGCATACGCGGCGAGGACCGCCAGCGGCAAGGAGGGGAGAAGCCCGCCATCGCCTGCCGGGAGCACCGGCGTCATTCGTCGGATCACTCCATCGGCGCCCACCGGAGCATTGGGGAACGCGAAGAATCCTCCGAGCTCGGGGGAAAAGGGGGGAGAAGGGTCGTATCGGGGTGGGCCCTCTCCTTTCCGGGGAATCGCCACCGAGGCGAACACCAAGCGTCCCGATGCTGGCGCCTCCCGGCGGCGGGTCATGGCGACGAGGGCCTCGTCCTCCTCGGGGATGGAGCGGCTCTTGAGCAGAACGTCGAAGGCCACGACGCGGGCGCCGAGGCGGAGCAGGAAGTCGCCCAGGTCAGCGAGATAGCGTCGGGAGAGCGGCTGCCGCTCCCCGAGCGCCGCGAACGACTCCTCGTCGATCTCGACCAGCACGATCTCCGGGGCGGGCACTCGATCGCGGAGGAAGACGAACGCATCCACCGCTCGGGTTTCCCACCCGGAGAGCACGCCGACCCGCGAGAGGGCGGTCACCGCCACGCTGACGGCCACGCCAACGAGCAGCGCGTGGACCACGCGCCGTCGCGCCGGGGAGAGCCGCCGGTGCGGGCTCACCGGGGCACCGCGTCGCTCGGCTTCATGCCGGGAACGCTACCCGAGGGGGACGGCTCGCGTCAAGCCACGCGGGCAGAAGGCCGTCGTGTGAGATAGAGTGGAACCCGTGACGAAGTCCGGGGCACTTTGGCGGCTCGCATGGGCGGGGACGCTTGCTGCCGCCGCGTTCGTCGTCGGCTATCTGGGATGGACGATCAACGGGCTCGAGCGCGAGCTGAAGCAGCAGGCCGGCGAGGCGGCCAGCCTCAGAACCCAGATCGCCCGGCAGCAGGAGGTCCTGGCAATCCTCCGCGCCCCCGAAACCCAGGTCGTTGCCCTCGGCGGTCTCCAGCCGAGCCCGGCGGCCCGGGGACGGATATGGTGGCACCGGGAGGCCGGGGGATTCTTTGTCGCCAGCGGGCTTCCGCCGGCTCCGGCCGGCAAGACCTACCAGCTCTGGGTGATCACGGCGGGCACACCAGTCGGCGCCGGGGTCATTGACGTGGACCCCGCCGGCACCGGGACGCTTCGAGTGAGCCCGCATCCCCGGATCGAGAAGGTCGACCTGTTCGCTGTCACCCTGGAGCCGACCGGCGGCCTTGCCAAACCCTCCGGCGCGATGTACCTCGCCGGCAGAGCCCTCTGATCGGTCCTGCCGCATGCCCTCGTGCTGCTCCGCCCTTAGACCTTCAGGCCGAGGATCCGCTGGGGGTTCTTGAGGTAGATCTTCTCGAGGACCTCGGGCTTGTAGCCTTCCTCCTCGAACTCCCGGAAGAGCCGCGCGTGGGCGAGGACCGGATAGTCCGAGCCGAACATCACCTTGTCCTGGAGCCGGCCGTTGATCTCGCGCTTGAGGGCCGGGGGGAAGTACTTGGGGGCCCAGCCGGAGGTCTCCATGACCACGTTGGCCTTGTGGAGCAGGAGCGCGATCAGCTCGTCGTGCCAGGGCCACGCGCAGTGGCAGGCGATGATGGTGAGCCGGGGGAAGTCCGCCGCCACGTCGTCCAGGTGGGGGATCGGCCGCATGTACTTGAGCTTGATGCCGAGGCCGCCCGGGAGCCCCGCTCCCATTCCGGTCGTCCCGGTGTGAAATTGGACCGGCGCTTCGAGCGACTGACAGAGATCCCACAGCGGGTAGAAGCGATGGTCGTCGGGGAAAAAAGCCTGGGCACCCTGCTGGAACTTCACCCCGAGCAGCTTGAGCTCCTTCACGCTCCGCTCGATCTCCTGGAGCGCCACCTGCCCCTTCCAGGGGTCCACCATCGCCCAGCCACCGGCGTACGCCTGCGGAAACGTCCGGATCTGCTCGGCGATGTAGTCGTTGGGAGTGCGGGGCTCCCCGGTCCCGGCCTCGGCGTCCCAGGCGATGATGCACCCCTTGACGCCCGCCGTGATGAAGTCCCGGGCCATTTCGTCTTCGGTCCGCACCTTCTGCTCGGTCTTGTAGTAGGTCTTCATGGCCTCGGCGAACTTCCGGGTGGACCGGAGCCAGGGCTCGGTCGAGATGTGGGCATGCACGTCGATGGCCTTGATCATGGTCGACTCCTTCGAAGGGGTGACGTCAGCGGAAGCGGGGGATGACTTTCTCGGCGAGCCGCCGCATGGAGCCGCGCACCTTGTCGTCCTCGAGGCCTCCGAAGTTCATCCACGCGATCAGGGAGGTGAGCCCCAGCTCCTCGCGGATCAGCTGGATGCGATCGATGACCCGCTGGGGGTCGCCGAACAGGGCCACCTCCCTGGAGAGGAAGTCGTAGCTGGCGGTCTCCAGGTGGCTCTTGGCTTTGGCGTAGAAGCGGTAGGCCTCGGGAACCTTCTCGGGGTCTCTTGAGTCGGCGATGACCCGCGCGATGATGCGGAAGTACCACATGAGGGACCGCTCGGTGTCCCGGCGAGTGCCGTCGTCGTCCTCTCCCACGTGGGTGAAGTACAGCGCGGGGATCTCCAGGCCCGCCGTCGAATGGCCGGAGTCCAGCCAGATCCTCCGGTAGGTGTCGTAGGCAGCCTTCATGAGCGGCAGGGGAGTGATCGAGGGCGCCGACAGGAAGCGTTCGCCCCGCCTCGCCACGCGCTCGAAGGTGTCCGGGCTCACGCAGGCAATGCGGATCGGCGGGTGCGGCTTCTGGTGCGGCTTGGGGAGAACCGCCAGATCGTGCACCCGGTAGTAGTTCCCCTCGAAGGTCACGCGCTCCTGGGTCCAGCACCGCTTGATGATCTCCAGGGCCTCGTCGAACCGCCCCCGGCTCTCGTTCATGGCCAAGCCGAAGCCCGCATACTCGGCCGGCTGGTAGCCGCGCCCGACCCCGAAGTCCAGACGCCCCTCGGAGAGCACATCCACCATGGCCCACTCCTCGGCGGTGCGGACCGGGTGGTTGAATGGGAGGATGGCGACCGCGGTGCCGAGAGAAATCCGGCGCGTGCGCTGAGCGAGGGCGCCGGCCAGGACGGCCATGGAGGGGCAGATCCCGTATTCGGAGAAGTGATGCTCGGCGAGCCAGACCGCGTCGAAGCCGAGCTCCTCGGCGAAGGCGGCCTGTCCCAGGACGTCCCGGTAGACCGCCTCCTGAGACTTCCATTCCGGCTGTTCGAGGAGGAAGAAGACGCCGAATTTCATCGGGAACTCGTCGAGGCGGAAGTCAAATGACCCGCCGGAAGTAGCGGTGGCACGTCTCGCAATACCGCCGTCCCGGTTCGACCGACTTCAGCCGGCCCCCGCAGTGGGGACAGGCGGGAGCGTTGCGGCCGCGCCGTCGCCGCCAGGCTTCCCAGCCGAGCGCCACGATCGTGAGCGAGAAGAGAACGGCGAGCAGCACGACCTCCGGCCCCATGGGCACCTCCGGGCTCAGCTCCGGGTCGCCGCAATCCCGCCTCCATCATCGCCCGCCCCGTCGCCGGCTGTCAACAAAAAGGAGTTTTCCCGTGCTATACTAGCCGCGGTCTTTTCGCTTCCTCCGAACCCCGCTCGCGAAGGAGGACGTCATCGTGGGGACCTATATCATGCTGAGCACGCTGAGTGATGAGGGGCGCAAGGTGCTGCGGGAGCGGCCCGGATGGATCCGGAAGGTGAACCGCGAGGTGGAGCGGATGGGGATCAAGATTCGCGCCCAGTACGCCGTCCTCGGCCCGTACGATTTCGTCACGGTCCTCGAGGCCCAGGACAACGAGACCGTCTGCCGCGTGTCCATCGAGCTCGGAGCCCGAGGCTCGGTGCAGATGATGACCCTTCCCGCCATCCCGTTGGACAATTTCATCGACCGGCTGGAGCGCGGCGGGAAACCCCGCGCCCGCAAGCCCAAACGCCGCTAACCGCTTCTTCGCGTCGCGGAATCTGCTTTCCTTTCGTCTTGAGGGGCTTGAATGAAGGTGCTCAAGATCGTCCCCCAAAAGTGCACCGGGTGCCTCCGGTGCGAACTTGCCTGTTCGTACATGCAGACGGGGAGCTTCCAGCCCGCCAAGTCGGTGATCCGGGTGTCGCCCTACGAAGGGCACACGAGCTACGCCCCGTACACCTGCACGCAGTGCGCCGAGGGGTGGTGCATGACCGCCTGCCCGGTGGGAGCCATCACAATCACCCCGGCCGGCGCCAAGGACGTGGTGGACGACCGGTGCGTCGGCTGCAAGCTCTGCACCATCGCCTGCCCCTACGGCACGATCTTCTACGACCCGGACACCCACAAGGCCTTCAAGTGCAACCTCTGCGGCGGCGCCCCCGCCTGCGCGGAGGCGTGCCCCACCGCAGCGATCGTGTACGAGGAGGCTGAGACCTGCGACTGGCTCGCGGATTTCGCCGTCGAGCGCTCCACCCGTCTCCTCGCCGTCGGAGGCCCCTGATGCCCGCGCGCCACCTCATCATCGGCGCCGGCACCGCGGGGCTGAACGCGATCCGGACGATCCGCGAGGAGGACGGCGGGGCCTCCGAGATCACCCTGGTTGCCGCCGAGCGCCCGTATTCGCGCATGGTCCTGCCGTACTACCTCGACCGGTCCATCGCGGAGTCGCACGTCTTCACCGCCACGGCCGCGACGCTGGCGAACTGGAAGGTGAAGACCCACATCGGGAAAAAGGCAGCCAGCCTGAACGCGCAGGGGAACACGCTCACCCTCGACGACGGCGCCACGATCGAGTACGACGACTGCCTGGTCGCCACGGGCTCGCGAGCCATCAGGCCGTCCATTCCCGGCGCCGATCTCCCCGGCGTCCACTCGTTCTGGACCCTGGAGCAGGCGCGCGAGGTCATCGCCGGGATCGCCCCCGGCAGCCACGTGGTCATGGTCGGGGCGGGGTTCATCGCCTTCACGATCCTGAACTCGATCCTCTCCCTCGGGGCCAAGCTCACGATCGTCGAGATCGCCCCCCGCATCCTGCCCCGCATGGTTGACGAGCGCGGGGCTCTCCTGGTGGACGCGTGGCTCCGGAAGCACGGCGTCCGGATCCTGACGGGCGTCGCGCTGACCCGGATCGAGGCGGCTCGTGGCAAGCGGCGCCTTCGGTTCAGGAAAGGCGAAACCCTCCTGGCCGACCTCGTGATCATGGCCACCGGCATCAAGCCCAATCTGGACTGGCTGGAGGGGTCGGGGATCCGGATGAACCACGGGATCCTCGTGGACGATCACCTGCGCTCCAGCGCGCCGAACGTCTATGCGGGGGGGGACGTCGCCGAGGGGAAGGACGGGGTCACGGGGGCGCCTGTTGTTCACGCGATTGAGCCCACAGCCATGGAGCACGGCCGGGTGGTCGGCGCCAACATGGCCGGGCGGGACGTGGCCTACCGCGGAAGCCTCAATATGAACATCGTGGAGGTCTGCCGGCTGGACGTGGCCTCGTTCGGCGCCTGGGACGATCCGAATGCCGAGGCGTTCACGGGACTCCGGCCCGAGCGCTCGGCCTACCGGAAGCTCTGCTGGAGCGGCGACCGGCTGACCGGGGCCATCATCATCGGCCAGGCCGCCGACGTCTGGACCACCAACGACGTCGGGATGCTGAAGGGACTCGTCCACGCCGGGGTGCGCCTCGGCGCCTGGAAGGAGCACCTTCGGCGACACCCCTTCGACGTCAAGCCGGCCTTCATCGCTTCCCGGACCACGGAGGCGTTGCTGCCTCAAACGATCCTAGGCCGTCCCTCACGGACGCCCGAGCTCCCCGCCACGGTGATCCGATGAACCGTATACCAGCGCACGGCTCAGCGCACGTTCGAGCGCCGGCTTCGCCGGCGCAACCCCGGGGGGGAGGAGTCGGAAGGGGGGCGAAGCCCCCCTCCGAGCAAATCCCCGGCGGATACGCGGGGCAACTACTCCGCGTGAACCTCACCACCGGGAGAATCTGGGTTCAGCCTTGGACGCCGGAGGAAATGCGGACGTACGTCGGCGGCGTCGGCCTCGGAGCGAAGATCCTCTCCGAAGAGGTCGGGGCTCGGGCGCACTGGGATCATCCCGACAACCGGCTCATCCTGGCCACGGGCCCTCTGGCGGGGCTCCCCGTCTGGGGGACAGGCGGCTTGACCGTCGTGACCCGCGGAGCGATGACCAACGGCGCGACCTCGACCCAGGCCAACGGCTTCTTCGGGGCTTGCCTCAAGTTCTCGGGCTACGACGCCATCGTGATCCAGGGGCAGGCCCCCCGCTGGGTGTACCTCTACATCAACGACGACGCGGTGGAGCTGCGCGACGCCCGGCACCTTGTCGGCAAGGATACCTGGGAGTGCCAGGATGTGCTACACGCCGAGCATGGCCTCACGGG
>JACQWA010000042.1 GCA_016209425.1 Candidatus Rokuibacteriota bacterium
ATGCGGATGCCTTGACTGGCGGCGAAGCTGTAGTACGCTCATCGCCGAAAGGGACCGTCAGGGTGCCGAAACGGCCCTGCGCGGAGGTGGGCCATGACGTTCGACTTGGATCACTGGAAAGAGAGGCTTCGGGAGCGGCTCGACGGATGGTGGCGTCGCGCCGAGCGCGCGGGGGCGACGTCTGTCTACGCCGGCCTGACGGCGGCCGCGCTCTGGCCGCTGGTGGAGGCTGCGCAGAAGGGCGAGATGATCCAGGTCATCCTGGCCCTGGGCGCGGTGAGCGGCGGCGTAGGCGCCAACCTGATCGCCGAGCAGATTCAGCGCTGGAAGGACAGGACCGACCGGATCGGCGAAGAGGACGTCGCAGCGTGGGTGGAGGAGCGCGTCGGGCGTGAGGGTAACCTACGAAACGCACTGGACGACATCCTCGAACGGCTGGAGGTGGTGGCTGCCGTCGGGGCCGGGCTCGGCGCAGACGAGCGGCGAGCCTTCGAGGATGCCCTGCGCACCGACCTGGAGCGGTTGGGTAATCTCGCACGGTTCCAGGCGACGGTCTGCGGCTCGGGCGCGATCGCCCAGGGAGACCGATCCGTGGCCGCAGGGGCGGGTGGCGTGGCCGCCGGACGCGACATTCGGGAGAGCGTCGTGACCACCGGCGACGTGTTCGAGGTCATCTCGCGGCTTCGGCCGGGGACCCGATCCAAGGACCAGATCGACAAGCAATTGAGGGAGGAGCGGGAGTCCTGGGGGACCCGGTGAGCCGGGTCTACCTCGATGCGAGCTGCATCATCTACCTCGTCGAGAGCGCCAACCCCTTCCACGAGAAGGTCGTCGCCCGGCTGGTCCGGTACCGGGCCGATCCTGGCGCGTCCCTCATGACCTCGCGGCTCTCGAGGCTCGAGTGCCGACTCCTATGCCAACCGGGTCCGCAGGGGAACCCACCGGGCCCTGGACCGCGTGCAGAGGCTGGCCAGGCGGTACCGGTACGTCCTCCAGTGCGACGTGCGCCAGTTCTTCCCGAGCATCGATCACACGATCCTGCGGGAGGTGCTCTCGGGCAAGATCAGCGACTCCCATGTGCTGCGACTGATTGACCTCATCCTGGCGAGTGGCCGGGACTGCGTCAGCGACACGTACGAGATGGTCTACTTCCCAGATGACGATCTCCTGGCCGCGCTGCGACCGAGGGGCCTGCCGATCGGGAATCTCACCAGCCAGTTCTGGGCCAACGTCTACCTGAACCTGTTGGACCACTTTGTGAAGCGCGAGCTCCGGTGCCCGGGCTACGTCCGCTACGTCGACGACTTTCTGCTCTTCGGCGACGACAAGGCGGCTCTATGGACGTGGCGCGCGGCGGTTGCCGGGCGACTCGCCCGGCTGCGGCTCACCATTCACCCCGGCGCGCACCCCCGGCCGGTCCGAGAGGGTATCCCGTTCCTCGGCTTCGTGCTTTTCCCCAACCGTCGTCGGCTGAAGCGACGCAAGGGCATCCACTTCCAGCGGAACCTGCGGGCGCTGGTCGCCGCTTACCGAGCGGGCGTTCTTCCGGCATCGCGGATCACCGCCACCATCCAGGGCTGGGTGAACCATGTGAGGCACGGCAACACGGTCGGCTTGCGCAAGGCAGTACTGAAGCAGGTTCGGCTTCCTGGACTGCGGGCGCGAGCAGGATGACCTTACTGGTCGGCCTGACGCGGTCCGCATTTTGTCGACCGATTAATCAAGTCCGGGGTATCGAGCTTGAGAAAGGTCCCTCCCCGGTGACGCCTGATCCGCAAGGACCCGAGTCGGCGGCCGGGCGTCCCCGCTACGACGTCTCGCAGGGGGGCGTCCGCTCCGCCAGCGCCGTGAGCCGCCGGGGAGTCAGCTCGCTCCGGAGCGTCCAGGACGGATCGGCCTGCGCGTCCTTCTTCTTCATGAGGAGCCATTCTTTCCCCGTCTTGCCTGCCGCGAACCGCGCCAGGGCGAAGGCCCCGCGGAGCTTCTTGCCCTTCAGCACGAAGGCGAGCTTCCCCGCTTTCAGCTGGGCCTCCGGCGGGCCCCCCTCGGGCACCTCGTAGGTCCCGTGGTCCCAGACCACCACCGGCCCGGCGCCGTACTGCCCCGGCGGGATGATCCCCTCGAAGTCGATGTACTCGAGGGGGTGGTCCGGCACCATCACCGCCAGGCGCTTGTCGGCGGGGTTCATGGACGGCCCTTTCGGAACGGCCCATGACTTGAGAACGCCCCCGATTTCGAGACGAAAATCGTAGTGCAGCCGCGTGGCCTTGTGCTCGTGGACGACGAAGCGTTGCTTCGCGCGTAGCGCACGTTTCGCCATGGTCGGTCACGCGGGGATGACCAGTTTAAACCGCTCCCACGGCAACGCGGTCCAGGTCTCGGTCACGGCATGACCGAACGAGCGCACGATCATCACGACCCTGGCCGCCATCACCTCGTCCGCCGCTTCGAAGATGTCAAGATAGTCGTAGGGACCGAGGATGGCATAGTTGGCCAGCCATTTGACCTGAGGGCAGTCCTTGCGAATCCGCTCGCTGACCGTTTTCTCGAGCTTTTTGAGGTCGGCGGGCGATTTCACCGATTCGGGCGTCAGTCGGGTCAACATCACGTACGTTGCCATCGTGAGCCTCCCTTATTGGGCGAGAGATTTCAGCAGCACGCCGACCGCGTAGGCCAGCGCGGCGGCCACCGAGCCCACGACCAGGGTCTCGAGGCCCGAGCGCCACCACGAAATGGTCGACCATTTGCTTTTCACGGACCCGATCGCGAAAAAGACGCCGCCCGTCAACACGGTCGCCAGCGAGAAGGCGTCGGGCACACCGAAGAGAAACGGAAGAAGCGGGACCAGGCCGCAGACGACGAAGGCGCTGAAGGTGCTCACGCCCGCGCGCCAGGCCGACCGCACCTGCCAGGACAGGCCGTACTCCTCGGTCAGCATCGTGCGCACCCAGAGCGTGCGGTCCGCGGTAATCAGCCCGACGACCCGCTCCAGCTCCTCCCCGCCGAGGCCTTTCGCCTTGAAGATCTGCCGCACTTCCTCGCGCTCCCCGTCGGGCTCGGTCTCAACGTGACGGCGCTCAATGGCGGCGAGGTGCTCGACGTCATCGCGCTCCGCCTTCGTCGCCAGGAAGTTGGCGGCGGCCATGGAAAAGCCGTCGGCGAGCAGGTTGGCGAATCCGAGCACCAGGATCACCCCGGAAGACAGGTGGGCGCCGACGACCCCGGAGACGACCGCAAAGGTGGTGACCGAGCCGTCGATCCCGCCGTAGACCCAGTCGCGCAAGTAATTGTGGCGCGGACCGGCCTGGAGGCGCTCCCGGATGGCCGAGGGGGAATGCTCGTGCTCCATCTCAGTTCTTGGACCCGAGGCCCGGCGGCGAGGTCAGCTCCTTGAGCCGGCCGACGTTGGCGGCCAACGCCTCTTCGACGGCCCTGTTGAAACTTCCGTCCGGGAAGCGCCCGTCAGGCCCGCGCCCGCCGGCCTCGCGCCCCGAGAGGAGCGCGATCCCCTCATCCACGGTGGCGACGGCGTAGACGTGGAACCGCTCCTCACGAATCGCCTGGACCACGTCCTCCCGGAGCATCAGGTGACGGACGTTGGGCTCCGGGATCAACACTCCCTGGCGCCCCGTGAGCCCCCGCGCGCGGCAGACGTCGAAGAACCCCTCGATCTTCTCGTTGATCCCTCCCACCGCCTGAATCTCTCCCCGCTGATTGACGGATCCGGTGACCGCCAGGCTCTGGGCGAGCGGGATGCCGGTGAGGCTCGAGAGCAGCGCGTAGAGTTCGGCCGAGGCGGCGCTGTCGCCCTCGATCTCCTCGTACTGCTGCTCGAAGGTGATCGACGCCGACAGCGCGAGGGGGCGCTCGCGCGCGTAGCGCCCCGCGAGGAACCCGGTGAGGATCAGCACGCCCTTGGAGTGCACCGGACCGCCCAGCTTGGCCTCGCGCTCGATATCCACCACTCCCGGCTCGCCCGTGAATGTTCGGGCCGTGATCCGCGAC
>JACQWA010000324.1 GCA_016209425.1 Candidatus Rokuibacteriota bacterium
GGGGGCGCTCCACCCACCGGGGGTGGGGGACGGCGATGACGGCGGCCTCGAGGACCTTCGGGTGGGCCATGAGGAGGCTCTCCATGTCGATGCTGGAGATCCACTCGCCGCCCGACTTGATCAGGTCCTTGGTCCGGTCCGTGATCTGGATGTACCCTTCGGGATCGATCGTCACGACGTCACCCGTCTTGAACCAGCCGTCGGGTGTGAACTGCCTGACGCCCTCGGGATTGTTGTAGTACGCCCTGACGACCCAGGGGCCGCGCACCTGGAGCTCCCCCATGGTCTGGCCGTCCCAGGGGACCTCGCGCCCCGCCTCGTCCACGGCTCTGAGCTCCACGCCCACGCTGGCGTACCCCTGCTTGGCCCGCACGGCGTAGCGCTGCTCGTCAGGCCACGCCTCCATGTACGACTTGAGCCGGGAGAGGGTCCCGAGCGGGGTCATCTCCGTCATCCCCCAGGCGTGGGTCATGGTGACCCCGAATTTCTTCTCGTACAGCTCCAGCAGGCTCCTCGGGGCGGCCGAGCCGCCGATGGGAATGCAGCGAATCGACGAGAGGTCGAAGGCCTCCTTCTCCACCAGCTCCTTGATCGCGATCCAGACGGTCGGGACGGCGCCCACAAAGGTGACCCTTTCGGCCTGGATGATCTCGGCGATGTCGCGGGGCTGGGGGTTGGGCCCGCCGAAGATCTGGGTGGCGCCCGCCATGACGCCCGTGAAGGGGACACACCAGGCGTTGGCGTGGAACATGGGGACGATATGGAGGATGACGTCGCGCTCCGAGAGGCCGAAGGAGTCGGCCATGGCCTGGGCCAGGCAATGGACGAAGATGGCCCGATGGCTGTAGACGACGCCCTTGGGATAGCCGGTGGTGCCCGATGTGTAGCACATCCCCGCCGCGTCGTTCTCGTCGAGCTGGGGCCAGGCGTTCACCGGCCGGGCCTCCCGGAGAAGCGCTTCGTACTCGAGACCGCCCGTCGGGGCAGCGCCCCCGACGTCGGGCATGACGATATACCGCCGGACCGTTTTGAGATCCTTCCGGATCGGCTCGATGATGGGCCAGAGGCTCTGGTCCACGAAGAGGACCGAGTCCTCCGCGTGGTTGATGATGTAGATGAGGTCCTGGG
The DNA here is from genome assembly GCA_016209425.1 of Candidatus Rokuibacteriota bacterium. GTDB lineage: Bacteria > Methylomirabilota > Methylomirabilia > Rokubacteriales > CSP1-6 > JACQWA01. Next base: position 1,129 of record JACQWA010000324.1, read on the forward strand.
GCGACAGGCGAATGTTCACCGTATGCAGGACACCGCCCAGCAGCGGCGCAGCCCAGTAGATCTCCAGGTGGCGGTGGGAGTTCCAGGCGAAGGTCCCCACCCGGTCGCCCTTCCCGATCCCCAGGGCTTCGAGCGCGCCGGCGAGCCGCGTGACCCGCTCCGAGAAGTCGCCGTATGTGTAGCGGAACAGGGCGGCCCCCGGCACCCGCGTCGCGAGCATCTTCTTGGAAAACAGCCGGCGGCTGCGCTCGAAGAAGTGAGTGAGGGTGAGCGGGTAGTCCATCATCAAGCCTTTCATCGTCTCATCTCCCCGCTAAAGGAAGCGGCGGTTCTTCCGCTCGTCGGGGAGGTCGACGCCGAGCGCCTCGAGCTTCCGATCCACGTACTGCTTGTACGCCTGGCGGATCTCCGCGTTCCCGACGCTCTTGAGCCCCCACTGAATGAACCTGGGCGCGTTGGGAGAGTCGGACCGGCCGAACATGTCCAGAGCCGCCGGGTACCATTTCCCCAGGAGGTGCTGGGCGAGGGCCTTCCCCTTCTTGTCCTGGCAGATCAGGGTGAGGAAGTAGTAGCCCATCTCCGAGTGCCCCAGCTCGTCCCGCTCGACCGTCGCGGCCATCTTCCTGAGCGGGATGTAGCTCGACGCGCGCCAGTCCCGGGAGTGAAACGCCCCGTTGAGGTCCACGAAGAAGTGAAAGTACGCGTCGTCCGCCCAGCTCTCCCGCGGGAGGTGGAAGGCATAATGGGCGTACGGGACGTCGCGGAGGGCGAAGGCGCGGTCGAGCCCGACCGCCAGCCGGTGGAACATGATGGCGTGCTTCAGCTCTTCCGCCAGGTATTCGGACTTCAGCAATTTCGTCTCCTGGTTGGGGAAGAGGGCCTCGGCCAGCTCGAGACAGGTTCCCATGAGGCCGAGGAAGCTTTTGTTCCCGGCCCGCTCCCCCTCGTGGCGCAGCATCTTGAGGAGGAGACCCTTGTACTCCTCTGGGAGCGGGTCGCCTTCGTCGAAGCGATAGGTCGGACGATTCACGTGGCCGGCGAGCTTGGGGAGCGGGTCGCCCTGGGCGTAGGCCTTGCGCCAGAAGGGCCAGAGGTCCGTGCGCCCCCGCTCGGGAGCGTCGTCGATGATGGTCATCTCGCTCATCGTCGGGTGCCTCCGCCGGGTCCTACGGTAACAAACTCCGCTCGTTCTTCCAATGGCGCGCCCTCAGGCGAAGCGGGTCCGCGCGGCCTCGGCGCGGGCGGGGTTCAGGGCGCGGGCGCGCTCGGCCTGGTGGCCGCAGGCGCAGCCGAGGAGCCCCGCCGCGTAGAGATCGAACTGCTCCTCGAGCAGGGTCTGGATCATCCCCGGGAGGAGCTTGTCGCCGACGTTTCCGACCATGGTGCCGCAGCGCGCGCACCGGAGGCGATAGTAGGTGCCGTACGTGACCGGGGCGTCCAGCGCGATGCCGATCGGCGCGTAGGCGGTGCGGATCTCCTCCACGATCTCGCTCACTGGCCCCCCTCCGGGGAAAGGGGGGAGCCGGCCAGTTCGTTTCCCACGAACTCGCCCCGGAAGGCGGGATCCCGCAGCCGCTCGAAGACCTCTTCCTGGATGATCAGGCGCATCATCTCGGTGGATCCCGCGGTGAACCGCGATGCGCGGACGTCTCTCAGCATGCGCTCGAGCGGGTACTTCTTCGTGTAGCCGATCCCGCCCAGGATCTGCAGCGACTCGTCGATGACCTGCCAGGCCGTCTCGACCCCCTGGAGCTTGGCCATGGAAACCTCCAGCCGGGCCTCTTTGCCCAGCCCCTGGCCGAGGAGGCGCGCGGCGCGGGTGTTCAGGAGGGCGGCCGCGTCGAGCCTGGCTGCGAGATCGGCGATCGTGAACGCGATCCACTGGTGGTCCCGGAGGCGCCGGCCGAACGTCCGGCGATGCTCCGCGTAATTGGCCGCGATTTGGAGGGCCCGCCGCGCCTGGCCCAGCTGGGCCCGCGTGGCCACCACGCGCTCGATGGCCAGCTCCTCCATCAGGATCTTCCAACCCTCGGATTCCTCGCCGATCCTGTTTTCCACGGGAATCTCGACATTCTCGAAGGCGATCCAGGCGGAGCCGAGCCCCCGGAAGCCCATCCAGTCGGCCTGCACTTCCTTGATGGCGTACCCGGGGCGATCGGTGTCCACGCAGAACATGGCGAGGGCCTCGTGGCCGCCCGGGCGCACCTTGGCGGCGACGATGATGTAGTCCACGGACTGGGCTCCGTCGATGAAGCGCTTCTGGCCGTTGAGCACGTAGGTCGTGCCCCGCCGCTCGGCCGTCGTCTGGATGGCCGCCGCATCGGAGCCGGCTCCCGGCTCCGTCAGCGCCTGGCAGACGAACTTGTCTCCGGCGAGGGTGGGGCGAAGGTAGTGGTCGTGGAGGTAGGGCGAGCCGTACTTCCAGAGAATCACGCCGCCGTGGCTGGTGAAGGAGCGGCAGCAGGCCAGGGCCGCGGATCCCCAGTAGCCCGCCAGCTCGTTCACCAGCGCGTCGGCGAGGATGTCGCGCCCCCCTCCGTTGAGCGCCGCCGGCACCGGCACGCCCAGATAGCGATGCTTGGCCATCTCCCTGAGATACTCCTTCGGGTAGAGGATCTCGTTCCGGTCCATCCGCTCCGGCAGGTCCGGCGGGATGAGGGCGTGAATCCTCGCGGATGCCTCGTCTCGATAGGCCGATTCCTCGGCCGTCAGCAAGGGGTCGCCGATCATGGAGTCCTCCGGGTTTTTCACATGCTAGCCCGAATTATGCACATAATTCGGGCTAGTCACCGAAAATCGCATGGGACCCCAATATCCACACGTCGTTTCGTCCCGTCAGCTTCATCGAATCGCCCTGATCCGCAAACCAGAGTGTCCAAGAACGAGGAGCAGAGAAACCGGATACAATATATCGACATCCATGCGATTTTCGTCCAGCCTGGATTATTCTTCGTGAATAATCCAGGCTGGGGGGTTGCCGGCCTCCTGTCAACTCGCCCTACGGTAACAGTTACTCTTGAGGCATCACGGGCCGTCCCACGGACGCAAGGGGGTCGAAATGGCGCGGGAGGAAAGTAGCTGGCTTAGCTGCAGCCAACGGGGGGATTTGAGCCCAGGACCTGCGGATCACGAATCCCACTCAGGCCCCACCTGAGGATACCCAGGACGAATAAGCGCGCAAGAACCTGAGGCTTCGCCATGAGGCCACGTCCGCCCGGTGCGGCCTGGCCCGGCGGCGACCGTGGCTCCTGACTTGTGTTGGAGCTTTACGCCGTGCTACCGTCTGCACGGCGTGACGGCAGCCTGGAGCCGATTCAGCCTCCTGGGTTTGCGACTGGGAGAACCGTGAATTACGAGGACATCCGGCAATGCTTGGCCGAGTGCCGTTTCACGGATCACGCCAGGCGGGAGATGGAGGTCGAGCCCCCGGGGGTGATTCGGGTTGACGAGGTGCTCCGCGCTCTCGAGGCAGGCGAAATCATCGAGGAGTACCCCGAGGACAAACCGTACCCCAGTGGCCTCATTCTGGGACGCACCGCCGCGGGACGCCCCCTCCACATCGTCTGCGCCCCCGTGACAGCCGAGGGAAAACTCGTTATCATCACGGTATACCAACCGGACCCCGCAAGGTGGGACCCGGAGTTCAGGCGGCGGAGGGGCGCATGAAGTGCGTGATCTGCAAGACCGGGGAGGTTCAGCCTGCCACGGTCCAGGCGGAGCTCAAGATCGGACGCGATCGTATCCTGGTCTCTGTTAGGACCGAGGCCTGCCAGCAGTGTGGCGAGCCCTACTACTCTGCCGAGACGCTCCAGTATCTCGAGCGGGTTCGAGAAGACTTTGCCCGTAAAGCCATCACGCCTGGCTCTGTCGGGACGGTCTATCAGGTCTCTTGAACTAGCAGGCTCCGACCGACTCTGATCCCGAACTCGTTGGGACTCCCTCGCCACCCGCCCGCGGTTGCCGGGCCTGCCCGCTCTCCGCGGGCGAGACCTCGAGGCTCGGCCCTCTCAGCAACCGCAGCGGCCCTCGAAGTCGCCCAGGGTGGTCAGGATCGCCTCCGTGTGAGCCTGGAGTTCAACGAGGATGGGCGAGACCGCTGTGATGAAGTCGGGGGGCGGCTTAAACGGGAAGCTGGGCGTGATCGCCTGCATCCGCTCTGACATCGACCGCAGCACGTTGCCGACAGCCTCGAGCCGCGCGACAACGCGGTTGAGGCTCGGGTCGCTCAGGATCAGGGACTGCCCGGCGGTGTTTCCCCGGGCCAGGAGCAGCGCGGCTCCCCCGGCTGCGGCAGCAACGAAGCTGGCCAGGAACTCGCGGCGGGCTGTGTCATCCTGCGGGTTCGGCTTGTCCATGGCTCTTCCCTCCTGTGGCCGTAGCTTCCACCTGGAGCCCGGCACCCGGGCAGGTGTCGCCGTCTCGGCCGGTCTCGCCGGGTGCTCGCCTCAAGGAACGGGCGAGCATGCTACCCCCCCGGAGTCGCCGGTCAAGGCCGCAATTGAGCCGTCCCAACTGGTATAGTACGGGGATGTAGCGGGACCCACCGGCGCGACGGCGCCGACGGATGACCGGGGAGCGGCGCATGCGGGCGTATGTGGAAGCGATCGTCCGGTTCCGCCTGATCGTGATCGGCCTCACGGTCCTGGCAACCGCCTTCCTTGCCCTCCAGGTCACCAACCTCCGCGTCGTGATCGATCCCAACAGCAACGTCCCCCGCCAGCACCCGTACGTCGCGACAACGGAGCGGATCGAGAAGGTGTTCGGGGCGCGGCACGTCATCGTGATCGGGATCACGCCGAAGGCCGGCGACGCCCTCACCCCCCACGTCCTCGCGAAGGTGCAGCGGATCACCGCCGCTCTCGTCGCGACGCCGGGAGTCATGCAGGGAAGCCTGCTCAGCCTGTCGGCGCGCCGGGCCAAGAACATCAGGGGAACGGCCGAGGGGATGGAGGTGCTTCCCTTGATGGAGACCGTCCCTCAGACGCGGACGGAGATCGAGGCGCTGCGGGCGGCCGTCAGGGCGAACCCCGTCTACCTCAACACCATCCTCTCGCGGGACGAGCGGACCACCGCGATTCTGGCCGAGTTCAACGAGGATCAAGGCGGGTTTCGCGGGATGGTGGAGAAAGTCCGTCCCCTCGTGGAGCGCGAGCGTGACGCGTCGGTGGAGATCGTGATCGGGGGGTTCCCCGTCTATCTCGCCGAGGTCGAGGGCTACTCTCAGCGGATGGCCTTCCTCTTCCCCCTGGCGGTCGCGATCATCGGCCTCATCCACTACGAGGCCTTCCGAACGATCCAGGGATTGATTCTTCCGCTGGTGACGGCGCTGCTGGCGGTGGTGTGGGGGCTCGGGATCATGGGGGTCGCCGGCGTGCCCATGGACGCCTTCAACGCGACCACGCCGATCCTGATCCTGGCCGTCGCGGCGGGCCATGCCGTGCAGATCCTCAAGCGCTACTACGAAGAATACCACCGCCTCCAGGGCGACGCCGCCCTCCCGCCGCGGGAGGCCAACCGCCTCGCGGTGGTGGAGTCGGTGACGCGGATCGGGCCGGTGATGCTCACCGCGGGCCTGGTCGCGGCGCTCGGCTTCCTCTCCCTGGTGGTGTTCGACATCCGGACGATCCGAACGTTCGGGGTCTTCACGGGCCTGGGCATCCTGAGCGCTCTGATCCTCGAGATGACCCTCATCCCGGCGCTCCGCTCCCTCCTGCCGGCGCCCGGGGGGGAAGAAGGCCGGCGCGAGCGCGAACGCAGGGTCTGGGACCGGATCACCCAGGCGATCGCGGGCTGGGTCACCGGCCCGTCCCGCCGCCGGGTCTTCGTGGTCACGGGGTGCCTGGTGGCGGTGTGCGTGGGGGGGGCCAGCCGGGTCACCATCGACAACTCCACGCGGGCGCTCTTCTTCAGGAGCCTCCCCTTCCAGCGCGACGATCGCGCGCTGAATGACCGTCTCGGCGGGACCAATTCCATGTTCGTGCTGGTCGAGGGGGACCGTCCGGATGCGATCAAGGATCCGCGGGTCCTCCGAGCCATGGACGCCACCCAGCGGTTTCTCGAGCAGCAGCCGTACGTCGGCAAGACCCTCTCCCTGGCCGACTTCGTCAGGCGAATGAACCGGGCGATGCACGGCGATGACGCCGCGTATGACCGGATTCCGGAGAGCCCGGAACTCATCTCGCAGTACCTCCTGCTGTACTCGATGTCCGGCGAGCCCGGCGACTTCGACAGCTATGTGGACTACGAATACCGATCCGCCAACCTGTGGGTTTTCCTCAAGACGGACAGCAGCGCGTACATCGAGGAGCTGATCGCCAAGCTCCACGCGTTTCCCCCGGCGAAGGTTGACAGCGGTGTGCGCGTCAGGATCGGCGGGAGCGTGCCGCAGACGTCGGCCCTCAACGAGGCGATGGTCCGGGGGAAAATCCTCAACATTGTGCAATTCGGCGGGGTCATCCTGGTCATCGCGTCGCTGGTGTTCCGCTCCCCGCTGGCCGGGCTGCTGGTGCTCGCGCCCCTGTCGCTCGCGGTCCTGGCCAATTTCGGGCTCATGGGTCTGACCGGGATCCGGTTTGACATCGCCACCGCCCTCATCTCGGCCATGGCGGTCGGGATCGGCGCGGACTACGCGATCTACCTCATCTATCGCCTTCGCGAGGAGCTGGGACGCGGGGTGGACGAGACGGCAGCCGTGCATGCGGCCCTCAGCACGGCGGGCAAGGCGATCCTCTTCGTGGCCTCCGCTGTCGCCGGCGGCTACGGCGTGCTAGTCTTTTCGTACGGGTTTTACGTGCACATGTGGTTCGCGATTCTCATCGCCAGCGCGATGCTCGTGAGCGCGTTCGGCGCGTTGATCATCCTGCCGAGCCTGATCCTGACCTTCCGTCCCCGGTTCGTGTTCGGGGTGACGGGCGGCCGGGCGGCGACCGGGTCGGCCATTCTGGGCGTGGTGCTTCTCGCCGCCGGGCTCGTGGCGACGAGGGGGGAGGCCCTGGGCGCCGAGCCGGCGCCGACCGAGATCATGGAGCGGAACTTCACCGTGACGAAAGTCGTCGATTCCGTCTCGCAGGCCACCTTCACCCTGATCAACAAGAACGGCCAGGAGCGGGTCCGGACCACCTTCACGACGACGAAGCTGCAGCCGAACGGCGTCGACAACATGCAGATGGTCCGCTTCCTCTCCCCACCCGACGTTAAGGGGACGGCCATTCTCCTGATCGAGCGATCGGACCGGGACGATGACATCTGGGTCTATCTGCCGGCGCTGAAGAAGGTCCGACGGCTGGTCGCGTCGAACAAGAAGGACAGCTTCGTCGGCACCGACTTTTCGTACGGGGATGTGATCGGTCACCGGGTGCAGGAGTGGGAGCACCGGCTGGTGGGGGAGCAGGTGGTGGATGGACAGGCCTGCTACCTCATCGAGTCCCTGCCGCGGAGGGACGCCGTCAAAGCGAGCAGCGGGTATTCGAAGCGCCGCAGCTGGATCCGGAAGGACAACTTCGTGATGCTCAAGGCCGACTATTGGGATCTGGCTGCCCAGCCGCTCAAGACGATTCGCTCCACCGGCCTCCAGCTCGTGGACCCCGCCCGCCAGAAATGGCAGCCGATGCGGCTCGAGTCGATGAATATCCAGACGGGGCACCGCACCGTCATTCAATACGAAACGTTCAAGGCGAACCAGCAGGTCAAGGATGAGTTCTTCACCACGCGCTACATGGAACGCGAGCCGTGAGGCTCACCCGGGTCGCGATCTTCCTTCTGGGTGTCGTCTCTCCCGCGGTCGGCCTCGCCGGGACCCTGGCGGAGCCGACCGACGGAGAAGACAGTGTCGCCCAGCAGCTGGGGCTGAGCGGTTCCCTTCGGGGCGGCTACTGGAGCTCGTCCCGGAACCTCGAGGACGGCGAGCACTTTCCTCTCGCCGCGCTGTGGCTCAAGGCGGCGCCGAAGGTCTTCACCAACGCCTCGCTCGTTCTCGAAGGATGGATTCGCAACCAGGATCTGTTTCGTGAAGACGCCACCGAGGGGGCTCTCCGCGAGGCGTATTTCGCGACCAGTCTCGGCCCCTTGGACCTTCGCGTCGGCAGGCAGATCATCGCGTGGGGGCGGGCGGACCGCATCAACCCGACCGACAACCTGACCCCGCGCGACTTCACCCTGTTGGTGCCCGAGGATGAGGACCAGCGCCTGGGGCCCGTCGCGGTCAAGGCAACCTACCACCTCGGGGGACTCGCGCTCACCGGGGTGTGGCTTCCGCACTTCGAGCCGCACACCATCCCCCTCCGGCGGGTTCCGGGCGTCACGATCGGGGAACGGGTCCCCCGGGAGACCTTCGCCCAGTGGGCGATCCGGCTCGAGCAGACCGGCAGAGCCATCGACTGGTCGCTCTCCTACTTCAACGGGTTCGACCTGGTGCCGGATTTCGCGATCGACCGGGTCACCTTTTCCTCCCTCGACGTGCTCCTCAAGTACCATCGAATCCGGGTGATCGGCGCCGACGCCGCCGCCACCCTCGGCCGCTACGGCGTGCGGGCGGAGGCCGCCTATACGTTCACTGAGGATCCGAGCGGCAGGAGGCCGCAGGTGAAAAACCCGTTCTTCTTCCTCGTCCTGGGAGGCGACCGGACCTTTCTCGAGCGCCTCAACGTGAACCTTCAGTACCTCTTCCGCTTCGTGGTTCACCACCTGAGTCCCGTGGACCTTCAGGACCCGATTCAGCGAGGCGTGGCGACCGAGGAGGCGATCGTCGCCAACGAGCTCGACGAGTTCCTGCACGGCGCCTCCCTCCGGGTGAGCCATACGTGGCTGAACGAAACGCTCGAAGGCGAGGTGGCCGGGATCCTCACGTTCACGCGCCTGGACTTCGTCATCCGCCCCAAGCTTACCTACGCCGTGACGGACCGCTGGAAGGCCGTGGTGGGCGCGGATATTTTTCGGGGCGAGCGCCGGTCGTTCTTCGGCCGTCTCCGGGACAACTCCACCGCCTTCGCCGAGGTCCGCTGGAGCTTCTAGCTTCGCTCCTTTGGTGTATGATGAAGCCGCGATGATGTCGCGATGGTCTGACGCGGACGCGAAGGGGCTCGCGGGTCTCGACCTCCTCGTCTACGGCTCCCGCCTGATCGGCGCCGAGCCCTCGCTCGTCGTGTGGGGAGGCGGGAATACCTCCCTGAAGGTCACCGAGCGCGATTTCCGGGGGCGAGAGGTCCGGGTGCTCAGGGTGAAGGGGAGCGGATCGGACCTCAAGAGCATCACGCGCAAGGATTTCCCCGGAGTCCGAATGGAGGAGATCCTGGCCCTCCTGGAGCGGCAGGAGATGGAGGATGAGGAGATGGTCAGCTATCTCGCCCACGCCCTCCAGGAGCTGGGCGGGGCCCGGCCGTCCATCGAGACCCTCCTGCACGGGTTCCTCCCTCACGACGCGGTCCTCCACACCCACGCCGACGCGATCGTCTCGCTCTCCAACACCGACCGCTGCCGGGAGGCCATCCAGGACGTGTACGGGAAGGACGTGGTCTCCATCCCGTACCGGCGCCCCGGGTTCCTCCTGTCCAGGGAGGTGGCCCACGCGCTCGGCAGGCAGCCGGGAGCGACAGCCGTGATCCTCGAGAAGCACGGCACCATCACCTGGGGAGAGACGGTCAAGGAGGCCTACCTCCGGACCATCGACCTGATCATGAAAGCGGAGGAGGCGATCCAGGCCCGCGCCAAAGGGCGCCCGCGCTTCGGCGGCGTGCGGGTGAACCCGCTTCCGGCGGCGAGGCGCCGGGAGACCGTGCTCACCGTGGCGCCATTCCTGCGCGGGCTGATCAGCCGGGGCCGGCGCGCGATTCTCCACTTCGACGATGCTCCCGACATCCTGGAGTTCGTCGGGGCGAAGGAGGCTGGAACGCTCTCCCAGATCGGGCCCGCGACCCCCGACCACACGATCTACACGAAGCGGGTCCCGTGCTTTGTGGAGGCCGACCGTCCTGACCAGCCCGAC
>JACQWA010000037.1 GCA_016209425.1 Candidatus Rokuibacteriota bacterium
CTCGTGTACCTCCTGACCCATCTGGTGGCGACCCTTGTCGGCTACCTCACCGGGACGGTGAAAGGCGCGTCGGGGTTCTTCTATGTGCTCAAGTACCTGGAGTACTTCTTCGTCTACTACATGGTGGTCAATAACGTTCGGGACCGCGCCCAGGCTTGGCGGTTCGCCCTGGTCGCGTTCCTCACGGCCGCCGTCGTCAGCCTGATCGGCATCGCGCAGATCCCCTCCGGCCAGCGGGTCTCCGCCCCCTTCGAGGGCGAGGAGGGAGAGCCGAATACCTTCGGCGGCTACCTCCTGTTCATGATGGCCCTGGCCGCCGCCCTGGCCCTGGAGTCACCGCATCTGAGGACCAGGGGCTGGACCCTGGGCGTGCTCGGCCTCATGGCCGTCCCCTTCCTGTTCACGCTCTCCCGGGCCTCGTACCTGGGCGTGGTTCCGCTCGTCGTGGTCCTGGCGCTCCTCTCCAGCCGCCGCCGGCTGATGGTGGGGGTGCTGGTCGCGCTCCTCGCCGGTTCACCCCTGGTCGCCACGCTCTTCCCGACCCCCGTCGTGAAGCGTGTCCTCTACACGTTTGAGCCCGAGGCCGGTCAGCCCACGGCCAGGCTGGGGCGGGTCGCGTTCGATCCCTCAACCTCTGCCCGGCTGATCAGCTTCCGCCAGGCCATGGAGGGCTGGATCAAGCGCCCGGTCCTCGGGTACGGCGTCACGGGCTTCGGGTTCATGGACGCCCAGTATGCGCGGACGCTGGTGGAGACCGGCGTGGTGGGCCTGGTGGCGTTCGGGTGGCTCGTCTGGGCGGTCTTCCGGAGCGGCCTCGGCGCGTTCCGCGGCCTCAAGAATCCCGAGGATCGCGGGCTCGCCCTTGGCTTCCTGGCCGGCACAGCGGGTCTCCTCACCCACGCCATCGGGGCCAACACCTTCATCATTGTCCGGATCATGGAGCCCTTCTGGTTCTTTGCAGGGATCGTGCTCATGCTGCCCGTGCTCGAGCGGGAGAGCACGGGCGCGACCGCCGGAGGGGGTGGGGAAGCCCGCGGCGAAGGGGTCACCACGCGGCTCTCCCAGTGACCTGGCACCGCCCCCGCGCGAGTGATGGGGTGATCTGGCCGCTCGGCCTCGGCGCACTCATCGCCGTTGCCTTGGTCTTCCGTCTTGCGTACGTGGAGCGGCTGGGGGATTTCATCGGCGCGGATGAGGCCGTCGGCGGCCTCATGGCTCTCAAGATCGCTCGCGGTGAGGAGTTCCCGCTCCTTCTGTGGGAGGCCCACTACGCCGGGACGTTGACCTCGTATCTCGGCGCCTTGCTCTTTTGGTTTTTCGACCCCACCCCGGGGATCCTTCGCGTGGCCGTCTTGCCGCTCGCGCTGGCGGGTATCGCGGCGACCGCGGCCGCCGCTCGCACCCTGTGGGGCTCGGGAGCGGGGCTCGTGGCGGGATTGTCCCTTGCCCTTGGCCCAGCGCTTCTCTTTGCCATGTCTTCTCAGGCCGTCGGAGGGTATCCCGAGGTTCTGTGTTTCGGGGGCCTGACGCTCTGGATCGGTGCCCGGCTTGGCCGGCGACCGCGGGGCGAGGCTCCGCGTTCGCGGGAGTGGGCACTCCTGGGGGCGGCGGGCGGGTTCGGCACTTACAGCCTCGCCTTCGTCCTCCCCGTCTTTGTCGGGACCCTCTGGGCCCTCGGACGCCATCGTGGTGGCCTTCGCGCCCGGGAGTGGAGCCGCATCGCGGCCGGCTTCCTTCTGGGCTTCTCCCCCTTTGTCGTCTACAACGTGGCGCACGGAGGGGCATCCGTCCTCCGGCTCGCCGGTCGGGTCCTTGATATCTCGCGGGGCGAGCTGAGTCATGCCTCGAGTGTGCCTGGCCTCCTCCTCGACAAAGGGACGCGCTACCTCCTGGGCCTGTTTCGGTTTCCCGGGACCGTCTGGGAAAATCTCCCGATCTTCTTCGGCCTCCCCGCATGGGGGACGTGGGCCGCGGCAGTCGCGCTGGCTGGAGTGGTGCTCTTCGTGGGGGTTCGGCGGAGCGCTCGCGCCTATGCGGCAGGGCCGCAACCTTTGGCGGCGGGTCTCTCGGGCGGCGTGATCCTCGGATGGTCCGGCCTGGCGACACTGCTCTTCCTGTGGCTCTCGCGCCTCGATTCACCGCGGCACCTCTTCCCCTTTTACCTTCTCGGCTCGCTCGGTCTCGGGGCACTCTGGGCGCGCCTGGCCGGCGGGTGGCGCCTTCTGGGAGGCGGCGTTTTGGCTCTCCTGCTCTTCGGCAATATGGTGGGAACCACGGCGGATGCCCGGGGGGCAGGGCCCCGGGTGGCGGGCCTCGTGGATCCGCTCCTCTCCCGCGGGATTATGTTTGTCTACACCGATTACTTCATCGCTTACCCCCTCGTCTTCCTTTCTCGGGAGGTCATTCTGGCCTCTCCCGCCGCGGGTCCGGTGAACGTCGAACGCTATCCCGCCTATACCGAAGGCGTGGCCGCCTCCGCTCGTCCCGCCTATGTCTTTCGGCGGAACACGGAGGCCGCCGCGGTGTTTGTCCGGGAGATGCGGCGGACCGGCGACGCGTTCTCGCATGTGCCCCTCGACGAATTCGACCTCTATATCCCGGACCGGCATGTCCGTCCGAATGAGCTCGCCTTGGTTAGACAGTTTTGAGGTCTGGTGGCCACGCTCTCGTGATCCCTCTCCGGCGGCGGTCATGAGCGGGATTTCGCTCGGTCGGGTCACCACTCTGCTCCTGCTTGGCCGCGCGGCGGGATACGTCCTGGCCTTGGCGAATTCCGTGATCCTGGCCCGGGTCCTTGGGGTCGAGCGCCTCGGGGCCTACGCCTATGCGATGGGCGTCGCCGCGCTGTTCGGCCTCCTGCCCAACATGGGAATCAGCACGCTCGTCACCCGTGCCATCGCCCGAGATCCCGCCGACGCGGGGGTGACGCGGGCCGCAGTCCGGGCTCAGTTCCTTCTCGCCGCTGGTGTCCTCCTCGTCATCCCGGCCTTTGCGGCGCTCCTCCCGGGGCAACCGGTTCCCCTTGGCTACGTGGTACTGGCGGCGGCCCAACTGGCGGTGGGCACCTTGAGCTGGCCCTATCTCGCTGTCCTCGCCGGTCGAGCGCGCTACGACCGCGTGGCAGTCGCCGATCTGGCCGCGGGGGCAGCCGGAACCGTCGCCGTCTTGGCAGCCGCCGCGCTCCAGGGAGGCGTGGGGGCGTTCCTCTGGGCCCACGTCCTGGCGGCGGCCTTCGCCGTGATGGTGGCGAGACGGGCGGCGTTCCCGTTCGTTCCACGAGAGCGGAGAGAGCCTCTCCGGCTCGCGACGCTCTTCCGCGAAGCTGTCCCCTTCGGTGCGGCAGCCGTCGTCCAGAGCGTGTACGCGCGGCTCGACATCCTGTTGCTGGGGCAGATGGCTTCCACGGCGGCCCTCGGGCTGTACAGTGCGGCCTACAAGCCGGTCAACCTGGCCGTGTACTTCGGGGCGACGGTGGCAGGAACCCTGCTCCCCGTCATGGCCCAACCGCGGGAGCCCGCGATGCCAGCGAGCTTTGAGCGAGCCGTGAGGGGCCTCGCTGCGGCGGCGCCGGCCATGGCGTTGACCTTGAGCGGTCTGGCGGGTTCGTTGCTCGGCGGGCTCTACGGATCAGACTTTGCGGTGGCCGCACCGATCCTGAGCGTTCTGGCCTTCTCGGCTGCAGCCAACTGGCTCTACGCCCCGCTCGGAGTGGCGCTTCAGGCCCGGGGACGCGAGCGGGGGTGGCTCGCGGGCCTCGCCGGCGCTCTCGCGCTGAACGCGGCGGGGAATTTCTGGGCCATCCCGCGCTGGGGTGCCATCGGCGCCGCCGCGGCGACGCTGACATCGGAAGTGGCCCTCGTGGTCTTTGGCGCTCTCCTGATCCGCCGAGGGCTGAGGCTGCCGCTTTCCCTCCGGCCTGTCCTTCTGGCCCTTGGCGCAGCGGGAGTCGCGGGCGTGGTCCGGTGGGGGCTTGGAGGTGTGGGGCCCGTCCCGGCAACCGCGCTTGCCCTCGCGGTCTACGGGGGCCTGGTGGTCCTCTTTCGGATCGTCACCTTCGAGGACGTGGGAGTGGTGGTCGGCTGGCTCCGCCAGGCGGCATTCGGGTGGTCCCGGATTTGAGCACAGCACGCGACACCCCGCCACTGACCGTCGGGATTGACGCCGGCCCGCTTCTGGGTCACGGGGGAATCAGTGGGTACGTGGGTCCGCTGGTTCGTTCCCTCCTTGCCAGCGATCCCGACACCCACTATCACTTGATCCTCCGGCGGAGCTGGCTGGCACATCCCCAGGCCAGCAGTCTTGAAACGCTGGCGCCGGTGACCCGGCTCCCGGTCCCGGACCGCATCCTCGCCTTCTGTTGGGAGCATCTGGGATGGACTCTGCCGGTGGGCCAGAGGTTCTGGGGGAGCCTGGACCTGTTCTTCGCCACGTGCCTGGTCACCCCGACGCTGCCGCATGGACGGGTGGTCTCCGTCGTGTACGATGTGACCCCGCTGAGGCTGCCGGAGCTGTTTCCTGACCACGAGAGGTTTCGGCGGAAGCTGGAGCGCCTGGTCGCGCGATCCGCGGCGGTGATCGCGATCTCCCGACGGACCAAGGCGGATCTGGCTGAGCTTCTGGGCGTGGACGGGTCGCTCGTCCGGGTGATCTATCCTGGGCGTAGCCAGGACTTCGAGCCGATGCCGCCGTCCCGGCCCGCCCAGGCGGCGAAGCGTCACGGCATCGACGGGCGGTATATTTTGTATGTGGGCTCCCTCGGGCCGCACAAGAACGTTTCGACGCTGCTCCGGGCCTACCAGCGGGCTCGGCGCGAGGGGGGACTCGCTGCCAAGCTGGTGGTCGTGGGCAGCCCGCGATGGGGGCAGGAGGCGCTTGCTGTCAGGGAGGCGCTCCCCGTGCGGGATGATATCGTGCTGGCCGGAGAGGTGCCTCAGGATGATCTCCCCGCCCTGTACGCCGGAGCCGATTGCTTTGTCTTTCCGTCGCGGTACGAGGGATTCGGACTCCCGGTCCTGGAGGCCATGGCCTGCGGGACCCCGGTCATCCTCTCGGACCGGGGGGCGTTGCCCGAGGTCGCCGGCGAGGCCGGATGCTACGTTGACCCTGACGACGAGGAGGCTCTCGCCGGCGCGATTTGTCGAATCGCCGGCGACGCTGAGACCCGGGCCCGCATGGCCTCGGCTGGCCTGGAGCAGGCCGGCCGCTTCTCCTGGGCGAAGAGCGCGACAGACCTGTTGGCACTCTTCCGGGAAGTCGCCGGCACGGGCCGCGGTTCGTGCCCGGGATCTGCCCGGGACGGAAGGAGGCGATGGACGGGTCGGGCCTTCTACGACCGGCATTATTTCGAGGGAAGGACGCGGGAGAGCCCGCCGCATACCCGCGAACTGATCTATCCGCTGGCAGAGCGGACGGCGGCGTTTCTCTGCCGCCGCCGCCGACCGGGGCGAGTCCTGGACATCGGCTGCGCCAAGGGTTTCCTCGTGGAGGCGTTCCGGAACCAGGGCGTTGATGCGGCCTTCGGTGTCGATGTCAGCCTGTACGCGGTGTCGGCGGGAGGGGAGGAGACCCGCGGCCGGCTGGTGGTGGGCGACGTCCACGACGGCATTCCCCTGCGGTCGGCGTCCTGCGATCTGGTGACGGCAGTCGACCTGTTCGAGCACCTGGCGGCGCCCGGGCCGGTGCTGCGGGAGATCGGGCGGGTCCTGCGCGATGGCGGCATGGCCTACTTGAAAATCTGCCACCCCCGTCATCCCAACGCCCGCCGCGACCCCTCCCACATCAACGTCCAGCCCATCGCTTACTGGCGGCGGGAGTTCCGTCGGGCCGGGTTTGGCTGGAAGCGGCTCTACGAGACCGAGTTCGTCGCGTCGCGGGGGCTCTGGGAGTGGCTGAAGGCGTGGGGCCGGCGCGGGCGCGAGTGGGCGGCGATCGGCACGCCGGCGGATTACAAGTTCCTCCTTCGGAAGCGGATCGATGGATGAGGGGGACCGGCGATTCTGGGATGGATACTGGGCGGACGAGCCTCCCACGCTCATGGCGCGGACCATGACGGCGGTCCTCGATCGGATCAAGCTGGAGTATCTCCGCCCTATCCTCCCACCCGCGGGGCGGACCCTCGAAGTGGGCTCCGGCTCCGCGCGCCTTTCGTGCCTGCTCGCCGTGGCGGGGTACCGCACGGTCTGCCTCGATATTTCCATGAAGGGGCTCATGGCGGCTCGCGCAAACTATTCGGCGACAAAGGCCTCTGGATGGTTTGTGGCTGGCGACGGATTTGGCCTGCCGTTTCGGGATGGGACATTCGAGGCGGTCCTGTCCACCGGGCTGCTGGAGCATTTCGAGGACCCCTCACAGGTCGTCCTCGAGATGGTCCGGGTCCTTCGCCCGCGGGGGGTCTTCTACTCGGATATCGTGCCGCGGAAGTTCTCGCTCTTCCGATCCCTGGAGTGGGTCGGGCGGGTCAAGCGGGCCCTCATCGGTCGAGCGGAGCCCGAGGAGAAGTTCCACGAGCGGTCCTTCACCGCCCGGGAGATCCGCGATCTCCTGGAACGCTGTGGCCTGGTGGGGGCTCGGGTTTTCCCGGCGGGGGTGGTGCCACCCTACGTCCCGCTCCTGCACCGATCCCGCCGGCTTCGGGAGGCGCAGTTTTGCCTCGTGGAGCGGACGCGGACGTTCTGGAAGCGTCTTGACGGCACCCGCCTGGCGGAGTGGCTGGGCTTCTACTACTTCGCATGCGGGACGAAGCCCTAGCGTGGAGGCGGTGAGTCTCGGTGCCTGAGCTCGAACCCCCGGGCACGTTCCGTCCCCAGTACCGCTTCCGCTGGCGTGGGCTGGTCCGCGTCCTGGACCGGTTTCCCCGGCTGAAGAGCCGCCTGGCGGACTACGTCCGCGGCGCCCTGCAGAAGGTTTTCACCCGCGGCTTGGTGACGACGGAACGGGTGGTTGAGTACCCGTTCGTGTTCCAGAACCTCGAGAGGACAATGAGCCCGATCCTCGACATCGGGTGCTGCTACAGCCGGCTGCCGATCGCGCTGGCCTCCAGCGGGTTCCGCGTCGTCGGGGTTGACGTCAACCCCTACCCCGACCGGCACCCGAATCTCCGTGCGGTTCAGGGCGACGCGGCGCTTCTCCCGTTTGCCGCGGGCAGCTTTGGCGCCGTCCTGGCCGTCTCGGTGATCGAGCACATCGGCCTCGGGCACTACGGGGACCCCACCGGGGGCGCAGGCGACCGCGCCGCCGTGGGGGAGATTGCGCGGGTCCTGAGGCCCGGAGGGCGGGCCCTGATCACGGTTCCCTTTGGCCTGGCGCTCACCGATGATTTCAAGCGGGTGTACGATCCCCCGCGGCTTTGTGACCTCCTGGCCCCGTTGCACACCGATCGCATCGAGTATGCCATGAGCCGGGACGGGCTCTGGATGCCGACGACGGAGGCGGAA
>JACQWA010000334.1 GCA_016209425.1 Candidatus Rokuibacteriota bacterium
ACAATGTTGCCGGCACGGTGCAGCAGCCCGACGCAACGGCAATGATTCAAGCAGCCGAGGAGCTAGTGGCGGTTCTATGACGGTGCCCGAGCTCACAGAGAAGTTCGCTGAACTCGAATCGCATATTGCGGAGGAGAAGGGGCCCTTCGCGCTCTTCGCCCTCTTCATGCGCGAAGACGCTCCCGATCGTTGGGACTTGATCGTCTCTGCTCCGTGGGCTGGAGATGACAAGCGAAGCGTTGTCGACTATTTCGTCAGCCAGATCAAGTCAAGACTTGGCGAGCAGGGTTTGACTAGCCTCTCGCGGATCGTCGTCATCGATCCCCAGGACGCCGCCGTCCAGGCCCTTAACCGTGCGATTCAGATTGAGCATGGCCGGGTCGAAGTGAGAGACAGCAACTTCTTCGGCCTGACCGTCAAGCACGCGTACATCATCACCTCACAGCGGCCTCAAGCACCGGCGGCGGCGTAGCAGCCGAACAAACGGCTGGAGCGGACCGGCGCCGAACGCTTCCCGGCATGCGAGGGCCGGAAGCGTCGGCCGCTCAGCCGGCGCGTTGTTCTCGCTGGACGCTTCGGACAGTCGGGAGAAGAGGGGTCCAAGAATGCCGCCAGCAGCCGTGAAGACGATACGCGATCTCATCTTCTGGCAGTACTCGAAGATCATCTCGGAGTCTGCCGGGGCCGGAAAGAAACAGTACGCCTTCGTCATGAACCGCTTCAAGAAGCTCCAAGGCGGAGAGATCGAGTGGTCCGGGTCGATTCGGGAGTACGTCAAGGAGCGGGAACTCCCAAACCAGTGCATCTACTGCAGCGCCACGCGCGATCTGTCGTACGATCATCTCGTTCCAAGAAACCGTGGCGGGCCCGACGTCGCCGACAACGTCGTCCAGGCGTGCCGCAGGTGCAACTCGTCCAAGGGGGACAAGGGGGTTTACGAATGGTTCGAGCTCGACAGGCGCTACGAAGTGCCGCGCGTGGCTGAGGGAAAGTACCTGAAGTTGCTCTACGAGGTCCATTCCCAGCGTGGTACGCTCGGCGCCGGTCGACGCGACATCGAACGATTGTGCGAGGCGTGCCAGGTTGGCCACCTGTGTGCGGAGACAGCGCTCACCGTCTACTGTCTGGAGAGCGTCTTGATGAGGAAGGCCTAGGCTCGGCCTCTAACCCGCGCGTGAACCTGCCGGGCCGTCCTGACACGGCGCATGTGACGATCGCGCAGGCCGTGCCGGTCCGGGCCGCAGGTTACGCGTAACGTTGGGCAGACAACGTGTATCAGCACGCAGCAGGGCACCGCCTCGAACAAGAGTGGCGTGGAGATCATCGGGGCGAATGATCAGGTGCCGGGACGCGAGGCGACGGTGACGACGCCTGCGTTCCGAAGCCTGCTGTACCGCGAGCCGCGACTGTACGACCTCGTCTTTCCAGAGGCTGACGAGTCGATCAGCAGGATGGTGTACACCGCCATCGACCGGTGGCTGCCCGCCATGCCGCGATCCATTCTGGACCTGGGTTGTGGCACAGGCCGGCACCTGGGGGTGCTGGCCAAGACCATCCCCGGGTGCTGCGGCGTCGATCTCCTAGAATCGAACGTCGCGTACGCCAAGGCAGGGCACCCGGGCATCACATTTCACGTTGGAGACATGAGGACGGTACGGCTGGGGCGCACGTTCGATCTCGTGACCTGCCTTGGCAACGCCCTGTCGTACGCCCTTGGTGACGACGATCTCAACGGGACCATCGGCACGTTTGCGGCACACGCGCACGCTGGGACGCTCCTCGTGGTGGATCCACTCAATGCCCGCGCCTATCTGGAGGGCGACGGCTTCCAGGAACAGGTCGAGGGGCGCGTGGACACGCCTGGATTCAAGGCCACGTCGGTGTCCGTCCACCAACTCGATCGACAGGCCCGCGTGCTCAAGCGCACCAGAACCTGGCACGTCATCGGCCAAGCCGATGAGGAAGACTACGCGGAGTACCAGCTGCTGCTCCCGGAAGAAGTCCAGCGGCTGCTCGAGCCTGCGGGGTTCGAGATACTCGGCATGTACGACAACCGAGAGCTTCAGCCTACGGACCTGACCGGGAGGATCACGACTGAGGCCGACGTCAGCGCAATGAGGGGGCGTAAGCTCTATGTCTTTGCTCGAAGGCGATAGCCCGCGACCGATGGTGAGGTGGTCCAGCTACCGGATGGAGCAGACCGGCTTCGCCGGCCGCTCACCCGTACGATGGCGCGGACGCTTCGCGCCGCGCCCGCTCGATCCACAAGGCGGGACAGGCCTTCTCGGCGTAGAATCGCCCCAGGAGGGAGATCCGATGGCAAGGGAGTTCAGCGTGATTATCGAGCGGGATGCCGACGGTTACTTCGTGGCTTCCGTGCCCGCCTTGCGGGGGTGTCATACGCAGGCAATGTCCCTCGACGAGCTGATGAGCAGGGTGCGCGAGGCCGTCGAACTCTGCCTCGAGGTCCAAGGCGAGGGCGTCGAGCCACTCGACTTCGTCGGTGTCCAGAAGATCACGGTGGCGTGACCCGGCTTCCGCGGGTCACCGGAAGAGAAGTCATGTTCCCCCCTGCGCAAGTTCTTCGAGACCGGGTCAATGGCCGGCATCCG
>JACQWA010000335.1 GCA_016209425.1 Candidatus Rokuibacteriota bacterium
GAGAGGGGGAGGGCGAAGCCGAAGTCCCCGATCTCACCCAGGCTGGCCGGGGAGAGGAGGTAGGACGAGGATGGGTCGAAGAAGAGGCGATAGCCCAGGAGGAACCTGAAGACGAAGACGGCCAGCGCAAGGGCATGGACTCCGAGGATGAAGTGGCCGGCCACCCAGTCGGCCAGCTTCTGGATAGGCGCCTTGGACGCCTGGGCCTCCTCCACGAGCCGGATGATCTGGGCCAGGGCGGTCTCGCTTCCCACCTTGGTGGCTCGAAAGCGGAACGTCCCGGTCTTGTTCAGCGTCCCGCCCATGACGACGTCGCCCGCCTGTTTTTCCACGGGGAGGCTCTCGCCCGTCAGCATGGATTCGTCCACGGCCGAATAGCCCTCGAGAACCGCGCCGTCCACCGGGATCTGCTCCCCCGGCCTGACGATGACGAAATCATCCACCGCCACCTCGTCGGCGGGGACGTCCCGCTCCTCGCCGTCCCTGACGAGGCGGGCCACCCTGGGCTGAAGCCTCATCAGTCTGCGGATGGCCTCGGAGGTCCGCCCGCGCGTGAGCGCCTCCAGGTACTTCCCCAGGATGATGAACGCGGTCAGGAGCACCGCCGACTCGAAGAAGATCGCCTTCTCCCCTCCGAAGCCCGCGCCGGGCAAAAACGTGTTGAGGACCCCGATGAGATAGGCGGCCCCGATCCCCGTGGCGTAGAGGAGGTTCATGTCCGTCACGCCCCGGACGAGCCCGCGGGCGCTCTGGACGAAGAACTGCCACGCCGGCCCCAGGACCACGGGCGTCGCGAGCAGGAAGAGGACGACGGGACGGCCGAGCCATTCCGGGACGAGCGCCGGGAGGATCCAGTACTCGCGGAAGGTGCCAGCCATGACGACGAAGGAGAGCGGCCAGGCCACCGCCATCCACCGCCGCTGCCTGCGGATCTCGGCTTGGCGGAGCGCCTGTTCCCGGTCTAGCGCCGCTTGCCCGCTCCTCTTCTCCTCGACGGCATAGCCCAGGTCGCCGATGGCTTGCGCGATCCCGTCGGGCCCGATCCGGACCGGGTCGAACCGGACGCGGGCCAAACCGGGTTCAAGGCTCACGACGACCTGGGCGACACCGCCGAGCGCCCCGATGGCCGCTTCGACCTTCGAGACGCACCCGGCACAGTGCATCCCGGTGACCTTGAAGGTACGCTCCTGAGTGCTCATGGCCGAGTCAGCGCATCAGTGGCAGCCGCCGCCGTGGATGGGGCGCTTCTTCTCCTCACCCGGCTTGCGCTCATCGGCTCCCGAGCCGTGACGATGACTGCCGCAGCCCATCCCGAACCAGTGCATGGCGAAAAAGACGCCGACCAGCAGGATCCAGATCCCGTAGCTCCTGATGAACTCTTCCATTGCATTCCCCCGCGCGCTCCGGTATCGCCGCCGCCGACCGATAATGTCAGAGCAAGAGCGATGCCCGGAGAGAGCGGAGAGAAACCTCAGGAAATCAAGGGGGTTCCGGCGGGTCCCCGCCCTCCGGGGGCGAGGGGATTCGACAGAATGACGAAACGAGAGGGGGACCGGCCCGGCGGTCCGACATTTTGTCAGCGGTTCTTCTCAACAACCCGGGCGCGACTGGCAGCCCCACCCGGAGCCCTCTGTTGGGGCCCAGGCCCCCCGGTGTATCTGAATTGTGATTTGTGCAAACGAAGGCCGGCGCTTAGAATGCTTTCCCACAGGGGCTGAGGCTGGGGCATGGTCAAGACAAGCGCGCCCATCTCGTATGCGCCGTTGTCCGAGTGCAACCGGCGCGCCCCCGTGCTCGCCATCCGCGAGACCGGCCCGGCAGGGCCACCCAAACCGCGCCTCCTCGATCGCATCCGCGAGGCCCTCCGCGCTCGCCATTACAGCCGCCGCACCGAGGAGGCCTACGTCGCGTGGATCCGCCGGTACATCTTCTTCCACGGTAAACGTCATCCGGCCGAACTGGGGGCGCCGGAGATCACGCGCTTCCTGACCTCACTCGCGGTCGGCGGGAAGGTGGCCGCCTCTACCCAGAACCAGGCGCTGAGCGCGTTGCTGTTCCTCTATCGGGAGGTGCTGGAACTCGACCTCCCCTGGCTGGACGGCGTGGTGCGCGCGAAGCGCCCGCAGCGATTGCCGGTGGTCCTCACGCGCGACGAGGTGCGGGCCGTGCTGCAGCGGGTAGAGGGCGTGCCGAGGCTGATGGCGTGCCTGCTCTACGGGGCGGGCCTCCGGCTGCTCGAATGCTGTCGCCTGCGCGTTCAGGACGTGGACTTCGCGGCCAATCAGATCGTGGTGCGGAGCGGCAAGGGCGACAAGGATCGGGTGACGATGCTGCCGGCGGCGCTGAAGACAGCTCTGGCACGGCATCTCGATGGCGCCCGGGAGCAGCACCGGCGTGACCTTCAGGCTGGAGCCGGGTGGGTAGAGCTTCCCACGGCGCTTGCGCGGAAGTATCCGAACGCGGGGCGGGAGTGGGCGTGGCAATGGTCTTCCCGGCGACTCGCATGTACGTGGACCGGCTGACGGGTCAGCGGCGCCGGCACCACCTGCACGAGTCCGCGCTGCAGCGGGCGGTGAAGGCCGCGGTGTGGAGGGCCGGGCTCGCGAAGCGGGCGGGCCCGCACACCCTGCGGCACTCGTTCGCGACCCACCTGCTCGAGGACGGCCAGGACATCCGGACGGTCCAAGAACTGCTCGGGCACCGGGACGTGAGCACCACGCAGATCTACACGCATCTGCTGAACCGAGGGCCGGCAGGGGTGCGGAGCCCGGTTGACAGGATCGTCGAGACATGAGACCCCAGGCGGCCTGTCGAGCGTGGCGCGCCGGAATAGGCCGGCGGGATAGGCCGACGGCATAGGCTGCGACGGGCTGCTGTCCAACACCACGGCCCCGGGGCACGGCGCCGGGCTCCAAGTGGCTGGAACAACACGGAGGTATTGGAGAAGCATGAAGCGGCCCGATCTGTGCTAGGCTGCGGCACGGCGCAGGCTTTACCGTGCAACACCGACCGGCCTAACCTGTGACCGACTTATAGTTGGACGGACCAGGAGAAGCCATGCCGGAGCTGACCTTCCAGGGACTTCGCGTGGCGTATCTAGAACAGGGGGGAGGCGTGCCTCTGGTACTACTGCACGCCGGCGGGAGTTCGGGGAGGCAATGGGTGAAGACGGCATCCTTGCTGGATGACCGCTTTCGAATCATCGCGCCCGACCTCTGGGGGTTCGGCCGTACCGAGGGCTGGACGGGGAAAGAGAGCCTAACTCACGACCACCAAGCTCTGCTCGTCGCCAGGGTCATTGAGGAGGTGGCATTGGGCCCGGCGCATCTTGTTGGACACTCTTATGGAGGGGCGACCGCTCTGCGGCTCGTGCTCCGAAGGAAGGATCTCGTGAAGACGCTGATCCTCATTGAGCCTATTCTGACGCCTTTGCTGCGGCTCGCGGGCGAAGAGAAAGTTTTTCGAGAGTACTTCGACATGGCGCAGGCTTTCTTGAGCAATGCGGCGGCGGGTAGGCTGGAAGAGGCATGGCGAGGGTTCATCGACTATCGCAACGGCCCCGGTACGTGGCAGGCGCTGCCCGCGGCGACCAAGGAGCGTTTTGCGGCCGGAACGGGCAGTGCCGTAGCGGGCTTTCATTCGAACTTGAGCAATCCCACGTCGCTCGAGGACATTCGTCAGGTCCAACTCCCGACGCTCGTCATGTGTGGCGAGAAAACCACGCCCCCTGACCGACGGGTGACGGAGATCCTCCGAGAGCAGATACCACAATGTCAGTACACAATCATTCCCGGCGCCGACCACATGTCACCGTTAAGCCACCCCGAGTTCATAGCGAATGCGATCCGGCGTCACGTCGATGCCGCACAGCTCGCGGCATGAGCGAACGAGGCGACGCACTGGGCCCTCCAACTACCGGCTCCAGCCGACGCGGTTCCCGCGCGGCTGAGCCGTGGCGTTAGACGCCTGAGGAGAGCACATGGATGAGGTCTTGACGGCCGCTCAGATCGAGACGCAGTTCGAGTCTGAATGGGTCCTCATCGAGGACCCGCAGACCGATGAGGCCCTGGAGGTTCGACGCGGCAAGGTTAGGTGGCACAGCAAGGATCGAGACGAAGTCTATCGTAAGGCGGTCGAGTTTCGCCCATCACGCTTTGCGATCCTCTACACTGGGAAGATCCCGAAGGACGCCGCGGTCGTCCTGTGAGCCTGCCTTTCGACCCGCAGCAGGGGTTGATCATCGTGCGTACCGAGCTGTGGGGACCAACAGGGAGCGCTCTCCTGCGACTGGCACTGGATACTGGGGCGACCGCGAGGGTCGTGAACATCGCGATGCTCGTCGCGGTCGGCTATGACCCTGCGCTGGCCCCGACCCGCGTCCAGGTTACTACGGGGAGCGGCGTAGAGTACGCTCCGCGCGTGACGCTGAGTCGAATTCTCGCGCTGGGGCAGCAGCGCGTCGATTTTCCCGTGCTCGGCCACACTCTGCCGCCAAGCGCGGGGGTTGACGGTCTCCTGGGTCTTGACTTCCTTCGTGGACAGAGCCTGACAGTTGATTTCCGAACCGGTCACGTCACACTCGTCTAACTCCGCGATCCAGCGGCCCGGGCGCTCGCGATGCTCGCACTCCGGCCGCTGAGCGCCGGCGTTCGCCAGACATTGGAGAGGTATAGGGTCGTGCATCGCCGCGGATCGTTTCTGCGATGAGGCAGGTGCGGGCACGGATCGAGGTTTCGCTGCGGGCATTCGTCGTAGCGCTTCTCGCCGCCGGGCTGCTGGGCGTGCCCCACGTGGGGGAGGGCCAGCCGGCAGGCAAGATCTACCGGATCGGGGTGCTCCACCGCGGCGCCGGCCCCCTGCCGCACCTCGATGCCGCGTTCCAGCACGGCCTCCGGGAGCTGGGCTACGTCGTCGGGCAGAACGTCGTCCTGGAACGCCGATCCGCGCGGGGGGACGTCGGCCGGCTCCACGAGCTGGCGGCGGAACTGGTCCGGGTCAAGGTCGACCTGATCCTTGCGGTCGGGGACGAGGTCATCGACGCGGCGAGACAGGCCACCAGCAGGATCCCCATCATCATGATCGCCTGCGACGCGGTCGAGGCCGGGCTCGTCCAGAGCCTTGCGCGGCCCGGCGGGAACATTACCGGGATCACCTGTATCTCGGGCGATCTCGCCGGCAAGCGTCTCCAGCTGCTTCGTGAAGCGGTGCCGCGGTTCACTCGCCTTGCGGTCCTCTACAACCCGGGCGATCCCCACGCGGTGCTCGAGGTGCGCAAAGCTCAGCTGATTGCGCGGGAATGGCGGGTGGAAGTTCAGGCGCTCGAGGCTCGTGTCTCCACTGACCTGCAGGGTCGCTTCCGAACGATGGCCAATCAACGCGCCGACGCGCTGTACGTCATCGGGGACAGCTTCACCGTCCTTCACGCCAAGGAGATCATCGAGCTTGCAGCGAAGGCCCGCTTGCCGGCGATCTACGCCTATCGTCAGTTTCCTGACGCAGGCGGGCTGATCGCCTACGGCCCGAATCTTGTCGACATGTTCCGGCGAGTCGCGATGTATGTGGACAAGGTCTTGAGAGGAATCAGCCCCGTCGAGCTCCCCGTTGAGCAGCCCACGAAGTTCGAGCTCGTGATCAACATGAAGGCCGCCAAGGCTCTCGGCCTTGCTGTCCCGCCGGCGCTCTTGCTGCAGGCGGAGGTAGTCGAGTGAGCGCTGCCGCCTTCGCCCGATCATGTGCCACCGTCCGGGCCGATGGCTAACCTCAGGCAGGCGAACAAGCGCATGGAGCTGACGGCGCCCCGCGCCGTAGCTCATCCGCGGCGTTCGCCGGACAAGAACGGGCGGTCCCGGCTTGACCTTGTATAGACACCCGTCTAGTCTAGACTGAGACCATGAAAGCCGCTCGCGCGAAACTCTTCCAGAATGGTGGCAGTCAAGCGGTCCGCCTCCCGAAGGAGTGCCGGTTTGCTGCTCAGGGCGAGGTTTTGGTGCGTCGGGAAGGCCGGCGCGTCATCCTCGAGGCCGCGGACGAGTGGTCAGACAAGTTCCGTGCCTGCTTGGGCGCCTGGCCCGGCAAGATCCCCCGCCCGAAGCAGCACCGCGTCCGGAATCTGCGTGACCCGTTTGCCTGATGCCGCAGTACATGCTCGACACGGACACAGTGAGCTTTGCCCTCCGTGGCTGAGGACGAGTCGGGGCACGCCTGCTCGAACACCGACCCTCGGAGATCTGTATCAGCTCGATCACCCTCGCGGAACTGCGCTTCGGCGCCGAGGCAAGACGATCGCGGAAGCTCCACCGCCTGATCAGCACGTTCGTTGAGGCCGTGGAGGTCGTCTCCTTCGATCAACCCGCTGCGGATCGCTTCGCCGCAGTCGCGGCCTCACTGGCTCGGCGCGGCGAGCCCATTGGCACGTTCGATACCCTCATGGCAGCTCATGCCCTATCGTTGGGGTTGACGTTTGTCACGAACAATACCCGGCACTTCGAGCGCGTCGTGGGACTCAGGACAGAAAACTGGGCCTGAGGTGGTGAGCCGCAGGCGTTAGACGGCAGCACCAGGACTTGACTGGCCCACCGAATCTGGCTATATTGTGGCCAGAATGGTGTATGAGGTCGTCCTGGCCCCCGAGGCGGCCCGAGCCTTCAAGGCTTTACCCGCCTACCGCCGGGCCGAAGTACGGGACGCCCTCGAACGGCACTTGCGGCACGAGCCTACCCGGGTGAGCAGGAGCCGAATCAAACGCTTGCGGGGCTTGACCCAGCCGCAATATCGCCTCCGGGTCGGGGAAGTGAGGGTGTTCTATGACGTCACGCGCCAAGCCGTCGAAGTCCTCGCGATCGTCACGAAAGCTGAGGCGGCGCGCTGGCTTGCCGAGCACGCGACGCCGGGTGCGCCAGGTGGCACTGGCTGAGGTGAAGGACGACCTTTCGAGATTCTTGCGCTTGGCTGAATCCGAGGAGATCCTCATCACGCGCCACGGGAAACCGGCTGGGGTCTTGATCGGCTTCGAAAGCGACGAGGACTGGTTCGACTATCGCCTGGAGCATCATCCCGAGTTCCTCCGACGAGTCGCGGAGGCGCGGGAGGCCCTCAAGAGTGGGCGCGGTGTCCGACTCGAGGATCTGCCGCCATGACGGGCGGTCTAACCGCGCGCTCGACCGGACGCGCTTCGCGCGCCGCTCACCGCGACCATCAGATTTAGCCAGAAAAGCTAGACCCCCGAGAGGATTTCTCGGGGGTCTTCTGTTCGAGCGGGTAACGCTAGCGCGTCCGAGCCTGCGGGCCGCCGAACGGCATCACGTTCCCCCACGGGTTGATGTGGAAGGTCCGGATCTCATCCTTGGGGCCCTTCAGCTCGACGGAGTACATCGTGCCGTGCATCCCGGTGAACGGGAGCACCTTCTCGACCGTGAAGCCCTTGAGGTACTGGTCCGCATACTGCTGGGCCAGCTCCTTGGCTTTCTCCTCGGTGATCTGGGTGGCCGGGGTCTGCTGGCCGCCCGCCATCCCGGGGCAATTCCCCTGGCCGGCCTGGCCACCGGGGCCCATCATGCCGCCGCCCATCATGCCGGGGCCCATCATTCCACGCCCCATGCCGCCGGCCATCGGGCCACCGCCCATCTGGGCGAAAGCCACGCCGGCCAGCAGAACGACGACGGTCACCGGAAGCGCTACGCTCAGGAACCGTCTCATTGTGTCTCACCTCCTCCCCTTCAAGATGTCGTCGACCGTATGTAGAGCAGAATCCGTGCCAGCGGCGGCGATCGGGGGAACCGCTTGCCCGGCAGGAACTTGCCTGGGGTCGGTACCCATTTGTCACCCTGTCCTCCTCGACAGAATTGCCGGTCACTCGACAATCGCGTCGATCTCCCCTTCGGACACTCGCGCTTGTTCGCGTGTGAGCCGGCGGCGCAGAGCCTCCACGTCCACACGGAACTTGAAAGCCGGGCGCCCGTTGATGAGGATCAGCGGAATCCGCTCCTTGTAGTCTTCGTGGAGTCCCGGCGTGGACTCGATGTCGATCTCGCGAAGGTCGAAGGGAATCTCGCGCCGGACCCTGAGCAGCACGGCCTTCGCCTCGTCGCAGAGGCAGCAGTCGCGCTTGCCGTAGACCTCGACCACGATCATCGCGGGCCCCAGTAGGAGCGGACGATGAGCTGCTTCTCACCGGCCGCGGCGTCGTTGGTCCGCAACGGAACCAGGAACTCGTGGGCGCCCCCCATCCCCGCGTGCATCGTGAAGTCGAGGGTGAGCGTCGTGGAGCGTCCCGGCCGGATGGTCGTCTGACCGACGACCGCCTCGGGGGGTCAGCACCCCTTGAGGACCTTGACGCGCGGCGCGTCGGTGAGCCTCAGGGTCCCGTCCCCCGCGTTGGTCAAGGTGAAGACGACTCGGGCCGGCGCCTCGAAGGGCAGATAGCCGAGGTCCACCACCTCCCGTTCGAGGACGAGGCGCGGCCTCCCGCCGGCGGCGTCCGGGGGCTCGGACAGCCACCAGAATGTCCCGGCGCCGATGGCAATGACCGCCAGCGCTCCCACTGCCGCCCAGCGCCACCTCCGCCGCCGCGGCGGCGGCTGCTTCGCTCGCTGCTTTGCCATACGGTCCCTCCTCCTTATCGGGCGACGATGACCTTGACCCAATGGGAAAACACGTTCCATTCCTCCACGACGACCAGCCCCGCTGCCCGGAGGTTGTCCAGCGTCCGTCGGTTGATGTGGGGCCCCATAAGCCGGCTCGCGACCGGATCGAGGAGATCGAACAGCCGGCCCAGGAATCCCCGCGGCCTCAGGTGCTCGAGGAGGATCACTTGCCCTCCGTCGCGGAGCACGCGCCGCACTTCCTTTAGACCACGCAGCGGGTCCGGCACCGAGCAGAAGACGCACGTCGCGATCACCGCGTCGAAGGCGCCGTCCTTGAACGCGAGGTCCTCCGCGTCCGTCACGACGAACCGCGCACGGCTCGGGCGGCCCCCCGCCTTCTCGACCGCCCGTGCGAGCATCCCGGGGCTCAGGTCTGTCGCCACGACGGTGGCTCCCTCCGGGTAGTGAGGGAGGTTCTTTCCCGTTCCCGCCCCGACCTCCAGCACCCGCCCCTTCCCGATCCGGCCGAAGACCCAGGCGCGCCCCCGCGCCAGGCCCAGCATCCGCTCCATTGGCGCCGTCAAGCGGTCGTAGAGCCGGGCCTGACGGTTCCAGCGCCGGACGGCCTTCCGCGTCAACTCGGGAGAGGTGGACATCGTTCCTCCCATCCCCCCCTCACCCTGCCCTCTCCCCCACCGGGGGAGAGGATGAAGGTGAGGGGGCATCATCATTCAACCACCAGGGTTCCCATGAGCGCCATGTGGAGCGGGCTGCAGCGGACACTGCAGTAGAACGGGAAGTCACCGACCCGATCTGGCGTGAACTCGACGACCCGGGTCGTACCGGTCTTGATGGCTCCCGCATTCACCCCGAAGTGGAGGAGCTGGAAGCCGTGGGTGACGTCCTCGGCGAGGATCCTGAGCTTCACCGTCTGCCCGCGCCTGACGACGATCCGCGCGGGGCGCCACCCTCCGCGCTCCACCGTCCGCGCCACGACGAGGATCTCGCCCCGCTGGCCGTTCCGGGCGCGGAGCGCCTGGTAGGAGAAGACCAGGCCCGGGACCCCCACCAGGATGGCGAGGACCACGGCAACGGCGATCCGTTCGACGCGCTTCACCGTCGTCACCCGAGGTACAGGGCCAGGAAGGCCCAGGCGATGACGACCAGGAGGCCGGTGAGGGGGACCAGACCGCGCCGGGCCGCCCTCCCCTCTCCCAGCGCCTCCGTTACAATCGGGCGCGCCGTCCGGACCGAGCCCCAGAGCCCGACGAGCAAGAGGGCGAGCTGGGCCCAGGGCAGGACCCCGAGCGGCACCCACGCCCACGCGACCTCCCGCGTGCCGAAAAGATCCCAGCCCCATCCGAGCGGGTCCGAGAGCACCCGCGGGATGTACGAGAGGTTCGGAAGGACCACGGCCAGCGTGAAGGCCATCCAGGCGGCCAGGCTCAGCGGGATCAGCGCGTACGCATAATCGACGAAAAGCCGCCCGAGCCCGACGCGCGCACTCCCGGCGACCGCGCGCGAGAGCCACGCCGTCAGGAGGGAGAGCGCCGGGAGCGCGACCAGAACCACGCCGAAAAAGAGCGCCGCATAGAGCAAGAACTCCACGGTCCCGTCGAAGTTCGCCCAGGACTTGATCCACCCCCACGGCCCGAGCTTGATCACCGAGTGGGCGAGCGCGGTGCCGAGAAGGAGGAGCGCGATCCACGCCTCGTCGGCCCGCCGGCCCCGGCCGACCAGGAGGTCCGCGCCAAAGGGCCGGAGGCTCACCGCGAGGTTGTCGTAAGGACAAGCCTTCAGGCACTCGGTGCAGAGCAGACAGTAGGTGTTGCGCGCCATCCCGCCTCCCGGGAACTGGAATGTCGGGCACGGGTACCCCTCGCCGCCGCGGAAGCAGGCTTTCCCCCGACATTGGCGGCAGACCTCGAGGTCGCGCGCCCGCAGCTCGAGCGGCGCCGCCATCGAGTAGACGCCGAGCAGTCCCCCCACGGGGCAGAGGTAGCGGCAGAAGACCCGCCGCTCGAAGACGAGGTGGGTCACCAGCGCGACCAGGGCGAGCCCCAGGAGGAGGAGCGCCGTGACGAGCGGGCGGGTCGTGACGATGAGGCCGAAGAGGACGAGGACGAGGAGGCCGCCGAAGGCCGGCCAGAGGTTCTGGAGCTGTTTGGGCCAGGCCCAGCCGAGCCCCAGCGTGCGCCGGGCACGATCGACGATCGCACCGCGCGCGAGCCACTCCCCCGGTCCCGGGATCGGGCACATCGCGCACCAGACCCGCCCCCCGAGCGGAATCAGAAGGAGCACCAAGAGCCCCCACCACGTGAGCCAGACGAAGATCGTGGAGAAGTTCATCGCACCCGTGGTCGTCCCGACGAGGCCGGCAAGGACGATCAGGGTGAAGGCCAGGAGGTTGGGCGCGATCAGGGCGAACTGGAACGGCCGGCGCGTGAGGAGCCAGTGGAGCGGGCGCCAGCTGAGCAGGTCGCGGCGCGCGGCGGAACGCGTGACGCCGGTCGAGGCGAGGAAGCCCACGACGAGCGCCAGCCCGCCGCCCCAGAGGGGCCAGCGGTTGGGCTGAACGACGATCTCTCCCACCATGAACGGGTGGAGGGGCCCGCAGATGACGGAGCAGCGATAGCGGATCTTGCCGGGGTGCTCGGCCGGCACCGTCACGCGAACCTCCCGGCCGGGAAGCACCGTGGCGTCGATTCCCCGCCCCTCCACGCTGAAGCCATGGGTGATGTCCAGCGACCGGATCCTGAACGTCACCCGGTCCCCCGCCTCCACGCTGATCCGCGCGGGGGAGAAGGCGAACCTCTGGACCGTGAGCGGCACCTCCACCTCCCGGCCCTTCGGCGGAGCGACGAGAAAGCCCGTGAGGAGCAGCAACCCCCCGGCGAGAGCAGCGACCAACGTGAGCGCGGCGAGGCGACCGCGCATCCTAGCGCTCGACCACGGCGATCGACGATGGGGCCTGCCCCACCGGGATCGTCGCCACCACCGCGCGCCTCGCCGTCGAGATCATGGAGATCGCGTTCGACTCCATGTCGGCCGTGTAGGCAGAGGCGCCGTCACGGGAGAGGACCATGGTGTGAGGCATCCGCCCCACCGGGATCTGGGCGACCACCCGAGCGCTCGAGGTGTCGACCACGAGCACCTTGTTCCCCACCTCGCTGGCCACGTAGAGCGTCCGCCCGTCCGGGCTCACGGCCATCCCGTGGGAGTTCAGACCCAGGTCGATCTTCCCGACGACGGCGCGGGTCGCGGTGTCGATGACCGAGAGCTCGTTGGAGCCGGTGCTGCTGGCCCACGCCCGCCGGCCGTCGGGAGAGAAGACGGCCAGGTGAGGGAGGAACCCCACCCGGATCCGGTCCACGAGGCGACGCGCCGCCGCGTCGATGACGAAGATCTGATGGGATTCCGCTCCTCCCACGTAGACGACCCTGCCGTCCCGCGACACCGAGGTGATGTGGGGCTCGGGACCGGTGGGGATCTTCGCCTCGACCCGGTTCGTCGCTGTATTGACCACGCCCACCTCCTGGGACGTCTCCAGGCTCGCGTAGACGAACTTCCCATCGGGGGCCATGGCAAGATGAGTGGGCCGGAGCCCGAGGGGGATCTTCACCAGGACTCGATCCGTCGCGGTGTCGAACACCCAGACCTGGTCGACCCCGGCCATGGTGACGTAGAGCCGCCGGCCGGCCGCCGTGGGGACCGCGAAATGCGGGTCCTGGGCCGTGGGGATCGTCTTGGTGACCTTGAGCGCCCGCACATCGATCACCGAGAGCGTGTTGCCGCCCAGGTTCGTCACGTAGAGCCGCTCCGGCTCGGCGGTCACCGGTTGGCCCACGGCCAGGAGGAACAGCATCAGGATCGCTCCGACCTTCATTCCTTACTCCTTGAGCTTGCGGTAGATGGTGCGGCTGGCGATGCCGAGGAGCTTGGCCGCCAGCTCCTTGTTCCCTTTGGTGAAGCTGAGCGTCTCTTCGATCAGGCGCTGCTCGACTTCGTCCAGCGGCATGCCGAGCGGGATAGGAACCACGCGCGTGACGGGCTCGGCCTGGCTGACGGCGGGAGGAAGGTCGGCGAGGTCGATGAGGCTCCCCCGCGCCAGGACGACTGCGCGCTCCACCGCGTGCTCCAGCTCGCGGACGTTCCCCGGCCAGGGGTAGGCCCGGAGCAGGGCCAACGCTGCCTCCGTGAAACCCTCGATCGCCCGGTGATTCTTCGCGGCGTGAACCCGGAGGAAGTGCTGGGCCAGGAGCGGGATGTCCTCCACCCGCTCCCTGAGCGGCGGGACCTCGATGGTGATGACGTTGAGCCGGTAGTAGAGGTCCTCCCGGAAGCGGCCGTCCTTCACGAGCAGCGCCAGGTCCCGATTGGTGGCGGCCAGGATCCGGACATCCACCTTCAGGGTCTTCGTGGCGCCGAGGCGCTCGAACTCCCCCTCCTGGAGGACGCGGAGGAGCTTCGCCTGGGTGACCGCCGTGAGGTCCCCCACCTCGTCAAGCAGGAGCGTGCCGCCGTCAGCCAGCTCGAACCGCCCCTCCTTCCGCGTGAGCGCGCCGGTGAAGGCTCCCCGCTCGTAGCCGAAGAGCTCCGACTCGAGGAGCGTCTCGGGAAGCGCCGCGCAGTTGACCCGGATGAAGGACCGCCCCCGGCGCGGCGAGCCTTCGTGGAGCGCCCGGGCCACCAGCTCCTTGCCGGTGCCGCTCTCTCCCTGGATGAGGACCGAGGAGGCCGACGGCGCTACCTGCTTCACGAGCGCCAGCACCCGCCGGATGGCAGGGCTCCCGCCGATGATCTCGCCGGCCCCCACCAGCTCGTCGAGCCGGCGCTGGAGGCTCCGGTTTTCGAGGACC
>JACQWA010000336.1 GCA_016209425.1 Candidatus Rokuibacteriota bacterium
CCCTGCAGGGACCTTCAAAGCCGTGAAGACCGCCTGTCACGACGAGCGAAGCGGCGCGCTCAGGTACGAGAACTGGTACTCTCCGGAAGTCCAGCACTGGATCCGCGACCGCCACTATCTTTCGAACGGCGTGATGGTACGGGAAGTGATCGCGTTCAGGCTCCCGTAACCCTGGCCCTGGCGGCACGTGCTGCTGTACGTCGCGTTCGGAGAGAGGTCGGGGTGACGAAAAAGTCCCTCGGGGCTGTTCTTGCGGGCGTCGCATCGGTCGCCCTCCTCCTCGGTGGCGAGGCCGGGGCCCAACCAGTGGGTCGCGCGTCCGCCGTGACGGCCGCCCACCTTTCCCAGATCAACACGCTCTTCAGAACGAATGGGATCCTGTCGGGGCATGCCGTTCTCGATCGCCAGGGACGGGTCGAGCTCCAGGGCCAGTTCGAGAATGAGCGTGAGGTGGATCGGGCCTTCTCCCTGTCGCAGACGGTCGTGGGCGTCCGGTGGGTCTCACCGGTGACCCCCGCGAACATCAAGGTGAAAGCATGGGAGGAGTGCCTGGCACGCCTCTTGGGCGGCGAACAGTGCGGCCCGGCTGCTGGTACCCTCCCGCCCGTCGGCCCGGGCGATGAGACGCCGCCGGGCCCGGTGGCGAACAAGTACGCGCTCGTGGTCGGGGTCGGGCGCTTTCAGGCCCGAATCCAAACCCTGCAGTATGCCAACAAGGATGCCTACGACATCTACAGCTACCTGGTGGACCCCGGTGGAGGTAACTTCAAGCGTGAGAACGTGATCCTCCTGCGGGACGAGTACGCCACCCGGGACGCCATTGTGCGGGCTCTCGACGCGATCCAGCGAAGGGCTCAAGCCGATGATCTCGTGCTCCTCTACTTCAGCAGTCACGGGACCCCGCCGGATAAATATGGGGGGGTTCACGTGGTCACCTACGACTCTGCGGTCATCCCGCGGGAGCGGATCTGGCAGACGTCACTCACCGAGGGGATTCTTCGGGACTTTATCGTGAAGGTCCAGGCCAGGCGTCTCATCGTCATTCTGGATGCCTGCTACAGCAACGGCGCGTACAACCAGGTTGCCGGCTTCCTCCCCCAGGGTGGGAAATCCCTCGAGGCCGGGTGGGACGAGGGGTACGGGCGCTCGCCGCGGGACATGACCGACCGCTTGCTAGGAGCCAAGGATCTGGCGCTGGAGCCGGCCGCCCCTGTGCCGGGTTCTCCGATGTCCGAAGCCGGACCCCGAGGATGGGGCAAAGTCCTCATCAGCGCGAGCAACGCGGGCGAGCGCTCGTGGGAGTCCGACCGGCTGCGCAACAGCATCTTCACTCGCTATCTCATCGAGGGTTTTCGGGGCTATCAAGGCGCAGTCAAGGAGGCATTCGACTACGCTACGCCCCTGGTCCGCCAGCAGGTGAAGCGCGAGAAAGGGCCGGATATCGATCAGAATCCGCAGATCGCTGCGAACCGGCCGGATTGGAACATGTCAGTGTCGGTCTCTGGCCAGTAGGGAGCGATGCGAAGGAGGGTGAGGGTATGGCGCGATGCTCGAGCTGTCAGCTGCAGGTCGGCCTCAAGTCCACGCCCTGTCTGCACAGGCTGCTGCCGCTGAATCCCGCGTCCGGGCTCGGAGGCCCGCGCGTGGGTCGGTGGGCTCGGCGAGCCGCCCTCATCCCGGTCATCGGGATCACGATGGTATGGGCGGCAGCAGGCTGCGAGTATTCGCCGGCGTCGAAGCGCTCCGAGGCGGAGCTGGCCCGGGAACGGGAGGCGCGCCAGCGGGTCGAGGCGGAGGTCGCCAAGGAACGCGAGGCGCGGCTGCGCGTGGAGGCCGAGCTGGCGCGGGAGCGCGAGGCACGGCAGCGGACGGAATCGGAGGCCGGACGCCGGAAGGTCGCCGCGGTGGAACCGCCGCGCCCCGAGGTTCCACGGCGCGCCCCGGTCAGCGAACCTCCTCGGGGCGCCGGCGCCGCCGGGAAGCCGGCCCTGGAGGCGGAGCTTCACCTGAAGCAAGGCCTGAGCTTCGCAGCGATCAAGGATTACGATAACGCGATCCTCGAGTTCACGAAGGCGATCGACATCGACCGGCGATACGCCACCGCGTATACAAACCGGGCCGTGGCGTATATGCAGCAACGGAAGTACAACAAGGCCATGGATGATCTGAAGCAGGCCGAGGCGCTCAACTCGCGGGATAAGATGGTCCACTACAACTACATGGCCCTCTACTCGCTCCAGAACCAGCTCGACCGGGCGCTCGACTCGCTCGACCGCGCGCTCGATCTCGGTTTCAACAATTATGATGCGCTAAGGGCCGACCCGGACCTCAACAACGTCCGGCGTCATCCGGAGTTCACCAGGGTTCTCGAAAAGCACAAGGTGTTTATCCGATGAAGAAGATGATTGGTCCGATCACGACGATCATCGCTCTGATCGCTCTGGCCACATTTCCTGCCGCGCCGGGCTCCGCCCAGACTGGCGGCACGCTGCAGCCCGGGGCCAGCGCGCCGACGGGTGCCAAGGCCCTCTTCTATGGCTCCTCGGGCGCGACGATCCAGTCGAACGCGCCGGGCCCCGGGATGTCGATGGGGCGGCCGGCCCCGCCTGCGTCGAGTCTCGGCACCGGGTTCCCCTCCGCACCCGGAATGGCGGCAGTCCAGCAAGACTACATGGGCGTCAGTTACTGGATCGACCTCCTGGAGCCGAGCGGCCAGCTCCGACGCGTGACGGTCGACCATGCGTTCCGTGCCGGCGACCGCATCAGGCTCAAAGTCCAGACCAACCGGGACGGCTATCTCACCGTCCTCAACGTCGGCTCGACCGGCCGGGTCACGACCATCTTCCCCTTGACCGCGGATGCCGCGACCGCCCAGATCCGCGCCAGCCAGGTGTACCAGATTCCGCCGGGCGCCTTTCTCCGGTTCGACGCCAATCCGGGAGAGGAGACGATACTGCTCCTCCTGTCGCCCACGCCGCTCGCCGGGACGACCATAGCGAGCGCTCCACCCGGCGGTGCCCTGCCAGGGGCTGCGACGCCAGGCGGCGGGGTGATGCCCGGTGCTGCTCCGCCCGGTGGTCTTCCCCCGTTGCCTCCACCGGCCGGCGTTCCGGGCACTGGGGTCGCGGGTGCTGGGCCGATGCCTCAGCCAGGCTCGCCGCCGATGCCGGGCGCTCCCGCGCCGGCCGGTGCTCCAGCGTTTCCTCCGCCATCCCAGGGAGGCGATGTCCCTCTCCCGTTTCCGGGTGCTGAAGGGACGACAGCGACGGCCACGCCACCTCCCGGCTCCCCGGGTGGGCCTTCACTGCCATCGCCCGCGGGAGGCGATGTAGCTGGCGCGCCGGTTCCGGCAGGCGCCGAGGGAGCGAAGGCAGCGCTCGTACGACGCGCGATGCAGTGGGGCGCGAAGGATCTCGTGGTCGAGGTCGACAGCGCGAGCCCCCAGCCGGCGAGCTATGCGGTGGCGCCGGTTACCTCTCTCAGAGACGGAGGGATGATCTCGCTTCAGATCAAGCTGCGGCACTACTAGACGCGTCAAGATTCGCGCTTGCAGGACTTCATACCGCCGAGGTGAGGAAGAGCCGCGCGTCGACAGCGGAATGCGCGTGACGCACCCGGAGGACGATCTGATGGCCACTCAATCGAGCGCGAGCCGGCGCTCTC
This sequence comes from Candidatus Rokuibacteriota bacterium, assembly GCA_016209425.1. GTDB lineage: Bacteria > Methylomirabilota > Methylomirabilia > Rokubacteriales > CSP1-6 > JACQWA01. The sequence goes on from JACQWA010000336.1 coordinate 3,664, forward strand.
CCGTGACTGTCCCCTGCGCAATCCCCGCTTCACTCGACCCGCGGCCGCGGCGCTACCGATGGTGGAGCGTCGCCGCTGCTCTGATCACGCTCGGCGGTCTCCTCGCCAGTCCGATCGTCACGCCGGCATCGGCGCAGATGACGCCGCGCCCACAGCCGGCTCCGCCTCCAGGGTCGCCACCGCCGACGCGGGCGCCGCAGCAGCCAGGAGTGCCCGCGCAGGCGCCGCCGCGCACGGCCCCCTCCCAGGCGACTCAGCAGCAATCGTCTCCTGACAAGCCCACTCCCGAGCAAGTGGAGAAGCTCAGGAAGCGCGTGGAGGTGGTGGTCCAGGCGTTGAAGGGGGCCGGCGCCATCGTCGAGTCCCGAGGCGTCGACGCGCAGGGCCACTCGACCCTGAAGGTCGACTGTCGAGACGGGCAGGGCAAGGCCGTCCCCCTCAGCGACCCCGGCATCAAGCAGTGCAACGTGTCGGGATATGCCGGAGCGAGGATGGCGTACACGTACGATCGCCGACCGGGTCTCAAGGGCTTCAGGGCCTCGGTGTGGGTGCCGGAGCAGGACGCGGACAAGAATCGAACCCAACGCGAGAAGAACGTAATCGAGTGGGCCAGCAAAGACCCGCAGCAGTGGGAGTACTTCAAGCTCCGTCCCAGCATCTGGGGGGGCACACAGAAGTCGTACAAGACCACCTACCAGCACGGCGGCATCCCGCTCGGCGAGGTCGGCGGTGAGGTGTGGCTCTGCGACATCAACGCTTCTATCTGGGGCGAGGTCCTGGGCAAGGAAGTCTTGTTGGACGCCGAGGGCCGGTACGACAAGAAAAGGAATGAAGAAGAAGGCAAGAAGCTGCGCGACCAGATACAGCAAGAAGTCAAGGCGAAGCTGCTGAGCTTCGCGCAGGCCGCCGCGCCGGCCGCCGAGTGCACGAAGACCGAGGAGGTCGAGATCCCGGAGCTCCCCCTCGTCATCCCGGCGGCGGCGCTCGAAGGCACGCTGAAGGACGTCCTGCTGGCGAAGAAGTCCGAGGTCCTGCAGCTCCTCGCGGCGGCCAAGCAGATCCGCGAGCGGCGCACCGCCGCCGGCAAGGACTCGGAGAAGCTCGACACCTTCCGGTACCTCCTGAACTGGCACACGGAGAACCGCGGCCTGCTGGACGTCGAGGTCCGGGCGCGGGCGGCGGCCGAGGAGTTCTTCTGGAAGCTCGGCAGCGCGTACGACCGGATGTCCGACGCCGAGCGCACGAAGGTCGAGACCGGGCTCCTCGACCGCGCGCTCGCGCTGCGCCGCTACCGCACGGTGCAGCGCGGCGCGATGAAGGCGAAGGCGGGGCAGGGCATCGCCGCGTACGCCGACCTTGACGCCTACTACACCGCCCTATCGCGCGCGAACTGGGCCGGCCTCGAGCTGCTCGCGCTCGTCCGCATGGCGGAGCCGATCAACGGCGCGCGGCTCGGGCTCTACGGCAACTACGACGTCTACGAGCTGAGCGATCCCCGCCCCGACCCGCAGCGAGTGGCGGCGATCGAGATGGCGCGCAGACGGCACTTCGAGACGCTGTGCGACCTCGCGATCATGGCGGTGCTCGGCGGGGAGGTCCAGTTCGACGTCGTCATCGAGGCTCGAAAGGACCGCCTGTTCGGTCTCAAGGAGATCTGGGGCGGCGACAAGCCGAACCCCGGCAGCGCCCAGGCGCAGAAAGAGATCCTCGGTTTCTGGACCAAGCTGGGCCAGGGCACCGGTCAGCTCTTCAACAGCGGGTTCGGTCTGTTCGACGTCGCCGCCGGCGCGGGCGCGGACGCGTTCCGGAGCGGCCTCTACTACCTGCCGTGGGTCGGCGGCCAGTTCAAGACGCGGGCGGAGAAGCTCGAGCAGCAGGCGACCGAGAACTGGGAGAAGATCCAGCAGAAGATCCTCCTGCTGCGGCTGCTGAAGGGGCGGAACCTGAACGACGTCCGTCAGCTCGCCGAGTACGCCGTCGCGCGCGGGATCCACCAGACGCCGATCGCGGCGACGCTCAGCCGGTCGCTCGATCCCACGATCGCCCGCGCGCTCGTCGAGGATCGCGCGTTCGTCGTGGCGACGGACGGCGGCCTCCACCGGCTCCTGGGCGCCGCGCTCGTCGACCTCCGGCAGCGCGGCCGGATGGAGCTCCGGATCGCGACGGAGAAGACGCGGCTGGCGCAGCGGGACATGGAAGCCGCGCTGCGGGTCGAGCAGGGCCAGGACCCGGACACGGGAGACCTGACGTGGGGCACGATCCTGAGCCCCACGGGCTGGATGGACGTGGCCTCGAAGGGCAAGGGGTTCCTGTGGCGGCAGGAGAGCGACGACTTCCGCCAGCGCGGTGCGCAGATCAACCTCAAGTCGCAGCAGATGCTGGATATGTTCAAGCTCGATGGGCCGCTGCTGCGGGTCGAGTACGACTTCGAGGCGCTGGCGCCAGACGACATGGACCGGCACGCGAAGCTCTGGGAGCGCTCGGCCCCGTACATCGCGTTCGTGCAGCGGATGCGGGAGGAGCGCCGCGCGGGCTACCTGCACGGCTGGCGTCGAGCCACCGACTTCACCCGCCCTGCCGCCGGCGGCGGCCCGATGAGCGCGACGGTCCTGCACGCCCTGGCCAAGGATCCCGAGGTCGGGGCCCTGAAAAAGTTCCACGAGGAGCTCATCCAGTCGGTCACGCTCGCGGAGCGCAAGGCGGAGATGCGGCGGGCGCTCGACCTCACCTACGAGGATCATGTCTTCGCCTGGGATCTGAGTGGCGCCCTCTCGCTCGCCGCGAAGCTGCGGAACGACAGCGAGGACCCCGCCCTCGCGAAGCTCTACGACGCCCGGTACCGCCTGCTCCTCGCGGCGGTCGCCTGGGACCGCGTGAAGGAGCAGAACATCTCGTGGCTGCGCAACGTCGGCGACGCCGGCTTCACGACCGCGCTGTTCGGCGCCGCCGGGCTCACCGGCGGCCCCGCCCCGGCGTCGTTCGGCCGCTTCTTCTGGGAGACGATCAATCCCTTCGCGGCGGCCAAGACGCTCGGCGGCCCGACTCCCGGCCTGGCGGCGACGGCGCAGCACTCGGCGCGGGCGGTGCTCACGCAGACCGTCACGGAGATCCTGGTCGGCGACATCGGCGTGCCGGGAACCGGGCAGAAGTACGAGGCCCTGCTCAACCAGACCCTGAGCACGCTGGTCGCGGGGTCCGCCAAGCTCTTCGAGAAGGTCGGGACCCTCAACCTCCGCAAGCGGCTCGCCGACGCCGTGGCCGGGGAGCAGAAGCGCAACCCGGAGCTGGACGGGTCGCGCTATCTCGCCGACCTGCTGAACCGGTCGGTCGTGGAGATCGCCGACCGAATCGCTGCCCACGGCCAGCGCTACGTCAGGGCGGCGGCGGCCGCGGTCCGCCAGTCCGTCGAACGGCAGGCGCGCGGGGATGCGCGGCTGATGGCGGCGTGGACGAAGGCGCAGAAGCTGGCCGCGCAGGCCCGGGCGCTGCGAGAGACGCTGGCCAAGGCGCGCGCCGACAAGAAGACCTTCCAGGAAAAGATGATCGAGACGTTCCGCCCGCTGGAGGACGCGCTCCTCCCGCCGACGCGCGAGTACTACGAATGGCTGTTCCAGACGCGGGTCGCCGACTTCTTCGACGCGGCCAAGGGCCGGGACATCGAGAAGCTCCGGCACGACTTCAGGGTGATGCGCAAGCTCACGCGCCCCGAGGATCGGCCGGCGCTCGACGCGCTCGAGGCGCGGATCGATCAGGAGCGCACCAACCGCTTCACGCGCGCGATCGTGGAGTTCCTCGCCGGTGCTCGGGTCGAGGGCGTGATCCTGAACGGCACCCGGAAGGGCAACCCCGAGTACAAGGGGATCTTCAGCGATCTCGACTTCACGATCGTCACCAAGCCCGGCGTCGATCCGGCGGACGTGAAGGCGAAGGTCGACGCCGCGTTCAAGAAGCACGGGATCGAGCTGAACGGGGAGGGGCGACGGCCGAGCGCGGACATGGAGGCGATGGTCCAGCCCTTCCTGCCCGGCGAGCTCAGGCCGATCAAGACCTGGGAAGACTTCGAGCAGTGGGCGCTCACGATGATCAGGGACCCCCACCGGTATCTGAGTGCCGGCGGGGCGGTGTGGGTGGGCTTCTACAACTACCTGAACGGCGACACGGTCAGTCCGCGCGGTGGCGTGGACGGCGCGCCGAACCCTAAGCTGCTGCCCCAGCCAGACCTGCACCCGATGCACGCCTTCGGCCTCGTCCTCGACAACGCGCGCTTCGACCTGTCGCTGCGGCTCGGCGACATCCCCGACGCCAAGACGCTCGGGGACCTCATCGGGGCGCGGGCGAAGTACGTCATGCGGGCGGTCGACGCCCTCATCTGGGCGCTGCATCCGAATCTGTTGAAGGCGCGCACGCCGGAGGAGGCGAAGAAGAAGGGCTACCACACCCTGCTGGTCGAGGACGCCAAGCGGCTCGCCGACGAGAGGCTGCTGACCCCGCGCGAGTACCAGGTGATCCAGCTCCTCGAGAAGGTCAAGAGCGGCCGGTCGATCTTCCAGGCGGGGAACATCGACGCCGGGGCGGCCGAGGCGCATCGGGCGCTACTCGACGAGACCTGGAAGACGATGGACGGGCTCATGCGGCGAGCGGCCAAGGAGACGCGCGAGGTCTATCTGGACTGGCTCGACCGCCTGGCCCGGGACGTGGCGGACGATCCACAACGGCGGCAGCTACTGTTCACGCTGGCGTTCCTGAACTGGAACACCGCGCGGTTCATCGGCGACGCCGCGACGCCGCAGAAGCTGGCGGACCTCATGGCGGACACCGAGACGCCGAGGAGGCTGGCCGAGTTCATGCCCAACCCGCCCGGCGATCCGCTCCAGCGGATGAAGCTCGAAGAGCAGCTGACGATCGGGCTCGGCACGCTCGACCAGCTTCCCGCCGAACCGCACGGCGGGCTGGCGATCTGGGACCCTCACCCGCTCCGTGCCAGGAGCACCGAGCGGCCGGCCGAGGGCGCCGAGCCCGTAGTCACCGCAGTCGGGCTCAAGCCGGGTGGAGGGCCTCGGGCGCCACCGCGTGCGGTCCCCCTCGCCGAGCTGTTCGTCCCCACGGACGTGCGCGCATACGTCCTCAAGGGCGATGGCTACGTCTACGTCGACGGCGAGAAGGTCGGCGTCGTCAAGCCTGCCCGTGGGCAAGACCGCTTCGAGCTGGTGCACGACGTCGTGGCCTTCCGCCTGGGGCGCCTGCTCGACGTCAATGTCCCCCACGCCGAGCGCGTTCGGCTGGCCGACGGCGAGACGGTGCTGGTCACCCGCAAGGTGCCGGGGCACGAGCCCGGGCGAGATTCTCTCCGGAACGCGATGTTCGGACGCGACG
>JACQWA010000038.1 GCA_016209425.1 Candidatus Rokuibacteriota bacterium
CCCCAGACATCACCCACCTGCCGATGTTCCACCAGGTCGAGGGGCTCGCCGTGGATCGCAACATCTCCATGGGCGATCTCAAGGGCACCCTCGAGCTCTTCGCGCGCGAGATGTTCGGCCCGAAGACGAAGATCCGGTTCCGCCCCAGCTTCTTTCCGTTCACCGAGCCCTCCGCCGAGGTGGACGTGCTCTGCTTCATCTGCGGCGGCGAGGGGTGCCGCTTCTGCAAGCAGGGGGGGTGGCTCGAGATCCTCGGCTCCGGCATGGTCCACCCCCAGGTGCTCAGGATCGTGGGCTACGATCCGGAAGAGGTCACGGGGTGGGCGTTCGGCATGGGGATCGAGCGGATCGCCATGCTCAAGTACGGCATCGACGACATGCGCCTCTTCTTCGAGAACGACCTCCGCTTCCTCGCCCAGTTCCCTCCCTTACCGGTATCCTCTCCCCCTCACCCCACCTCTCCCCACCGGGGAGAGGAGAAGAGGTGAGGGGTGGGGGAGAGGGCAGGGTGAGGGGGCCTCTGGCATGAAGATCAGCTACCGGTGGGTCAAGGAGTATGTAGAGACGGACTTCTCCGCCCAGGTCATGGCCGACCGCCTGACGAACGCCGGGATCGAAGTGGCGGAGGTCGTCCCCCTCGTCACCGGGCTCTCCGGAGTGGTCGTCGGGGAGGTGGAGGCGATCGAGAAGGAGCTGAGCGTCACCCCGGCCGGCCACCGGCTGAGCGTCTGCCGGGTGGCGACGCGGGACCGGCACTATACGGTCGTCTGCGGCGCCCCGAACGTGGCGGCGGGCGTCCGGGCGGCCTTCGCCCCGCCGGGGGCCGCCCTTCCCGGCGGGCAAAAGGTCCGCGCGGCCAGGATCCGGGGCCAGCCCTCCGAGGGCATGCTCTGCTCGGAGAAGGAGCTGGGAATCGGCGACGACGCCGGCGGCATCCTGCTCTTGGCCTCCGACGCGCCGTTGGGCGGCGACCTCGTGACCTATCTGGGGCTCGACGACTGGATCCTCGAGGTGGAGGTCACCCCTAACCGGCCTGACTGCCTGTCCGTCGTGGGCGTGGCCCGCGAAGTGGCGGCGCTGACGGGCGCGCCGTTCCGCTTCCCGGTGATTCAGGTCAAGGAAGGGGAACGCGAGATCGCGGCTCTCGCTGCCGTGGAGGTGGAGGATCCGGAGCTCTGCCCGCGCTACGCGGCGCGGCTCATCACGGGGCTCAGCGTCGCCCCGTCGCCGCCCTGGCTCGCCCAGCGCCTGCGCGCCGTGGGACTCCGTCCCGTCAACAACCTGGTGGACGTGACGAACTGCGTGCTCTGGGAGCTGGGGCACCCGCTCCACGCGTTTGACTTCGACACGCTCGCCCAGCGCAAGATCGTCGTCCGCCGCGCCCGTTCCGGCGAGCATCTCATGACTCTGGACGGTCAAGACCGGGCCCTCACCGACTCGATGCTCCTGATCGCGGATGCCGAGCGGGGGGTGGGTCTCGCCGGAGTGATGGGGGGCGCCAACACGGAGGTAACCGAGCAAACCACCTCGGTCCTCCTCGAGAGCGCCTACTTCAACCCCGGGTCCATCCGGCGGACGTCGCGCAGCCTCGGGCTGGCCACCGATGCGGCGTACCGCTTCGAGCGCGGCGCCGACATCGAAGGCCTGCGCGAGGCCCTGGATCGCGCCGCTCAGCTCATGGCCGATCTGGGCGGCGGCACGGTGGTCAAGGGCGTCCTCGACGTCTATCCGTCGCCGCGCCCCCATCCGCGGATCCCGCTCCGGCTCGAGCGGATCCGGCGAGTGATCGGGGTTTGTCCGCCCCAGGAGACAGTGGTGCGGATCCTCCAGGGCCTCGGCTTCGCCGTGGACGAGGCCAAAGATCCTCCCGAGATCGTCGTGCCCAGCTTCCGGCGCGACGTCTCCATGGAGGACGATCTCGCCGAAGAGGTGATCCGGGTCTGGGGGTACGACCGGATTCCGTCCACGCTTCCCGGCGGGAGTCTCAGGCTGGTGCGCCAACCGGCGACGCTGCGCCTGATCGCGCGGGTCCGTCAGGCCCTCACCGCCCTGGGTCTGGCCGAGGTGATCACCTACAGCTTCGTGGATCCCCAACGGCTCCGGCTCCTGGGGTGGGATCCCGCCTCCCCCGACCTCATGGTGCTCCGAAATCCGTTGAGTCAGGAGCGCTCGATCCTCCGCCCCGCGCTCGTCCCCGGGCTCCTGGAAGTGGTGGCCACGAATCGCCACCGCCAGCTCCCTGACGTCCGCTGTTTCGAGGTGGGGCGGACCTTCCGGGCCGGCGGGCCCGGCGGGCTGGCGCGTGAGGAGCTGATGGCGGGCATCGCGCTGACCGGTCTTCGCTCCCATCGCGCGTGGTACGCCGAGCGCGACAGCGTGGATCTCTACGACGCCAAGGGGGCCGCCGAGCACGTCCTGGCCGCCCTCGGGGTCGAGGGGTATGAGGTGCGGGTGGGTGCCTCCGCCTTCGTCGAGGAGGGGCGCAGCGGCGAGTTCCGGGTGGCCGGAGAGGCGGTGGGGTGGTTCGGCGAGCTCGCCCTCGGCGCCCGGGAGGGATATGATCTGTCGGGGCCCGTGTACCTGGCCGAGCTTTCGCTGGACCGGCTGGGGGCTCTGCCGCCCCGTCAGATCCGGTACCGGACGCTGCCGCGCTTCCCCGCCGTCCAGCGCGACATCGCCCTGGTGATGCCCCAGGAGCTGACCGTGGAGGAAGTCGAGAGGGAGATCCGGGCCAGGGGCGGGGCTCTCCTCAAGAGCGTCATGCTGTTTGACGTCTATACGGGGAAGGGTGTGGAGGCCGGGATGCGGAGCGTGGCGTGGAGCCTCATCTTCCAGGCCGATGATCGGACGCTGACAGACGCCGAGGTCAACGCGTTGCACGCGGCCATCGTCGAGGCCGTGGGAACCCGCTTCAGGGTTGGTGTCCGGGGAGCGTAATGGCCGAGGGGCTCATCGAGCGGCTGAATCAGCTCGAGCAGGCGGTCCGGCGCGCCGCTGAGCTGATCGCCGGGCTGAAGGCGGAGCGGGCCGGTCTGGAGAAGCGGCTGGCCGAACAGGCCCGGGAGCTTGAAAATCTTCGCGCGGGGGCCGCGACCTCGGCCGAGGAGCGCGGGGAGTTGGGGCGGCTGCGCCTGGAGCGCAAAGAGGTGCTGGCCCAGGTCGAGACCATGCTGAAAGAGCTGGACAGGCTGGAGGCGCTATGATCGCTCGGAGGGGGCATGAGTAAGCCCGACCGGGTGGAGTTCAACCTCCTCGGCCAGCGCTATGCGATCCGGAGCGAGGCGTCCCCGGAGTACGTCCGGGAGCTGGTCGCCCACGTGGAGAAGATCATCCGCCAGATCGAGGCGCAGGGCGGCCCCCAGGACCCCCAGAAGCTGGCGATGCTGGCCGCGCTCTACATCACGGACGAGCTTTTCCAGAGCAAGGATGCGGGCCGCCAGACCGAAGGCGCCCTGTCGGAGCGGGTCGGGGCGCTTCTCGATCTGCTGGACAAGGTGGCGCCCTCCTCGTCGTAATCCTCCCCCCCGTCGCTCAGGCGCCCCAACTTTCCCCTTGACGAGGGTCCCCCGGTGGGATAAGAAAGGAACGGTGATTCCCTGCGCTGCAGGTGATGCCGGGGGGAAGTTTCAACCCAATAATACGATCGGGGGCTTGACTGTGAGGGTGGTGAGCAGGCCCCTCCGAGAAGGGGAAGCCTAAAGCCCTCCTATAGAGCACCCACCTGGTGACACCAGGTTCGAAACACCGTCGGCACACGGCAGAGGTGGGGATTTCCGACAACGGCGGGCCGCAAATGCCCGCCGTTCGTGCTTCTATCGGCGGGATCGTTGCTTGACTCTCGCCCCCCCGTGACCTATAATTTGTCAAATTCGGCGGGCACTTTGATCACGATCCTGGACATGAGCATCAAAATATCCGGGTTGACCCGTCCCACGCGGGAGGGGTCCCCTGTTGGAGATCGCCATGACAACGACCCTGATCTGGCTGCTGCCTGTTGTCGCCGCCTTTTCGTTCCTCCTGGGGTTCCTGGTCCAGAAGCTGATCATCGAGCGGACGATCGGGGAGGCCCGCGCCCACGCCCGGCGGCTCCGCGAAGAGGCCGAGCGGGATGTGGAGGCGAAGAAGAAGGACGCCGCCATCGAAGCCAAGGAGATCATTCTCAAGGCGCGGACCGAGTTCGAAGCGGAAGTCCGCGAGCGGCAGCGGGAGGTCCAGCAGATAGAGCGGCGGGTGCTCCAGAAGGAGGAGCACCTCGCCCGGCGGCTCGAGGAGCTGGACCGGCGCGGTAAGGATGTCCAGACACGGGAGCAACGGGCGGCCGAACTCGAGCGGAGCCTCACTGCGAAGGAAGAGCGGCTCGACCACTTGGTGGAAGAGCAGCGGCGGAAGCTGGAGGCGATCGCCGGGCTGACCGCCGAGGAGGCCAAGCGCCAGCTCGTCGCCCAGATGGAGGAGGAGGCGCGGCGCGAGGCCACCCTGATCGCCATGCGCCTGGATGAAGAGGCCCGCGAGACGGCCCAGCAGAAGGCCAAAGAGGTGCTGGCGACGACGATCCAGCGGCTGGCCCCGGACTACACCGTGGAGACCGTCGTGTCCATCGTCGACCTGCCCTCGGACGACATGAAGGGACGCATCATCGGCCGCGAGGGGCGCAACATCCGTGCCCTCGAGCAGGCCACCGGCGTGGACCTGATCGTCGACGATACCCCCGAGGCCGTCCTCATCTCGGCCTATGACCCCCTGCGCCGGGAAATCGCGCGGCTCGCGCTCCAGCGCCTCATCGCCGACGGCCGGATTCATCCGGCGCGGATCGAGGAGGTCGTGGAAAAGGTCAAGAAGGACGTGGATCAGATGCTGCGGGAGGAGGGGGAGAAGGCCTGCTTCGAGGTGGGCGTGCACGGGTTGCACCCCGAACTCGTCAGACTCGTGGGACGTATGAAGTTCAGGACTTCCTACGGCCAGAACTGTCTCCAGCACTCCAAGGAGGTGGCGTGGCTGGCGGGGATGATGGCCGCCGAGCTCAAGACGGACGTCAAGCTCGCCAAGCGGATGGGGCTGCTTCACGACATCGGCAAGGCCCTCACGCACGACCAGGAGGGGAGCCATCCGGAGCTGTCGGAACAAGTGCTGACCAAGTACAACGAACCTCCCGCCGTGATCAATGCGGCCCTCTGCGGCCACGAGAACGTCGAGCCGGCCACCGTCGAGGCCATCCTGGTGGAAGCCGCCGACGGCATCTCGGCCGCCCGGCCCGGCGCCCGGCGCGACGTCCTGGAGTCCTACGTCAAGCGGCTCGCCAAGCTCGAGGAGATCGCCACGTCGTACAAGGGCGTTGACATGGCCTACGCCATCCAGGCGGGTCGCGAGGTGCGGATCATGGTCAAGTCCGACGTGGTCTCCGACCTGGACGCGCATCAACTCGCGAAGGACATCAGCAAGCGCATCGAAAGCGAGATGCAGTACCCCGGGCACATCAAGGTCACCGTCATCCGCGAGACCCGCGTCGTGGAGATCGCCAAATGACGAAGCGCCTGACCTTGCTCGCGGTCGGGGACGTGTTCGGGGAGCCGGGGCGCAAGGCGCTCCTCACCCTGCTTCCGCGCCTCAAGCGCGAGCACGAGGTGGACTGCACCGTCGTCAACGTGGAGAATGCGGCCGCCGGATTCGGGGTCACGCCCCAGATCGCCCGGTCTTTCCTGGACGGCGGCGTGGACGTGATGACCTCGGGCAACCACATCTGGGATCGGAAGGAGATCATCGAGTACATCGCCAAGGAGAACCTGCTCCTGCGCCCGGCGAATTACCCGACGGGGACCCCCGGCGTCGGGTCCGTCGTGGTGAAAGCCGGCCCGCACAAGGTGGCCGTCTTGAATCTGATGGGCCGCGTGTTCCTTCCCACGATCGACTGCCCGTTCCGCAAGGCCGACGAGGAACTTCCGCGGCTCCGGGAGGAGACCCCCCTCATCGTCGTGGACATGCACGGCGAAGCAACCTCGGAGAAGCAAGCCATGGGGTGGTACCTCGACGGCCGGGCCAGCGCCGTCCTCGGCACGCACTCCCACGTTCAGACCGCCGACGAGCGGATCCTCCCCGGGGGCACGGCGTATGTCACCGATCTGGGGATGACCGGGCCGGTGGACTCGGTGATCGGGGTGAACCGGGAAGCGGCCATCCAGCGCTTCCTCTCCCAGATGCCCAACCGCTTCGAGCCCGCCCCGGGGCCCGCGGCGCTCTGCGGTGCAGTGGTCCGGATCGATCCCGAGAGCGGCAAGGCCCTGGAGATCTACCGGCTCCGGGTCCCGCTTCCGGCGTAGGAGACTGAACTTCCCCTTTGATCGTTGCGCCCCCCTCACCCTGCCCTCTCCCCCCGGGGAGCGGATGATGGTGAGGGGGGACCTTTTGTGTCCGGGTGAGGAGTGCATGGCGCAGATTCTTGACGGCAAGGCGGTAGCCCGGAAGGTCCTGGCGGACGTGAAGGCGGGGGTCGCCGCGGTGAAAGATCGAAGCGGCGCCACTCCCACGCTGGCCGTGGTCCTGGTCGGAGATTTCCCGTCCTCCAAGATCTACATCGCGAACAAGAAAAAGGCGGCCGCCGAGGTGGGCATCGCCTCGCGCGATTTCCTGTATGCCGAGGGACTCTCCCAGCCCGAGCTGCTCGGTCTCCTGCGCCAACTGAACGCCGATCCCGCCATTCACGGCATCCTCCTGCAGCTCCCGCTCCCCTCCGGGTGCGACGAGGGAGAAGCCATTGCCGCGATCGCGCCCGAGAAGGACGTGGATGGCTTCCACCCGATGAACCTGGGCCTGCTGCTGGCGGGCACTCCCACGGTCGTCCCGTGCACCCCCGCCGGGGTCATGGAGATCCTCGACCACTACGGGGTCGAGCTGAAAGGGGCCGAGGCGGTGGTGGTGGGGCGCTCGCGCATCGTCGGCAAGCCGCTGGCCCAGCTGCTCCTGGCCCGCCACGCGACGGTGACCATGTGCCACACGCGCACCCGCGATCTCGCGGCCCACACGCTGCGGGCGGAACTGCTGTGCGTGGCGGCGGGCCGCCCCCAGGTCATCACGGGGGCCATGGTGCGCGAGGGCGCCGTCGTGGTGGATGTCGGGATCAACCGCCTGGAGAGCGGCAGGCTGGTCGGGGATGTGGAGTTCGAGTCGGCGGCGAAGCGAGCCCGGGCGATCACGCCCGTGCCGGGCGGGGTCGGCCCGATGACGGTCGCCATGTTGATGAAGAACACGCTTCAAGCCGCCCGCCGCCAGCTGGGCCTCTAACCCCTCTCCCCGTGATGGGAGAGGGAACAAAGGGCGGCGCATGAGTGACGACCGGCGGATCTGGACGGTCTCGGAGCTGACCGCGCGGCTCAAGGAGATCCTGGAGGCCCAGTTCCCCGCCTTCTGGGTCGAGGGGGAGATCTCCAATTTCCGGCTCTCGAATGCGGGGCATGCGTACTTCACGCTGAAGGACGAGACGGCCCAGCTGAGGGCCGTCCTCTTCAAGAGCAAGATGCGCCGCGTCCGCTTCGAGCCTCAGGACGGTCTGCACGTCTTGGCCTTTGGCGGGCTGGACCTCTATGCGCAGCGGGGCGAGTACCAGCTCGTGGTGGAGCTGCTGGAGCCCAAGGGCCTCGGGGCCCTGCAGCTGGCCTTCGAGCAGCTCAAGGCGAGGCTGGCCGCCGAGGGGCTGTTCGACGCCGAGCGCAAGCGCCCGCTCCCGCGCTTCCCGAGGAAGCTCGGCATCGTCACGTCCCCCACCGGGGCGGCCATCCGGGATATCCTCCAAATCATCTCCCGCCGCTTCGCGGACCTCCATATCGTGATCGCCCCGGTGCGCGTCCAGGGCGAGGAGGCACCCCGTGAGATCGTGGGCGGGATCCAGGATCTGAACCGCCTGGGCGATCTGGACGTGATCATCGTCGCCCGCGGGGGCGGCTCGCTGGAGGACCTGTGGGCGTTCAACGACGAGACGGTGGCGCGGGCCATTGCCGGGTCGAAGGTCCCCGTCATCTCGGCGGTGGGCCATGAGACCGACGTCACGATCGCCGACTTCGTGGCGGACCTGCGGGCACCTACGCCCTCGGGGGCGGCCGAGTTGGTGGTGGAGGAGAAACAGGCGGTCGCGGAGTGGCTGGGGGACCTCTACGCCCGGCTGCGGCGCAGCCTCAGCCAGCGGATCCTGCGCCAGCGCGAGCGGGTCGAGTTCCTCGCGCGCCGGCGGGTCCTCACCGATCCCGCCCGCCCCCTGCGCGATCTCCAGCGCCGGCTCGACGAGCTGACGGCGCGGCTCGCCGCGGGCCTGGCCGTCGGCCACCGGGAGGCCCGCCATCGCGCGCTGCTGGCGACAAATTCCTTGCTTTCCCACACCCCCTTGGCTAGGATTTCGAGCGGCGCGGCGCTGCTCGATCAGCTCGACGGGCGACTCCACGCGGGGATCGGGCGACGGATGGAACGAGCCCGGGACAGTCTGAGGACGAGGGTGGGCCAGCTCGACAGCCTCTCGCCCCTCGCGGTCCTGCGGCGGGGCTACAGCTTGACGCGGCTTCCCGGGGGGGCGATCGTGCGGTCGGCGCGCCAGGTGGGGCCGGGGAGCGACGTCGAGGTCCTGCTGCACGAGGGGACGCTGGGATGCCGGGTGACCGAGGCGAGGGAGCGCGATGACCGACCTCAAGTTTGAAGACGCCCTGTCCCGGTTGGAGGCGATCGTGCAGACCCTCGAGTCCGGGAACCTGCCCCTGGAAGAGTCGCTGAAGGCGTTTGAGGAGGGGGTCCGGCTGGCGCGCAGCTGCGCCAAGTATCTGGAAGAAGCCGAGCGGCGGATCGAGATCCTGACCAAGGACGAGGCCGGCCTCCTCAAGACCCAGCCCTTCAGCGGGGAGGGTGGGGCGGAGGCAGGCAAGTGAGCTTCGACCTCGCCGCCTATCTGGCCGAGCGACGGCGGGCGGTCGACGCGGCCCTGGATCGTCACCTTCCTCCGCCGGACGCGCCTCCGGCCATCATCCACGAGGCGATGCGCTACAGCGTCTTCGCGGGTGGAAAGCGCCTCCGCCCCATTCTCGTCATCGCGGGCGCCGAAGCCGTGGGGGGCTCCGTGGAGCGCGTGCTGCCCACCGCCTGCGCCCTGGAGCTGATCCACACCTACTCGCTGATCCACGACGATCTGCCGGCCATGGACGACGACGACTACCGGCGCGGGCGCCCGACCAACCACAAGGTGTTTGGGGAGGCCATCGCGATCCTGGCGGGGGATGCGCTGCTGAGCCTGGCGTTCGGGCTCCTCGCCGAGAGCGCCTCCCTCGACGTGGTGAAGGAAGTCGCCGCCGCCGCCGGCACCTTCGGCATGATCGGCGGACAGGTGGTGGACATCCAGTCCGAGGGGAAGCCGGTGGAGGCCCGGACGCTCGAATACATCCACACTCATAAGACCGCCGCCCTGATCCGCTGCGCGCTCCGGTCCGGGGCCATGATCGCGGGCGCGGCGCCGGAGACGCTCGCGGCCGTCGGCGAGGCCGGCTCGCGCCTCGGCCTGGCCTTCCAGATCGTGGACGACATCCTGGACGTGGAGGGGAGTCTCGAGGAGCTGGGGAAGACGGCCGGGAGCGACCAGCGGAAGAAAAAGGCGACCTACCCCGAGTACTTCGGGCGGGAGGCCTCCCGGCTCAAGGCCAAGGCGCTCATCGAGGACGCCAAGGCCGCGCTGGCGCCGCTCGGCCCGCGCGCCGGGCCGATCCGCGCGCTGGCGGATTTTATCCTCGAGCGGCGCTCGTAAATGGTTTTATCCTCTCCCCCTGGGGGGAGAGGATCGGGTGAGGGGGGAGAAGTTCAATGTCGGCCATCGCCGAGATCCACGCCCGCGAGATTCTGGACTCCCGCGGGAACCCCACGGTGGAGGTGGAGGTCCGGCTGGAGAGCGGGGGCTTCGGCCGGGCCGCGGTGCCTTCCGGCGCCTCCACGGGCACGCGCGAGGCCGTTGAACTGCGGGACGGCGACGTCAAGCGGTACGGCGGCAAGGGCGTGCGCCAGGCGGTCCGGAACGTGGTGGAGGTGATTGCCCCCGAACTGGAGGAGGCCGAAGCCGCCGAGCAGGCGGCGGTGGACCGGACGCTCCTCGAGCTGGACGGGACGCCCGACAAGTCGGCGCTCGGCGCCAACGCGATCCTCGGCGTCTCCCTGGCGGTGGCCCGCGCGGCCGCCGACGAGGCCGGAGTGCCGCTCTACCAGTACCTGGGCGGCGTCGGAGCCCGCCTCCTGCCGGTGCCGCTCATGAACGTCCTGAACGGCGGGGTTCACGCCGACAACGGCCTGGACATCCAGGAGTTCATGCTGGTCCCGGCCGGCGCCGGGAGTTTCTCCGAGGCGCTCCGCACGGGCGCCGAGGTCTTCCACGCGCTGAAGGGGCTGCTCCGTGACAAAGGGTTTTCGACCGCGGTGGGAGACGAGGGCGGCTTCGCCCCGGCGCTCGGCTCGAACACCGCGGCCCTGGATCTTCTGATGCAGGCCATCGAGAGGGCCGGGTATCGGCCGGCAGAGGATGTCTTCATCGCCCTGGACGCGGCGGCCAGCGAGTTCTTTCACGGAGGCCGCTACCGATTCAGGGCGGAGGGGAAAGAGCGGACGGCGGAGGAGATGATCGCCTTCTACGAGTCGCTGCTCGACAGGTATCCCCTCTGTTCCGTCGAGGACGGCCTGGCGGAGCAGGACTGGGACGGCTGGGTGGCCTTCACCCGTCGCCTCGGGTCCCGCGTGCAGCTCGTCGGAGACGACATCTTCGTCACGAATTCGGCGATCCTTCAAGAGGGGATCGCCAGGGGCGTGGCCACCGCGATCCTGATCAAGGTGAACCAGATCGGGACGCTGACCGAGACCCTGGAGGCGATCGAGCTGGCCCGGCGCGCCGGCTACGGCACCGTCATCTCCCACCGGTCCGGCGAGACCGAAGACACCTTCATCGCCGACCTGGCCGTGGCGGTGAACGCGGGGCAGATCAAGACCGGCTCCCTGGCCCGGGCCGAGCGCACCGCCAAGTATAACCAGCTCCTGCGGATCGAGGAGGAGCTGGGAGAGGCCGCTTCCTGGCCGGGTCGGGCCGTCTTCGCCCGGAGGGGGAAATGAGGCGCCGCGTCCTGGCGGCTTCGGCGCTCGGGCTCGCCGCTGCCGGCCTGCTCGTCTTCGGCGGCGCCGGCCTCGTCCGGGTCTGGCAGATGAAGCAGGAGGTGGAAGGGCTCGAGCGCGAGATCCAGCTCCTCCGCTCGGAAGCCGACCGACTCAGCCGGACCGTGGACCGCCTGCGCGAGGATCCGGCGCTGATCGAGCAGATCGCCCGCGAGGAGCTGGGGATGGTGAAGGGGGGCGAGAAGGTGTTGAAGTTCCCGTCGGAGAAGCGCTGACGTGGATCTCACCCCGATCCTCTTCGCGATCGCCTTTCTCGTCAACTTCCGGGCCGCCCTCCGGCTCTTGATCGACTGGAAGGGGATGCTGACCACCGTCGGCTTCGTGAAGGGGGCGTACGCCTCCCTGGACCGGTTGCCCGCCGACTCCGAGCTCGAGGAAGCCGACCGGGCCCCGACTTTCCTCCACCTGGTGCCTGCCTACCAGGAGCCCGCGATCACCGCCACGCTCGAGGCCCTTCTCGCCTCGCGCTACCCGCACGGGCGGCTCCACGTGGTGGTGGTGACCAAGGAGAAAGAGGAGCGGGCGCCGCATCCGGCCATGGGGATCTCCACCGGGGAGCGGGTCCGCCGGTTCCGCGCCGAGCTGCCGCCCTACGCCCAGAAGATGCTCTGGCAGCTGGCCCTGCCGGGGCCGGGGCGCAAGGCCGAGCAGCTCAACTGGGCGCTCCGGCCCGAGGCGCTCCGGGAGATCCTGGGCGAGGCCGTCGATCCGTCTCGGGTCTTCGTGGGCGTGAGCGACGCCGACTCGCTGCCTGATCCGAACGTCTACCGCTGGATCGCCGGGGAGGAGCTCGCCGGGCCCGGCGGCCTCGCCTATCAGGGCGTGACGCTCTCCCTGGCCAACTTCGCCCGGCTCGACGTGCGGGGGCGGATCAGCGCCATCCAGCAGTCCTCCATCTTCGTCCGCATCACGATTGCGCGGCTGATCAACGAGGTCAAGCGGGTCCGCCTCTTCAACCGCCTCTGTGCCCGCGCCCCCCGTCTGGCGCGGGTTCTCCGGCCGGCCTTCGAGCTCTTCTTCCGGCGCGCGCAGATCTGCCTGGGCCACAACCAGTTCGTCCGCCTGGATTGGCTCCAGTCCCTGGGCGGCTTTCCCACCGCCGGCGCCACGGAAGATTCCACGCTCGGCTACGAGCTGTGCGCGCGGGGCGTGCTCATCACGCCCATGCCGATGCTGGAGCTGAACGACCTCCCCGAGACGCCGGAGAAGATCATCCGGCAGAACGCGCGGTGGTACAAGGGCGTCCTGGACGATGTGAGCCATCTCTGGCGGATCTGGCGGCGGGCCCCGACCGCGTTCAACCTGGCCCAGCTCTGCCGCCACGTGGGGAACAAGGTGATCGAGTGGCCCATCGCGGCGGGGGTCTATCCTGTCCTGGGGTTCCTCGGCTGGCACCTGGCCTACATCTACCGTGACCACTTCTGGCTTTTTGTCTTCGCGCTCGCCTGCCCCTCGGTCGCGCTGGGCCTGACCGTCTGGGTAGGCGGGATCGTCACCCAGGCGCTGATCGAGGAGCTGGCGCCGTTCCTGCCGAAGCCCGTGGACCTCAGGCGCAAGAGCCTCGGCGAGAAGTTCTGGGGAATCTTCCGCTGCCAGACCTATTGGCTGCTGGCGACGCGGGGGGCCTGGCGGGTGTTGTGGGCCCTCGCGCGCCGCGGCCGCTACGAGCTTACCAAGACCGACCGAATCACCCGATGAGCGGGGCGCGCTGGCATGAGGCGCTCAGCCGGATGCTGGCGCGGATGGACCAAACCGGCCGGAGCGTGACCCGGGGGTTCCCTCACTTCGCTGACCCCGAGACCGGGATCTGGACCACTTCTCCCGCGGGGGACTGGACCGGCGGCTTCTGGAACGCCATGTGCTGGCTCGCCGCCCGGAGCACCGGCGAGGCCCGCTACCGTCGATGGGCCGAGCAATGGACCGACTGGCTCCGGCCGCGCGCGCACTCCGACACCGTCTTCCGCGGCTTCCTCTTCTACTATGGGGCCGTCACCGGGGCGCTCCTGCTGAGCTCATCCCTGGCGCGGGAGGTGGCGCTCGCCGGCGCCCGCGGGCTCGCCTCGAGCTATAACCCCAGGACCGAGGCCCTGCCGCTCGGCAGTGAGGCGGAGGAGGCCTCGGATGTCGGCAAGGGGGAGGCCAACGTGGACACCGTCCAGGGCGGCGCGCTCCTCCTCTGGGCCTTTCGCGAGACGGGCGACCCGGCGCTCCACGAGATCGCGGTCAGGCACGCCCGGCGCCACATCGAGTTCTGCGTGCGCGCGGATGGCTCCATCTGCCAGTCGGCCTCCTTCGATCCGGAGACCGGCCGGATGCTCCGCCGCTACACCCATAAGGGGATCCGTGACGACAGCACCTGGGCCCGCGCCCAGGCCTGGGGGATCATCGGCTACACGCACATGTTCCAGTGGGAGCGGGAGCCGCGCTTTCTCGAGGTCGCCGGCCGCGCGGCCGACTGGTGGCTCGCCCACGCCCCCCAAGACCGGGTCGCGTTCTGGGACTTCGACGACCCCGCGATCCCGCATACCAACCGCGACACCTCGGCCACGGCCATCGTGGCGGCCGCGCTCCTGAAGCTCGCCGAGCTGGCGCCGTCGGAGGCCAAGCGTCGGGAGTACCGGCACGCGGCCGAGGAGACGGCCGAGGCGCTGGTCCGCGACTACCTCACCCCCGCCGGGCTCCTCACCCACGGCTGCTACAACAAGAAGGTCGGCCTCGCGACCCGGCACGAGCTGATCTGGGGGTCCTATTACCTCTTCGAGAGCCTCCACGTCCTGGCGGGGGCGCTCAACCCCACGGAGATCTGAGCCATGGACATCATCTTCCTGAAGGCCCTGGGAGCCTCCCTGGCCTTCGTCCTGGCGGTGCTGAACCTCCTGATCATGCTCCAGCTCTACGGCAAGATCCGGCTCTTCCGGTGGCCCTCCGAGTCTCTGGCCTGGTGGCACCGGCGGCAGGGGGACGTGATCCTGGTGCTCTTCGTCCTCATCGCCTACCACTGTGTGAGGTACGGGTACGTCGACCCCGGCTCGCCCCGGGTGCTGGGCCATTCGATCCTGGGCAGCCTGACGATGGCCGTCATCACCCTGAAGCTCCTGACCGTGCGCTGGATCCCGCGCCTCATGGACTACGTGGCGGTGATCGGCGCCACCCTCTTCGTCGCCACCACCGGCACGGTCCTCACGAGCGCCCTCTGGTACTTCCTCTTCTGGATCCGGGAGGGCGTCCGCCCCGTCTACTAGCGTGAGGGTTCCCTCTCCCTCACGAGGGAGAGGGTCGGTGAGGGTGGGGGCGCACGACAGATTTGTGAGGTGACCTCACCGAGCGCCCGCCGCCGGCCGCTCCCAGAAGTCCTCGAAGCGGCCGCTGAGCTTGCAGCAGCGGAGGGCAATGATGGCGTTGGCCCCGGCGAGAGTCCAGTGCATCCCGGCGCGCTTGAGGCGGGTGCCGATGGCCACCTTGCAGCCGGCTTCGACGACGCCGGACGACACGACCAGGC
>JACQWA010000361.1 GCA_016209425.1 Candidatus Rokuibacteriota bacterium
AGCGCATGCAGCGGACGCGGCTGTGCCGCGCCGCGGATACGCAGTGTTAGGCAGCCCTCATGAGATACCGTGTTCCCGTCGACGACAACTTCCATTACATGGATGAGTCTGAACGCTATGAGCTTGGCGAGTTCGACACTCTGGAAACAGCTGTGGCGGCCTGCAAAAGAATCGTTGATGAGTTTCTGATCTCCAACTACCGCCCCGGGATGACCGCTGGCGAGCTTTACGGGCAGTACGCCTTTTTCGGTGAAGATCCCTTCGTTGTTTATAGTGGCCAAGGGAGCGTCCCGTTCTCGGCACGCGATTACGCGGCCGAGAGAGGGGAACAAATCTGCCACGAGCGATGAGCTCTAGGGTCTCCGTCCCTGACGACGACCACCTAGTCTCTGGCGATATCCGCTCGCCGGGAACAGGCGCCAACCTCCGAGGGAATCCCAGCGCCGGGGTCAACGGGGTGGACGGAAGCCATGGGCTTGACAGGGCCAGGCGGTGAAAATACAATACCGGGGTAGAGTATTAAGATGATCGACGCAGAAACCAAGGCCAAGGCCCTGGCCCGGCTCCGCCGGATCGAGGGACAGGTGCGGGGGATCCAGCGGATGGTGGGAGCGGAGGAGTACTGCGTGGACATCCTGCTCCAGCTCTCGGCCGTCCAGGGCGCGCTGGAGCAGGTGCAGAAGCTGCTCCTGGGCCGCCACATCGAGAGCTGCGTCGCCGACGCCATGCGCTCGGGCCGCGCCCGCGAGCGGCAGCGGAAGATCGAGGAGCTGCTGGAGGTCTTCACCCGGTTCGCCTCCGCCAGGTAGGCGCGACGGCGAGGGTCGGATCATGGCGACGACGGTTCAGAAGATGCGGCTCGATCTGCCGGTCCGGGGGATGCACTGCGCCTCGTGCGTGGGGAAGGTGGAGCGGGCGATCAGCGCGCTCCCCGGCGTCGAAAGCGTCACCGTCAACCTGGCAGCGGAGCGGGCGGCGGTGACGTTCGACCCGGCGGCGCTCAAGCCGGAGGCGATCGTCCGGGCGGTGCAGGCGGCCGGGTACGAGGCCGGCGTCGAGCGGCTCACCCTTCCCGTCAAGGGGATGCACTGTGCCTCCTGCGTGAGCAAGGTGGAGACGGCCCTTGCGGGGGTGCCCGGCGTGCTGGAGGCCGGCGTGAATCTCGCCACCGAGAAGGCCACCGTCGCGCTGGTTCCGGGGCAGGCGACGGTCGCCGATCTCAGGCGGGCGGTCCGGGACGCGGGCTATGAGATCCCCCCGGAGATCCCGTCGGAGGCGGCAGCCCCTGATCGCGAGCGCGCGGAGCGGGAGAGCGAGAACCACCTTCTCCGGTTGAAGTTCAGCGTCGGCGCCGTGCTCTCGCTGCCCGTGCTCCTGGGCAGCTTCCCCCAGGTCTTCCCCTGGGTCCCGCACGTCTTCAGGGCTCCCTGGGTGCAGCTCATCCTGGCGGCGCCGGTCCAGTTCTGGGTTGGGTGGCAGTTCCACCGCGGGTTCTGGAACGACACGCGTCACCGTTCCGCCAGCATGAACAGCCTCGTGTCGATCGGCACCAACGCGGCCTACTTCTTCAGCGTGGCGGTCACGCTCTGGCCCCACACGTTCATGCCGCTTGGGGGGATGACGTACTTCGACACGGCGGCCGTCCTCATGACGCTGATCGTTCTCGGGCGCTGGCTGGAAGCTCGGGCCCGGGGCCGGACGTCTGAGGCGATCCGGCGGCTGGTGGCCCTGGCTCCCCAGACGGCGCGCGTGTTCCGGGAGGGGCGCGAGGACGACATTGCCGTCGCTGAGGTGGTGGCGGGCGACCTGATTCGCGTGCGGCCCGGCGAGAGGGTCGCGGTGGACGGCGAGGTCGCGGACGGCGCTTCCGCCGTGGACGAATCCATGCTGACGGGGGAGAGTTTGCCCGTTGAAAAACGCCCGGGGTCCCGCGTCATCGGCGGCACCGTGAACCGGACGGGGAGTTTCACGTTCCGCGCCACGCGTGTCGGCAAGGATACGGTTCTGGCCCAGATCATTCGCCTCGTGGAGGAGGCCCAGGGATCGAAGGCCCCGATCCAGCGGTTGGCTGACCGGGTTTCGGCGGTCTTCGTTCCCCTCGTGATCGTCGTGGCGGCCTTGACCTTCGGGGTGTGGTGGCTCTGGGGCCCCCAGCCGGCCTTCCTCTTCGCGCTGACCAACTTCGTGGCGGTGCTGGTGATCGCCTGCCCCTGCGCCATGGGGCTGGCCACGCCGACAGCGATCATGGTGGGCACGGGCAAGGGCGCAGAGTTCGGTGTCCTCATCAAGAGCGCCGAGGCGCTGGAGCTGCTGCATAAGGTTCGCACGGTGGTGCTCGACAAGACCGGCACCCTGACCATCGGCCGCCCGGTGGTGACGGATGTCATCCCGGCCAATGGCATGGCCCCGGAGGAGCTTCTGGCCCTCGCCGCCGCGGCCGAGCAGGGCTCCGAGCATCCGCTGGGGGAGGCCATTGTTTCGCAGGCCAAGGAGCGCGGGCTCGCGTTGCCGCCGGTCGCCGACTTCATGTCGGTTCCCGGCCACGGGATCGAGGTGCGGGTCTCGGGCCAGCGACTGCTGCTCGGCAACGCGCCGCTCCTGACCGAGCGGGGCGTGGCGCTTGAGGGGCTCGAAGCGACGGCCCGGCGGCTGGCGGAGGAGGGGAAGACCGCGATGTACGCGGGGCTGGACGGCACCGCGGTGGGCGTCATCGCCGTGGCCGATGTCCCGAAGCCTGAAGCCCCCCTCGCGGTGTCAGTGCTCCATTCGATGGGGATCGAGGTGGTCATGCTCACCGGGGACAACCGCCGCACCGGCGAGGCGATCGCCCGGCAGGTGGGCATTGATCGGGTGCTGGCGGAGGTGCTCCCGGAGGACAAGGCGCGGGAGATCAAGCGGCTCCAGACCGAGGGCCGGCTCGTCGCCATGGTGGGCGACGGGATCAACGATGCGCCGGCGCTGGCCCAGGCCGACGTGGGCATCGCCATGGGCTCCGGGACGGACGTCGCCATGGAGGCGGCGGACGTCACCCTCATGCGGGGCGACCTCCGCGGGCTCGTCACCGCCATCCAGCTCTCCCGGAGGACGATCCGGGTCATCCGCGAGAACCTCGTCTGGGCGTTCGGCTACAACGTGATCCTGATCCCCGTCGCAGCCGGTGTGCTGTACCCCGTCTGGGGAATCCTGCTGTCGCCGATCCTGGCCGGATTGGCGATGGCGTTTTCCTCGGTCTCGGTGGTGACCAACAGCCTCCGGCTGAAAGGCTTTCGCCCCACCCTTCCGAAGGAGGTGAACACGATGGCGACGGATCCGATCTGCAAGATGCAGGTGGACCCGGCCAAGGCGGCCGGCTCATCGACCTACAAGGGGCAGACCTACTACTTCTGCGCCGTCTCCTGCAAGGAGACGTTCGACAGGAATCCCGAAAAGTACGCGGGCAAGTAGTGGGCGTAAGGAGCGAGCCGCGTGAACTCGGCTCCTGGAGGCTGATGCCGTGGTGGGGTCGCCGTATCTCCGGCGGCGGGACCGCTACGAACGCGTGATGGAGGGGTGGGTCGACAACAGCCACGCCGACGCCTTTACCCTGACTGCTCAGATTCGAGACGATGACCTGGGCGTGGAGGTCTCAGCGGTGGCCACGCCCTCGCCGCGGTACGAAATTCGGGAGGCTCGGGCGCGGATCCTCTTCGCCGGGCCGGGGCCGGATGATCCTGACCTCGCGGCGGGGTTCGGGGCGTTGGCCGGCGCGCGGATGGTCGGCGGGTTCAGCCGGCGCCTCGCCGAGCTGACGGGCGACCGCCGCGGCGCCCAGCACTTCATCGACGCCGGGATCGAGGTCGCGCGCCTCGCCCGTCAGGCCACCAAGCTCCCGCCCGAGCGAGCGAAGACCGCCGAGGGCGGCGGCGCGTGGGCCTGCTGGCAGCTGGATACCACCGGGTGGATCGATCTGCCGGATTCGTGCTTCACCTACAGCGCGGGGGGCAAGGCGCTCTTCGGGATCCGGCCCGTCACGACGTCCATGGTGCCCGAGCTCTACTGCCCGCCTCCCGGAGCGCGCGTCTTCAGCCGGAAGAAGGTCGCGCGCCTCGAGCGAATCGACACGCGCCTGCTCCTCTCCCACTCCATGTTCGATGAGGCCCACGGCTTCGAGATCCGCTACGAGATCGACCTCGACGCAGGGACGATCGTCCGGGCGGAGTCGGAGACCCCGCGCCTTCCCTATGTGGGGATTTGCGACGAGCCCCAAAAGAAGATTGCCTCCCTGGTGGGTCAGCCGGCCGATCGCGAGCTCAGGAAGCGCATCCAGACGCTGATCGGGGGTTCGTCGGGCTGCGCCCAACTCTACGACCTGACCGCCGACCTGCTCAAGCTCCTCACCCTCGACTGAGCCCGGGACGGCCCACGGGTCCTGTCGGCGGTCAGCCCCACGGTGCTCACTCCCGCCAGCCCGGAATGGGGAATTGCTTGGTCGCCCCTCGCCGAACTCCTGCGGCGTCTCGCGGTGCGCTCCGCGCCGTGGGGCGCCCCGTCCGCCACCTCCCGTGGGCCGTCCCTCCTTCCGTCGGCCCGCGTCACTCGGGGGGCAGATGGGTTTCCAGGACCTTCTCCGGGATGAAGTCGCTGAGCCCGACGCTTTCCGGTGTGGCGCCCTCGAAGGCCTCTCGGGGAGCCAATCCCACGAGCTCCGACCGCCGGATTGTAATCGCCCGCAACGCCGCCTCGCTGCGGACGCGGTTGAAGACGCGCGGCAGCGACGCCGTTCGGTAGTCGAGGAGGTTCATCGCCACCTGAACGATTCCCCGCCGGGCCAGAGGAACCCCCATGGCCTGAACGCCGGGAAGCCCCCCGGTGGATTCGCGGACGGCTCGCGCGATGGCCCGGGCGGCGTCCAGGTTGTCCGAGTCGAGCCAGACGTTGAAGGCTACGAGGATTCCTCGAGCGCCCACGGCGGTCGCCCCGGTCCGCGGGTTGAACCGGACCGGTCCCGCGTCCGGCCGCCAGCCGGGATCTCTCAACTTCTTCTCCAAGCCCTCATATTCGCCGTCCCGAATCGCGGAAAGCTGCCGCCGTTCCGGCGTGAGCGCCGCCTCTCCGTAAAAGAAGACCGGGAGGTCGAGCCGGTTCCCCAGCGCCTGCCCGGCGCGGTGGGCGACGGTCACGGCCTCGGCTATCGTCAGGCCCTTAATCGGCACGAAGGGGAGCACGTCAAGGGCCCCGATCCGGGGATGGACGCCGCGGTGAGTGCGCATGTCGATGGCGTGAACCGTCGCCGCGGCAAGGGCTAATGCCGCCGCTTCGACGGCGGGAGGGGGGCCGAGAATGGTGAAGACCGAGCGGTGGTGGTCCGGGTCCATGTGGATGTCCGCGAGGTGCACTCCTGCCCTCGAGCGGATGGCGTCGGCGAGGGATTCGATCACGCGGCGGTTCCGCCCTTCGCTCACGTTGGGGACGCACTCGAGAATTTGAAGCTCCACCGACCCGTCACCGTCCTCCGGCTGACAATGTCCACGCCCCGGCGTCGGCTTTCCTGACACTCCCCCGGGCGATTGTACTGCGAGGACCGGGAACTCGTTCGCAGTTTCAATATGTTTGCGCCGGGCTCCCGGCTGGCAGCAAAGTTGCTCTTCGACGGTTGCGAGAGTGGTGTCGATGCGTTTCGTCAAAGACCAGCGCGGGGTGGCTCTCCCTCTGGCTCTGATCGGGCTCGTGTCGCTGAGCGGACTCCTGCTCGTATTCCTCCACCTGGGCGCGACCGAGTCCCTGATCGGCAAGAGCCACGCCGAGCTCACAGAGGCGCGGTTCGTGGCCGAGGCCGGGATCGAGTGGGCCTATGACAACCTGATCAGCAACCCGGACTGGAACGCCGTCTTGCTGGGGCCTGACGGCCTCGCGGACACCGCGGACGATGGGAAGCTCGCGACGGCCGTGTCCTTGCCCGGGCTTTCGGCGGCCTCGGGCACCTTCACGGTGACGGTGCGGAACGACGCCCAGGCCGGCGACAGCCGGATCACCGGCGCCCCCCTGGACACCGGCGGCGGGTTCAACGACACCAATGGCCGGATCATCGTAACCTCGGTAGGGGTGGTGGGTGCGGCGACGCGGACAGTCCGGGTCGCGATGCGCCGGATCACGCTTCCCCCCCTCGTGGCGGCGCTCGCCCTGCCCGGCGCCGAGTCGGAAACGACGTTCAACGGCAATTCCTTCACCGTCAACGGCACCGACACGAACCTGGACGACACGCCGGGGCCGGGCGACCCGGTGTGGGGAATCGCCGTGGGGGCGGGGAACACCGCCAACGAGACCGTGGTCCAGAACAGCCTGTCGGCCCAGCAGCAGAACAACGTGACCGGCAAAGCGCAGAATCAGGGGCAGCCCGGCTCCGGAAACAACGCGATCTCGCCGGACCCCCAGCTCACCTCCCCGGCCGTCTCGGACTTCATCACCTCGGTCAAGTCGAGCGCAGACCTGACGATGGTGAGCACCCAGGCCAACCCCCTCTCCTTCACGAACATCGGGGCGAGCTGCGCGAGCAACCCGGGCAGCACCACCTGCTGGGGGACGCAGGCCAACCCGAAGATCGTCTACATCAAGGGCGAGCCGGACCCGACGTCGGCGTTCTCGGCCCTCCAGGTGAGCGGCAACTCCAGCGGCACCGGCATCCTGATCGTGGAGGATGGGGATTTGAGGATCAGCGGCAACTTCCGCTGGAACGGGATCATCATCGTCACGGGAAAGTGGGTGGGGATCGGCTACATGGGCGGCGGCTGGCAGTCGGTCTACGGAGCCGTCATCTCCAATGAGACCGCTACCGACCCGGGGTTCAGGGAGGCGCTCGTCAGCGGCAACGCGAAGATCAACTACAGCACCCAGGCGATAGGTCTGGCCGGCCAGATCCGCAAGCTGGTCACCCTCACGAGCTGGGGGGAGCTGTAGCGATGGCAACCTCCCGCCCGCTGATGGTGGTGGCCTCGGCTGTGGGGGTTGCCCTGCTCGTGCTGATCGTGGTGCTCCGGGGGGGCGGGGTGGTGCCGGGCCCGCCGCGCCCTGAGCCCGCGGGGCCGAGCCTGGCCGAGCAGGCGGCGGCGCTGGCCGCCCGGGGCGACGACGAGGGGGCGTGGGGGCTCTATCATCAGGCGCTCCAGGCCGCGCCGGAGGACGTGTCGCTCTGGTATGCCCTGGGGGTGACGCTGAGCCGGCTGGACCGGCGCCCGGAGACGGCGGAGGCGTTCCAGTACGTGGTGCGCCGGGGCCGGGCCGACTCCGAGGAGGTGAGGCTCGCCCGGGGGTGGCTCGTGAGCGCCGGGGTGCTGGCGGAGCCGGTGGCGTTCACCCCGGCCGCGGAGCCGGTGGAGGTGACGGGGGACAAGGCGGCGGTGCAGGGGAGGGCCACGTGGGGCGAGCTGGAGCCAGGCCGGCCCGTGTTGAAGGTGCAGCTTCTCCTCGAGGGGCTGGAGGGGGCCGCGCAGGGCAGGCGCTTCGCCACCCGGGTGCCCCTGGGGCAGACCTATCGGTTCGAGCGCCTGCCGGCGGGGATCTACCGCCTGATCGGCGGGGCGGCGGGCCAGCGGCTGTGGGACCTCACGCTTGCCGTGGACGACGGGAAAGCGGTCGTCCTCGACCTCTCCCCGGACAACAGCAGCAACCCGACCGCCGCGCTCTACCTGTAATCGCCGCGCTCTCAGTCCGCCCGCGCCGTCGCGCGCGTCCGTCTTGCCCTCCTCGCTCGCCCACTCTATACTGACTGGGTCATGCGGAATCTTCCCGTCGGCAAGCTCCGCGCCGAATTCCTTCAAGCGCTGTTCGACAAGTACGCGCCCCTCGACGAAAGGGTCGTGATCGGGCCCAAGATCGGCGAGGATGCGGCCGTCATCGAGATGGGCGACCGGTACCTGGTCGCCACCACCGATCCGATCACCTTCGCGACGGACGAGATCGGCTGGTACGCGCTCCAGGTCAACGCCAACGACCTGGCGGTGCGCGGCGCGCGGCCGCGCTGGTTTCTCGCCACGCTGCTCCTCCCCGAGCAGGCGACGACGGACAGCTCGGTGGAGCAGATCTTTTCCCAGCTCGGCCGGGCCTGCGAGGAGCTGGAGGTATCGCTCGTGGGGGGTCACACCGAGGTGACTCACGGCTTGGGTCGTCCCATCGTGGTGGGGACGATGCTGGGGGAAGTTTCCAGAGATCGGCTGGTGACCACGGGGGGGGCTCAGGTGGGCGACCTGCTTCTCCTCACCAAAGGCGTCCCCCTGGAGGGCGCGGCGATTATTGCGCGCGAGAAGGAGGCCGAGCTGGTCCGGCGCGGAGTGCCCGCCGCCCTCATCGAGCGCGCCCGGAATTTTCTCCATTGGCCCGGGATCAGCGTCGTGCCCGAAGCGCGGTTGGCCTGCGAGCTGGGGCCGGTGACCGCCATGCACGACCCCACGGAGGGCGGGATCGCGACGGCGCTCTCGGAGCTGGCGGAGGCCTCTCAGGTCGGGCTTCGCGTGGAGCGGGAACGTCTTCCGCTTCTCCCCGAGGGCGAGCGCCTCTGCCGCGAGTTCGGCCTGGATCCGCTGGGCACCATCGCGTCCGGCTCCCTGCTGCTGACCCTGGCCCCGGCCGACGCTGCCCGCGTCCTTCGCGCCTGCGCGCAGGAAGGGATCGACTGCGCGTGCGTCGGGCGGGTGGTCCCGCGAGCCGACGGGGTGACGCTGGTGGAGGGGGGTCGTTCCCGACCGATGCCCACGTTCCCTCAGGACGAGATCGCCAGGCTCTTCGGGAAATCCTGAATGCCTCAGATGGGCTACGCGCATCGACCGGTGGCCCTCGGGCGAGAGGGGATGGTCGCCTCCGCCCACCCGGTCGCCACGCTCACGGGGATCGAGGTCCTGAAGTCAGGGGGGACCGTGGCCGACGCCGCGGTGGCCGTCAACGCCGTCCTCGGAGTGGCGCAGCCCAACGCCTGTGGGGTCGGCGGCGACTTTTTCTGCCTCTACTACGAGGCCGCTTCCCACCGCGTCCACTTCCTGAACGGCGCTGGGCGGTCCGGTGCCCGGGCGTCGGTCGAAGAATTGCGCCGCAGGAGCCTCGACCACCTTCCCGTGAGGGGACCGGCGTCGGTCTCGGTGCCGGGCTGTGTGCGGGCCTGGGGGATGCTCCTCGAGCGCTTCGGGACCCGGCCCCTTGGCGAGCTTCTGGCCCGGGCGATCCATTACGCCGAGGCCGGCTTCGCGACCACCCATCTGGTGAGCCAAGCCACGGCAGAGCAGGGCGCGCTCATCGGGGATCTCGAGTGGCGACGGATCTACACCCCGAACGGACGCGGGCCCGCCACGGGCGACGTCCTGAAGCAGCCGGACCTCGCCCGCACCTTGACCGCGCTGGGGCAGGAGGGTCCGGACCTCTTCTACCGCGGGCGGATCGCTCAGGCGATCGCCACACGGCTGGAACGGGAGGGCTTCGTGACGGCAGCGGACCTTGCGGCCCACTCGGGCGAGTGGGGAGAGCCGCTCGTGATCGACTACCGCGGGTTCACGGTGTACGAGACGCCGCCGCCGACCCAGGGGGTGGCCGCGCTCCTAGCTCTTAACCTCCTCGAGGGCTTCGCGGTGGGGCGTCTCCGGTACCACTCGGCAGAGCACCTCCATCTGCTGGTCGAGATGGTCAAGCTGGCCTACGCGGACCGCGACCGCTGGATCGCCGACCCGGGTCAGTCGAGCGTGCCGGTGGGGGGCCTGCTCGTCAAGGACTATGCCGCCGGCCGCCGAAAGGCCTTCGATCCGAAGAAGGCCCAGATCTACCCCTGGGGCGATCCGGCCGGGGACACGACCGGGTTTGTCATCGCCGATCGCCAGGGCAACATGATCAGCGTGATCCAGAGCCTCTTCAGCTCCTTCGGCGCGGGCGTGGTTCCCGAGGGAACCGGGGTGATCCTCCACAGCCGCGGCTCCTACTTCAACACCGACCCGGCGCACCCCAACTGCTTCGGCCCGCGCAAGCGGCCGTTTCACACCCTGATCGCCGCCATCGTCACCCGGAAGGACCAGCCGGTCATGGGGTTCGCGACAATGGGAGCCGACGGCCAGGCCCAGTTCCACCTCCAGGTGCTGACCAACGTTCTGGACTTCGGCATGGAAATCCAGGAGGCGATCGAGCGCCCGCGATTTTTGATGGGCCGCTTCAAGCCCGGAGAACCGGTCGACGTCCTGAGACTTGAGGGGCGGGTGGGCCGGGGCGCCCTGGGCGGGCTCGCGCGTCGCGGCCACCGCGTGCAGGTCGTGAGCGACTTCTTTGATCAGATGGGGCACGCCCAGGGGATCGTGGCCCGGGACGGAACACTCATGGGCGGCGCGGATCCGCGGGGCGACGGCGTTGCGCTCGGCTACTGATGGCACACAGGGTGGCGCTCCGCTGGCTCGGGTTCACGCTGGCCCTGGCGCTCGGCCCCGCCGCCATGGTCTCGGCCGAGGAGTGGGGGGGGATTAGCCCGGGGACCAGCACGATGGAGACAGTCCGCGAGCGCTACGGGGCCCCCTCGCGCGAAACGCGCCAGCAGGTGGAAGGGTACGACACGGTCCAGTGGATCTACGAGGGGGCCCGGGCTCCGGCGGGGATGAAACGGCTGACTCTGGAGATCGGCATGCTCACGCCCCGGGGATACCGCCCCAATCTCGTCCGGTTCTTCGTTCTTGAGCCGAAACCTCGGGTCTTTCACCGGATGATGATCGTGCGCGGGTGGGGGATTCCCGACGGGTCGGGAGAGCAGGACGGTCGGAGCTACTTGTTCTACAAGGCCGGCCTCATGGTCTACCTCGACGAGACCGGGGAGGATGCGCTGTCGATGGTCTTCACGGTGCCTCAGCCCGAGCCCAAGGCTGGCAAGTAGTGGGCCTCCCCGATCCCATTGACCACCTGCTCGCCCTCGATGCGGGATCCCGGGGCATCGGGGGCTTCTACCGGCCGGGCGGGGCCCGGCGCGCGGCGCAGTCGCTGGCCCGAGGCAAACGGGTGCTCCTGACCACAGGCTTCGCCGTGGGGCCGGGCATGGCCGAGACCGACGGGCCGCCGGGGGCGGCGGTGCTCGGTCGGGCTTTGCGGCGCCTCGGGAAAGCGGTGAGCTACCTGACCGACGAGAGCGCCGCGCCCCTGCTGGCGGCGGCGCTCGGGGTCCTCGGTGAATCGGCGGAGATGGCCCTGTTCCCGCGTGACGGGGCGGCGGGAGGCGCGCGCGTTCTCGGGGCCCACGACCGACCGTCGCATCTGGTCGCCGTCGAGCGTCCCGGCCGCACCCGCGACGGTGATTACCGGAATGCCCGGGGAGAGTCCATCGCCGCCTGGAATCAACCGATCGACGCCCTCTTCCTCGCCCCTCCCCGCGGCGTGATCACCGTCGGGATCGGCGACGGCGGCAACGAGATCGGGATGGGGAACGTGCGCCGCCGACTCCTCCGGCAGGGGACGCTCGCCAAACGGATCACCTCGATGGTGCGGGTGGATCATCTGGTCGTCGCGGGCGTTTCCAACTGGGGCGCCTACGGCGTGGCGGCGCACCTCTCGATCCTCGCGAAGCGGCCGTTGCTTCACACCGCGGAGGAGGAGCGCCGGCTCGTGACCGCCTGCGTCGAGGCGGGGGGCGTGGACGGGATCACCCGCCGCCGGGTCCCCACGGTGGACGGCCTGCCGTTGGAGGTCCACGTCGCGATGGTCGAGCTCTTGCGAACGCTCGTGGATCAGCAGATCAGAGGAGGCGTACGCTCATGACGGATCGCGGCCCTAGCCGGTCCTCACCCCTACTCGACGCCTATCGGGCGTCCCACCCCCGCTCGCTGGCCCTCTGGGAGCGGGCGTGCCGGACAATCCCGGGTGGCGTCACCCACGACATCCGCCATCTGAAGCCGTTTCCCGTCTATGTCGATCGCGCCCAGGGGCCGCTCAAGTGGGACGTGGACGGCCACGAGTACGTCGACTACTGGATGGGGCACGGGGCGTTGATCCTCGGTCACTGCCATCCGGCCGTCGTGAGCGCGATCCAGGCGCAGGTGGCGCGGGGGACCCACGTCGGTGCCTGTCACGAGCTGGAGGTGCGCTGGGCCGAGTGGGTGTCGCGCCTCGTCCCCTCGGCCGAGCTGGTGCGCTTCACGATGTCGGGGACCGAGGCGACCCATCTCGCGCTGAGGCTGGCGCGCGCCCACACGGGCCGGCCGCGGGTGGTGAAGCTCCACGGGCATTTCCACGGCTGGCACGACGGCGTCGTGGCCGGCGTCAACCCGCCCTTCGAGGTTCCGCTCTCCGCGGGCGTGCCCGGCGCCACGCTCGATCACGTGTTGCTCTGCCCTCCCAACGACCTCAAGGCCGTCGACGGGCTCCTTCAGCGGGGCGACGTCGCCGCGGTGATCCTGGAGCCGGCGGGCGGCCAGGCGGGGACGACGCCCACCATCCCCGGGTATCTCCACGAACTCCGGGCTCTGACGACGCGCCACAACGTGGTGTTGATCTTCGACGAGGTCATCACCGGGTTCCGGTATGCCCCGGGCGGGGCCCAGGCGTACTTCGGCGTGACCCCGGATCTGACGACGCTGGCGAAGATCGTCGCCGGCGGGCTGCCCGGCGGCGCGGTGGCCGGCAAGCGGGAGATCATGGCGCTGCTGGCGCACCGGGGCGATCCGGCGTGGGACCGGACCGAGCGCGTGGCCCACGCCGGCACCTTCAACGCCAACCCGCTCTCGGCGGCCGCCGGGATCGCCACGCTCGAAGCCGTGGCCGACGGCGGCCTCCAGACCCGCGCCAGCAAGCTGGCGGAGGAACTGCGGCGGGATCTCGGCGACGTCATGAAGCGCGTGGGGGCGCCGGGCGCCGTCTTCGGCGAGTCCTCCATCTTCCACGTCTCCTTCGAGGGGCGCCCGGGACTGGCGGGCTTTGACCGGCCGCGGCGGCACGACCTCTACCACCTCCTCCGCGCCGCGCTCCTCGTCAACGGGGTGGATTGCTCCATGTTCCACGGCTGGGTCTCGGCCGTGCACACGGAGGAGCACCTCGGGCGGACGGTCCGCGGCTATGAAAAGGCGCTGGAGGCCGTGGCGGCAGAAGGCTCCTTCAGGGGGATGGAGCGATGCTGACCAGCGAAGAGAAGACCGCCAGGCTCCGCGCGCTCTACGACCTCTCCCGGGGGTCGGAGGAGTTCGACGACGGGGTGTCGTTCCAGGAGGAGATGGAAGCGCTGATCGTGGGGCACTGGGCCATCCTGGCCTACGACGACATGGACGACCTCGCGCTCTCCTTCCACCTGGACGCGCACCCGATCGCCGTGGCCAAGCTCACCCGCTTCCTCGTGGAGCAGGACGTGCGCTTCGTCCTCTATGAGGCCTTCACCATCAACGAGAAGGACGAGATCGTCTTCGAGTCCGATTTTCCGGCACAGGGGTAGCCCGGCTCCCTGGACAAGCGCGACCGCCTTTGGTATCGTAGCGGGCCTGGTGGGCAGGTAGCTCAGTTGGTAGAGCACAGGACTGAAAATCCTGGTGTCGCCAGTTCAATTC
>JACQWA010000338.1 GCA_016209425.1 Candidatus Rokuibacteriota bacterium
CTACTTCCTGGCCGCGAGCCCGAGACGCGTCTCGAGCAGCAGCCGCACCTCGTTGGCGGCGGCGCGCCAGAGCGGCCCGCCGGGCACGTCGTACTCGGCCTGGACCTGCTGCCGGTACTCCGCCATGGCGGCATCCTGCTTGTCGGGAGGAGCGGCGTCGAGGGTCCGGGCGCGGATCCCGACGACCTTGGCCGTCGCGGCGTGCGCGCGCTCGATCCAGCGCCCGATCTCGTTCCAGTCCTTGTCGAAGAAGACCAGGACCGGGATGGATCGGTAGCCGTTGTTCAGGAAGCAGTCCGTCAGGTCGAGGTTCTGATCGCGGAAGAACACCCGCAGCTCGCAGTTGGGCATGGCCTCGCAGATGTGCGCGAGCAGGGGCGAGTTGCGGTGGACGTCCCCGCACCAGTTCTCGGCGAGCATGAGCGCGTACCGGACCTGGCCGAGGCCGCTGAAGAACTTCCGCTCCTCCTCGGTCAGCACCGACTTTTGATGGTTGTCCTCGGTGCGCGCCCGGGTGTCGCCCATCTGGGCCAGGTAGTCCTTCCAGGTCAGGCCGGTGGCGAAGCGCTGCGCGTCCAGGGGAATCCTCAGCTGAGCCATGTCATCCTCCTCCGGTGGGGTTGGGTTTGTCACCTGGCCCGCATCGCCCCGGCGTGCTGGGCGAACCCGGGCATCACATCGGTCGCGAGCAGCTCCATCGAGCGGCGCCAGAGCTGGGGTCGATCCCAGTCGTGGCCGGCCATCAGCAGGGTGCCGAAGTGGCCGATCTGGTCGCGCAGGGCCACGAGCTGGTCGAGCACGCGCCGGGGGCTGCCCGCGATGAGCAGGCCGCGCTTGACCATCTCCGTCGTCACGTCCTCGTCGGGTACCTCGAGGTCGGGCTTGAGCATGAAGAGCGCCTTGCGGCCGTGGGCGAAGCTGTGGATGAAGAAGCGGTAGTAGTAGGAGAGCGCGCTGTCGGGGTCGGCCAGGTAGTCCTCGGCTTCGGTGTCGGTCTCGGTGACGAGCACGCTCCGCGAGACGCGCCAGACGGAGGGATCGGGCCGGCGCCCCGCCGCCTCCGAGCCCGCCACGTACATCTCCCAGTGGCCGCGGAGATACCGGGAGTGGAAGAAGTTTCCCGAGACCGGGATCCAGCCGCGCTCGCCGGCGGTGCGGGCGCTCGACGAGTTGGGCGTAACCAGCGAAAGCGCGATGGGCGGGTGGGGCTTCTGGTAGGGCCGGCTCATGTACCCCACCTTGAACTCGGGCCAGATATTGTCCTTGAGCGAGATCTTCCAGAACGGCCCGTCGATCTCGTAGGGTGGGTCCTGGGACCAGAGCTTGAGGATCATGTCGATGGACTCCAGGACCATTTTGGGGCGCAGCTCGGCCTGGCCCACGTCGAACAGCTCGAGATCGCTCACCAGGCCGCCCGGCCCGATGCCCATGATGAAGCGGCCGCGGCAGAGGTGGTCGAACATGGCGCTGTAGGCCGCCACCGTGGCCGGGTGGAGCTGGGGGAGGTTGATGACCCCCGTCCCCAGCCGGATCTGCTTGGTGCGGTTGATGAGGGTGGCCAGGAAGATCAAGGGTGAGGTGATCGGCTCGCTCCCCGACGAGAAGTGCTCGCCGACGTAGACCTCGGTGAAGCCGAGGCGGTCGGCCAGGATGATGGCCTCCTGGTCCTCCTCGAGGATGGTGGCGGAGTCCCGGGTGGGGTGGTGGAACGGCATCGTAAACATGCCGAGCGTGACGGTCATGGGGGGCCTCCCTTGGCTCTCCCGGGAGAATATCATACCGGGGTGACCGTCGACTCCGCGCAGGGGCCGTCGAGCCTCATGTGACCATCCGGCCCCCGTCCACGAAGATGATTTGCCCCGTCAGGTAATCGGCCGCCGGAGAGGCCATGAAGAGGGCGACCCCCGCGATGTCGGCCGGTGTGCCCATCCGGCCCAGGGGGGTCCGGGCCAGGATGGCCTGCCGCTGCTCCGGGATGGCCATCACGTTCGCGTTCAGATCGGTGGGGACGGCGCCCGGCGCGATGGCGTTGACCCGGATGCCGTGCGGGGCCCACTCGAGGGCGAGCATCCGGGTGAACTGGGAGATCGCCGCCTTCGTCGCGCCATAGACGGTACTGTGCCAGGCCGCCGCGCTCCCGGAGGTCGAGGAAATGTTGATGATCCGGCCGCTCTTCGCGGCGATCATCGCTTCGCCGACGGCCTGACAGCAGAGGATGACCCCCTTCACGTTGGTGTCCAGCATCCCATCGCACTCCTCCTCGGTCGTCTCGAGGAGTGCCTTCCTGGCCATCACTCCCGCATTGTTCACCAGGACGTCGATGTGCTCCGCCTGGCGCAGGCACGCGTCCCGGAAGGCGCGGACCGAGGTCCGGTCGGCCACGTCCAGGGGTTGAAACCGGATCGCCCTGCCGGTCGCCCGAATGCGTCGTGCGACCGCCTCGCCCGCCTTCGCGTCCCGCGACCCCATCCACACCGTGGCCCCGGCCCCCGCGAACGCCTCGACGATGCCCCGCCCGATTCCGCGCGTTCCGCCCGTCACCACCACCACCGTCCCGCGCATGTCCCACGTCACGCTCGCCATGTCTCCTGTCACCCCCGCCTCTCCCCTCGTCGGACGCCCGAACCCCAGAACCTCGTCCCCTCGCCCCGCGGCCCACGCTGGCCTCTTCCCAACACTCGAACGAGCGAACCCTCGAAACACCGAACGCCACCTGGGTCACTCCCTGATACAGCACGGACGAAGACGGAGTCAAGCGCGCCGTTGGGACACGCCGTGCAGGGATGCGGGGGTACTGGGGCGGCCGGCGGCGGCGCCGGGCGGGCGTCGGAGGGGCCCAGGGAGTTGGGGATGCGCCGCAGGGTAGGGCGGTATGCCTAGAAAAATAGGTTGCTCGCCTCATTGCCGATCGGGAGCGGCGCAGACGAACCTCTTCTCGAATCCATATTCGTTTTTTTGATGATTCATTTATCGACTATAATAGGGGCCCGGTGAAGAAGCGCAAAGGAATCCGCGCATACAAGGACTGGTTCTTCGGGCTGAAGCGGAAGAACTTGCTGAACCACGCGGCTGCCGTCTTCAACCGCAAGGGGTACCACGGCACGACCATCAGCGACATAGCCCGGCAGGTCGGCGTGAGCCCATCGGCCCTTTATTACTACGTCAAAGACAAGCAGCAGGTCTTGTTCGAGTGCAACCGCATGTCCCTGGACCTCGCCATGGACGCCCTGAAAACTGCGTGCGCAACGGCCGCGACACCCGAAGCCAGGCTGGAACTGGCTTTGCGAGGGCAGATTGAGACCGTGACGGATGAGCTGCAGGGGTGCGTGGTTCTTATCGAGGAGGAGGCTCTCTCCAAAAGGCACCGCAAGGAGATCATAAAGAGGCGAGACGAGTACGAACGGGCGCTACGCGGGCTCATTCAAGAGGGCATCGAGCAGAAGGTGTTCATACAGTGTGATCCGAAGATCGTTGGCTTCGTATTTCTCGGCGCCATAAATTGGATGCCGAAGTGGTACTCAGCGAAGGGCGAGTTCCCCCCCAGAGAGATCGCGCGGCTCTTCGCCCACCAGCTTGTCCGGAGCATATTGGTCTCTCCGAAGGATAGTCCCATCTTGCCGTGTGACACGACCGGAAGGATTCTGGGGGACTCGAGGCGATCCGAGAAAACGGCTCAGAAGGCGGAGCTCTTGCTGGAGGGAAACCAATGAGTCGCGCTATAGGCTTGGCGCTCCCCGTCCGCTTCGTTGTTGGGAATGGCATTGAAAGCGTTCTGGAGGATCGGCAATGAGGGACGGGATCGTTTGTACGAAGGTGGAGCAACTCGAATGGCAGATTCTCCCCGGGGGTTTTAAGTACAAGTTTATCGCCCAGGGCGACAGGTTTCTGACCGGTATCGGCGTGGCACAACCCGGCGGCGGGGAGAGTTGGCACAAACACACCAGAGCGGTGGAAGAGACATATTACGTATTGAAAGGGAAAGGCGAAATTTCGTGGAAGTCTGATGGAAAGGTACACAAGCTGGCGTTTTCCGAGGGCGACGCCATGTACTTGCCATACGGGATAGAAAACCAATTCGTCAATACGGGCGATGGCGAGCTGTGGTTATTGTTCAACATTACGAATGCGAGGGAAATGCGCGAGTAAGAACGATCAGAAAACCATTGACGACGGGCAGTGCGCGTGAGGATTGAACCCGAAGGAGGGGGGCATGTTTGACAAGGA
>JACQWA010000327.1 GCA_016209425.1 Candidatus Rokuibacteriota bacterium
CCGGTCCTGGTCCGTCCCTCCTACGTCCTGGGCGGGCGGGCGATGGAGATCGTGTACGACGATCAGGATCTCTCCCGCTACATGACGGAGGCGGTCCGCGTTTCCCCCGAGCACCCGATCCTCGTGGACAAGTTCCTGGAAGACTCGATCGAGATCGACGTGGACGCCATCGCCGACGGCGAGCGCGTGGTGGTGGGCGGCGTGATGGAGCACATCGAGAAGGCCGGGATCCACTCCGGCGATTCGGCCTGCGCGCTGCCGCCCTACACGCTGGGTGACGACCAGGTCGAACGGCTTAAAGTCCAGACGCGAGCGCTCGCCAAAGAGCTGGCAGTCGTCGGGCTCATCAACATCCAGTTCGCGATCAGGAACGAGCAGATCTTCGTCCTCGAGGTGAACCCCCGGGCCTCGCGGACGATCCCGTTCGTCTCCAAGGCGATCGGCGTGCCGCTCGCGAAGCTGGCGACGAAGGTCATGCTCGGGCGCACCCTGGCCGAGCTGGGCTTCACCGAGGAGCGCGAGATCGCCCACATCGCGGTGAAGGAGGCCGTCTTCCCCTTCGTGAAGTTCCCCGGGGTGGACGTGGTGCTGGGACCGGAGATGAAGTCCACCGGGGAGGTGATGGGGATCGACCAGGACTTCCGGAAGTCCTACGTCAAGTCCCAGCTCTCCGCGGGGTCGCCGCTCCCGACGGCGGGCAAGGTCTTCCTGTCGGTGAAGAACCGGGACAAGCGCGCGGTGGTCCAGATCGCCAAGCGGCTGGCCGAGATGGGGTTCAACCTGGTGGCCACCCAGGGGACCGCCAAGGTCCTGACGCGCCACGGGATGAGCGTGGAGGTCATCCACAAGGTCGCGGAGGGGTGGCGTCCCAACATCGTGGACCTCATGAAGCGCGGCGAGATCGCCCTGGTGTTCAACACGCCCGAAGACGGCCGCGCCCGGAAGGATTCCTACCTGATCCGCCGGACGGCGGTCATGCAGAACATCCCCTACTACACCACGGTGGACGGCGCCCAGGCGGCCATCGGCGGCATCGAGTCGTTGCTCAAGGGCGAGCTGGGCGTCCAGTCTCTCCAGGAGTACCATGCCGGGGCGTGACCCCAAGGAGCGGTTGATCGTCGCGCTCGATGTCGAGAGCCTGCCCCGGGCTGAACGGCTGGTCGACCGGCTCCACGGCGTCGTGGGCGCCTGGAAGATCGGCGCCCAACTCTTCACGGCCTGCGGCCCCGCGGCGGTCGAACTGCTGCAGAAGCGGGGCGGCGCCGTCTTCCTGGACCTCAAGTTCCACGACATTCCGGCCACCGTGGCAGGCGCGGTGCGCGAGGCCGCGCGGCTCGAAGTGTTCATGCTCACGGTCCATGCCTCCGGGGGGAGCCCCATGCTGAAGGCGGCGGCCGAGGCCGCCCGGGAGGCCGCGCGGGAGTTCAACGTGGCCAGACCGCTCTGCCTGGCGGTCACGGTTCTGACCAGCCTCGACCGCGCCCTCCTCCAGCGGGAGCTCGGTGTGGCGCTCTCGGTCGAGGGGCACGTGCTCCATCTCTCCCAGCTCGCCAGAGCCGCCGGGCTGGACGGAAGCGTCTGCTCTCCGCAGGAGATCCGGGCCGTCCGAAACGCCCTCGGACGGGAGTGGGCGATCGTCACCCCGGGGGTGAGACCCGCCGGCAGTGGAGCCGACGACCAGATTCGCGTCGCGACTCCGGAGGCGGCAATCCGCGCCGGCGCCGACTACCTCGTGGTGGGGCGCCCGATCACGGAAGCGCCCGATCCGAGAGCCGCGGCAAGCGCAATCCTGAGCATGCTGGCGCTGGCGTGACTCAGCAAGAGGTCCTCGCGATTTACGAAACCACGGGCGGCCTCCTGAGGGGTCACTTCCTCCTCACCTCGGGGCTTCACTCCGACGTCTACCTCCAGAGCGCGCTGGTTCTCCAGCACCCGACCCACGCCGAGACGCTCTGCCGGGAGCTGGCCGAACCGTTCAGGGACGACGGCGTCCAGGTGGTGGTGGCGCCGGCCATCGGCGGGATCCTGGTGGCCCACGAGGTGGCGCGGGCGCTCGGAGCCCGGTGCCTCTTCGCTGAGCGCGACGACGGCGCGATGCGCCTCCGCCGGGGCTTTGCCCTCCGGCCGGGCGAGCGGTGCCTCGTGGTGGAGGATGTCATCACGACGGGCGGCTCCACCCGCGAGGTCATTCAGGTGGTCGAAGACGGGGGCGGGCTCCTGGTCGGGGTGGGAGCCCTCATCGACAGGAGCGGTGGAACGGCGGCGTTCGCCGTGAAGAAGGCCGCCCTCGCCACCCTCGCGGTGCCCACGTACAAGCCGGAGGATTGCCCTCTCTGCAAGGGCGGCACTCCGGCGGTGAAACCCGGAAGTCGAACCATGCCGAAGGGGTAAATGCCCGCGACAGCGCCCCGGCTTCCCGGCGTTGACGGCATCCACTTCGCCCACGGCAGCGAGCGGGAGTTCGCCCGGCTCCTGACGTTTTACGGGGTGGCATGGCAATACGAGCCCACCACCTTCCCGCTCGAGTGGGACGATCAGGGGCGCGTCACCGAGGCGTTCACCCCGGACTTCTATCTCCCGGACCACGACCTCTACATCGAGCTGACGACGAAGGAGCCACGCCTGATGACGGCCAAGCACCGGAAGATCCGGAAGGCCCTGGCGCTGCACTCGGACCTCAGGATCCGCCTGCTCTCGCGAAAGGACTGCCTGGCCCTGGCGCGGCAGTTCGGGTGGCGGAC
>JACQWA010000339.1 GCA_016209425.1 Candidatus Rokuibacteriota bacterium
CCAGGCAATGGCGCGAAGGATCGCCTCCGCGAACAACATGGCGACCACGAGAAACCCGAACTCGAATACGACGAATAGCAGGAGGATCCCGAACCCGAGATCCGGCTTCCGCTCCGCGGCCCGAAGGAGGAGCGATGCGGCGCCACCAAGCACGCAAAAGACAAGCCAGTGCACCCACGTGTAGACCAGGACCATTTCGAAGGAGACCGAGACGTTTTCCGGCGAGAGGAGTCCCCCGCCCGGTCGGAAGAGCACCGTGCCCAGGACGGACGGGGTATACAGCGGCTGGCCTTTGATCGTGTCCATGATCAGGAACCAGACGGCAATGATCGCCGCTCCGATCGTGCCGGCAACGATCCCTTCCAGGTACGGGTCGGACCGTTCCGAAAGCTGGCGTTCTGCCGGAGCTGAGTCAGTCGGGCCGGGGTGTATGGTCATGACGCGTTCCTTTCTGCGACGGGCGACCGGGACACGAACGCCCCCGCCGGCCATCTGAATGGTCAACGAGGGCGTCGAAGAGTTGTCCGGGAACCCGATCCAGGGGCATGGCGACCTCCCCCGAGGGCCGGACGTTGGCTTCTGGAAGAACTCTAAAGCCGCCCAGTGGGGACTGTCAATACGGTTCTTGACGGGGGAGCCCCGGTTGACACGTGGGGGCCAGCCCGGTAGGGTGTCCCTGGCGATCCGAACCGAGAACAAGGGGGCGACTTTGATCAGCGAGATCGCGGAGATCCTCGCCAGGCTCGGGGCGAAGTGAGCAGGCCGGATACGTTCTTGCCCGCCGGGACCAGCTACGAGGACGTGTATGCCCGCTTCCGCTGGAACATCCCGGCGACCTACAACATCGCGCTGGACGTCTGCGACCGCCACGCGAGCGATCGGACGCGCCTGGCCATGATCTACGAGGATGAGACCGGCCGCGTGAGCGAGCACACGTTCGCCGAGTTCCGCGCGCGCTCGAATCAGTTCGCGCGGGTCCTGGCCGGCCTCGGCGTTGTCAGGGGCGACCGCGTCGGGATCGTGCTGTCGCAGCGCCCGGAGACCGCCGTCGCCCACCTCTCGGCCTACAAGCTCGGGGCCGTCGCGCTTCCGCTCTCGACGCTGTTCGGCCCGGAAGCCCTCGACTACCGGCTGAGGGACAGCGGCGCGAAGGTGGTCGTGACCGACGCCGAGAGCCTCGATCGGGTGCTCGGCGTCCGCAAGGCCCTCCCCGCGCTGGCGCACGTCGTGACCGTGGACCCCGTGGACGCCGACGGCGTTGTCGACTACCGCCGGGCGATCGAGGGCGTCTCCGACGCGCTCGAGCCCGAGCCGACGGCGGCGGACGCGCCGGCGCTCATCATTTACACCTCGGGCACCACAGGACCGCCCAAGGGCGCGCTCCACGCGCACCGTGTGCTGCTCGGCCACCTCCCCTCGATCGAGTTCTATCACGAGTACTTCCCGAAGCCCGACGACCGCTTCTGGAGCCCCGCCGACTGGGCGTGGGCGGGCGGACTCCTGGACGTGCTCCTGCCGAGCTGGCACTACGGGGTCACGGTGGTCGCGCACCGGGCCCGGAAGTTTGACGCCGAGCGCGCGTATGCGCTGATGGCGCAGCACCGGGTCCGCAATACTTTCCTCGTCCCGACCAT
This sequence comes from Candidatus Rokuibacteriota bacterium, assembly GCA_016209425.1. GTDB lineage: Bacteria > Methylomirabilota > Methylomirabilia > Rokubacteriales > CSP1-6 > JACQWA01. The sequence continues at coordinate 1,635 of JACQWA010000339.1, forward strand.
GCTGAAGATGATGCGGCAGGTGGACGAGCCGCGCCGGCGGTGGAATCTCTGCATCCGGTCGATCTTCACGGGGGGCGAGGCGGTCGGTGAGGAGGTCATCCGCTGGGCGCGCGAGGCGCTCGGCGTCACCCCCAACGAAGGGTATGGACAGACCGAGGTGAACCTTGTGCTCGGCAACTCCTCCGTGCTGATGCCGGTCAAGCCGGGGTCCATGGGCCGGGCCGTGCCCGGTCACGTGGTGGACGTCGTGACCGAGGACGGTCGTCCCGTTCCCCCGGGCGAGATCTGCGAGGTCGCGGTGCGCCGGCCCGACCCCGTCATGTTCCTGGGCTACTGGAACAATCCGAAGGCCACCGAGGAGAAGTTTGTCGGCGAGTGGGCGCTGACGGGGGACCTGGCCCGCAGGGACGCCGACGGGTACTTCTGGTTCGTCGGGCGGAAGGATGACGTGATTTCGAGCGGCGGCTACCGCATCGGTCCCGGCGAGATCGAAGACTGTCTGGCCGGTCACCCGGCGGTCGCCCTCGCGGCGGCGGTCGGCCGCCCCGACTCCGTGCGCGGCGAGGTGGTGAAGGCCTTTGTCCAGCTCCGCGAAGGGGTCCGCGGCACGCCGGAGCTGGCTCGCGAGCTGTCGGCGTACGTCCGCTCCCGGCTGTCAGCCCACGAGTACCCGCGGGAGATCGAGTTCATCGAGGCGCTCCCCACCACCACGACCGGCAAGGTCAAGCGCGCAGACCTGCGCCGCCTCGAGCGCCAGCGTCAAGGCGAAAAAATGGCTTGACAGGGTCCGAGCGCTCCGCTAGCCTTTCGGTCAGTCAGTTGCGAAACTAAACAGTTGCAAACCTTCGCAACTTCAGATCGGGGGGAGCGGATGACGCGAGAGCCGGATCTCCAGCTCTCCCGGATGCAGGCCGAGATCGCCAAGGTCCTGGCCAGCCCCATCCGGCTCAGAATCCTTGATCAGATCGGGACTGGAGAGGTCGCCCACAGGACCCTCCTCTCCAGGCTCGGGATCTCCAAGACCAACCTCTCCCAGCACCTCGCCATCCTCCGAAAGGGGGGCATCCTCCGGGTCCGCCGGGAGGGTGTCCACGTCCACTACCGTCTGACCTATCCGGAGATCACGGAGCTGTGCTCGGCCATGCGGGACATCCTGTCCAAGCACATCAAGGAGAACGGCCGGTCGTAGAGAGGGGTTCGCCACGCGAGCCAGGAGGATGGGCGCATGAAGAACGCCTTTGCTGCGGGGGTGCTGGTCGTGGGACTCGCCTTTCCTCTTTCCGCCTGGGCGACGTCGGGGCTCTACTCGCTCAGCTACGGGGCCAAATCCGGAGGCATGGCGGGGGCAACCCTGGTGTCCGGGGACGACGCGCTGAACCAGATCATCAACCCCGCCAACCTCTCGCTGATCGACAGCCGCTTCGACGTGAACATCATGTATCTCCGGTCGAACCTCCATTTCGAGAACTCGGGGACCTATAGCCCGATCGTGCCGGGCGTGGGCGGGACCACGTTCACCAACGACCGGGACAACGAACGGGGGTTCGACTCGGAGATCTTCCCGTTCACGGACAACAACTTCCTCGTACCCTCGCTGGGCTTCGTGGTTCGGTTCAAGGATTCCGGCTGGCTCGGTCCGATCAACACCCGGGATCTGGGGTTCGGGTTTCACCTGACCGGCCTGGGGGGCGACGCATCGAGGTTCTTCCTGAACCATCCGCTGCTCGGCCCCGACGAGCGGTTCCGGGCCAATCTGGTCCTCATGAACGCCGGCCCGGCCGTCTCCTACCGGGTCAACAAATACCTCTCCGTCGGGGTGCAGGGGCAGATCCTGGCAGGCCGCTTCCAGTTCGACCAGCCCGTGGCCTTCGACCCCGGGACGTTTGCCCTGGGGTCCTCCCCCGGCCTGGCGGGGTTCGGGCTCACGAACTTCGGGCAGTTCTTCCGGGGCATCGGCATAACCGAGGGCGTCGGGGATGGCAAGCTCACCGACGTGGACTTCACCTTTGGCGGCGGCGCCCGCGTGGGGGTGACGGTCACGCCCCACGATCGCGTGAGCCTCAGCGCGACCTACCAGAGTGAACGCCATCTCACGTTCACCGGGAAGGCCCGGTTCGACTTCACCCGCCAGCTCCAAGAGGCGGGGTTCATCATTGCGGCCAACCCGGCCGGGAACCCGTTCGTGGCCTCAATCCAGGCGGCCCTCGGCTGTCCCGGCGGGTGCACCCCGGCCCAGGTGAACGCGGGCTTCATGGCCCTCGGGTTCAACCCCGCGTTGGGGTTCAAGACGCAGTACAACGCCGAAGTGCCGTTCACCCTCCCCCAGCAGGTTGACGCCGGGATCGCCGTCCGCGTGCTCCCCCAGCTGGTGGCGGAGGCCGACTTTGGCTGGATCCAGTGGAGCGCGACGGATCCCTTCGAGACCTTCCGCGTCGACCTCCGCAACGGCACCAACCCGAACATCAATCTCATTATCGGCAGCCCGGACGTCGATTTCTTTATCAAAACCCGGTGGAGAGACCAGTACGTCTACCGGCTGGGGGCGGCGTGGGCGGCCTTCCAGGCCGTGACCCTCCGGGGCGGGTACAGTTACGCCTCCAACCCGATCCGTGAGTCCGGGGCCCTCGTCACGTTCCCGGCCTATGGCTTCCACACCCTCACCGCCGGCGGCACCGCCAAGCTCGGCGAGAAATGGGACGTCTCGGCGGCCTTTGAACGGGCCTTCGAGCGAACCGTCAAGGTCGGCGCGAGCCAGGTCGACAGCTTCCACTCCAACTCCAAGGAGAGCCATGAGCAGTTCAGCGTCTACCTCCAACTCGGGCGACGGTTTTGAGCCCTGCCTCGGGAAAAAGGTCTTGACAGGGTCCCCGCCCTCCGGCTAGGCTTTCGTAAAAGAGTTGCGAAACTTTGAAACTGATGCCGAGGGGGCTCATGAGACGACAACCGGATCTCCAGCTGTACCAGATGCAGGCCGAAATCGCCAAGGTCCTGGCCAATCCCGTCCGCCTGAGAATTCTTGATCAGATCGGGACCGGCGAGGTCGCGTACGGCAGTCTCCTGTCCGGGCTGGGAATCTCCAAGACCAACCTCTCCCAGCACCTCGCCATCCTCCGAAAAGGGGGCATCCTCCGGGTCCGCCGGGAGGGTGTCCACGTCCACTACCGTCTGACCTATCCCGAGATCAAGAGTCTCTGCTCGGCCATGCGGGACATCCTGGCCAAGCATCTGAACGAGAACGGCCGGCAGGCCAAGCTCCTGATGCGCCGGGTGGTGTAACGCCCGCCGTCGTCCTGTGTTTGCTCTCGGGTTGCGATCCTCGTAGCGTTCCCGTACCCTCAAGGTTCCCCGAAGGGAGGCGGCCATGGCAGAAACGGTCAAAGCCACGCAGAGTCTGGACTGCCGGGGGCTTCTCTGCCCCCTCCCGATCATCAAACTCTCCAAGGCCATCAAGGGGATTCAGGTGGGGGAGGTGCTGGAGATGCTTGCCACCGATCCCGGGTCGGTCCCCGACGTGAAGGCCTTCCAGGCTCAGACCGGCCACGAGATCCTAGCCAGCGAGCAGGAAGGCGGGGTGTATCGGTTTTTGGTGAAGCGCACCAAGTAGGGCGCTTCCCGAGGAGGTGGGCCATGGGAGAACAGACGAAGCGTCTCGCGCTGGTGGCGTCGAAGGGCACGTTGGACCAGGCCTACCCGCCCCTGATCCTGGCCAGCACCGCGGCGGCCATGGGCTGGGAGGTGGGGATCTTCTTCACCTTCTACGGCCTGGACCTTCTCCACAAGGAGCGCCTGGAGCATCTTCAGGTTTCCCCGATCGGGAACCCGGCCATGCCGCCCCCGATCCCCGCCATCCCCATGCTCAAGGTCCCCAACTTCCTGGGCGCACTGCCGGGAATGACGGCCATGGCCACGACGATGATGAAGGGGTGGATGGCCAGGGCCAAGATCCCGCCGATCAAGGAACTCCTGGATCTCTGCATCGAAGCCGATGTTCAGCTTTTCGCCTGCGCGACCACCATGGGCGTGATGGGAATCACGCAGGAGGATCTGATCCCCCAGGCCCAGTGCGCGGGGGCGACGACGTTCTTGGACTACGCGGCGGCCGCCGACGTGACGCTCTTCATCTGATCCCTCGGAGGGCGGGGGCATGGGTCAACAGGCGCAGGACGACGAGGTTAAACGGCTTCTCTACGTGCAGACGTCCGGGACCGAGGCGCCCGAGCGGAGCGCCACGGTATTCTTCCTGGCCGCCTCGGCGGCCGCCATGGACGTGGAGGTCGGCATTTATTTCACCCAGTTCGGCCCGACCTTGCTCCAGCGGGGTGTGCCCGAGCAGCTCAAGATCAAGAAGGGATCGGCGGGGGCCACCCTCCGCCACTTCATGGACCAGGCCCTGGACCTGGGGGTGAAGCTCTACGTCTGCCAGCCAAGCCTGGATCTCAATGACCTCAAAATGGAGGACCTGATCGAGGGCGTGGAGATGATCGGCGGTGCCGCCTTCAACAACCTCGCCCTTGAAGCCGATCAGGTCATTTGCTTTTAACGGGACGGTGAGCAAGGGGACGCGCGCTTCGAGCGCGGGCTTTGCCCGCGCAACCCCGGGGGGAAGCGTCGAAAGGGGGGCGGAGCCCCCCTCCGAGTTTGATATGGCGGGCCGAGCGCCGAAGACACAGATTGGGGGGAGCCCGGGCAGCCGGCGCTTCGGCGTCCTCGTGGCCCGATTCAACGAGTCGATCTCAAAG
>JACQWA010000328.1 GCA_016209425.1 Candidatus Rokuibacteriota bacterium
AGTATGAGGCGATCGCCGACGCGATCGTCGAGGAGTTGACGCCGTATCCCCACGGACTCGACGGCGTCGTCCTCTACGTCACGCGCCGGCCGTAGTTCGGCCTCGGATGAAGGCGCCGACTGCTGGTAGCTGAAGTTAGGTGTTCAACAAACCTAGGGAGATGCTTGTCAACGAAGCCGCGGACGCCGATGACCATGGACAGAACCTCAGACTGCGTGATCTCCGAGAACCTACCGTGGTCTGCCTTGTTGCGTGTGTCGCCCCAAGCAGTCAACTGTTTGTTTTCGGTCGACGATATCACTTCGATCTGATGTGCCGGCTGGAAGAGAGCCGATTGGAGCTTGGCGATTGAAGCTCTCTGCGGGTCGTATGTGATCCCGTGTGCGTCGCACAGCCGCCGCAGCGCATCCTCGACAGCTGCTCCAGCGAGAAATGCCGCTATGGCGAGGTGCACGTGTTTTCTTGTGGAGTCAGTGGTGCGCTCGGCGGCTTCCGTTTGTGACTGCGCGAGATTCAGGAGATCCCCCTCGATCTCATGCGCTATTGCGAGGCGCGGACTGGTCAAACCGCCCTCGTCAAACAACTTCACTACACCGCGGCTCGCGGCCACGGCGCGGAAAGGATCTGCCTTATCCAAGGCGCTCTTATTGACCTGTGCGTAAATAATAGACATCATCGTGGCGCGCGTGTACTGTTCGGGTATGAGACCACAGGGAAGCCCCGAGGAGCTGGAGCGCCGGCGGCGACGCGCGGTCGACCTCGTGAAGGCGGGCGCCTCGATCACGGAGGTCGCCCGGCGGCTCGGATGTTCCCACAGTTCGGTCATCCTGTGGCGTGACGCGGTCGCTCGACGCGGCCCGACGGCCTTGACGGCCAAGCCGGCGCCGGGCCGACCACCAAAGTTGACGGCGCGACAACGGGCGCAGCTCCCCCGCCTCTTGCTGCGCGGGGCCACGGCCTGGGGCTTCGAGACGGAACTGTGGACGACCCAGCGAATCGCCACGGTGATCCACCGAGCATTGGGGGTGCGCCTTCACCGGGCGCATGTGGGGCGGGTCCTCACGGCCCTCGCGTGGTCGTGCCAGAAGCCCGAGCGGCGCGCGATCGAGCGCGATGAGGCGGCCATCGAGCGCTGGAAACGATATCGCTGGACCAGGATAAAAAAAACGCGCAGCGCCTGAAGGCCCACCTGGCGTTTGCCGACGAGTGCGGGTTCCTCTTGATCCCCAACGTCCGGCGGACGTGGGCACCCCGGGGCCAGACCCCGATCGTCCGGCATCGCTATCAGCGCGACAAGGTCTCCGCGATCTCGGCGGTCACCGTCAGTGCCGAGCGCCACCGGGTCGGCCTCTATCTGCATTTGCATCCGGGCGAGAACATCACAAACGTCGAGGTCGCCATCTTTCTCCGCGCGTTGCTGCGGCATCTCCGCGGCCAGGTGATCATCGTGTTGGATAGCGGTAGCATTCACAAGGGGCCGGACGTGCAGGCCCTGCAGGCGCGGTGTCCCCGTCTGCATCTCGAATGGTTTCCTGGCTATGCGCCGGAACTCAACCCGGACGAATTGGTCTGGGCGCATTTCAAAGCACAGCTCGCCAACGGCCACCCGGACACCGTCGATGAGCTCATGGCCACCCTCTGCCGAATCACCAAGCGCGTGACCAGGCGCCCCGACCTGATCCGCTCGTTCATCGCGGGCTCCGAGTTGCCGGCTTTTTTGTGACCTCGATGTCTATTATTTATGCACAGATCAATAATGGCGAGGACTGATAGCAAGGTCACCTGACCTGACGTTCCCCGGCACGCGACCCGAATCCGTCACCCTGGGCGCAGCCACCACACCGAGGTCAACCGCAAACGCTTCCGCCCCCCCAGAGGAGCCTCTGGGGCACTGAAGTCCCGCCATGACGCGGGACTTCGAGAGACGAGACGGCCGAAGTGATGATGACCCTGGAATAGGCGATCCCCCGGCATAGAAGTTCGCCCAATACCGCGCGTGGCCGAAGCGGTGAGGCTCACGGACTACTGTCAGTGTCAGGCTCACGCTCAAGAAACCCCAACATTGACGTCGAGCGTCAATTGGGGCGAAATAGACTCGTTCGTACTGAGCTGTAATGCCGTCACGCTATGACTTATCCCGATGAGTGGAAGGCGCTATCGGCTCGAATCCGTGGCCTGATGGAGGCCGGGCGGCTTCACGCACAATACCTTGCCGTCCGGTCAAGCGATACCTATGGGAGGGGCAAGCGCCTTCGTGAGCAGAGCGGGCGTGTCATCTCCGCCTTGGAGTCATTTGAGGCTCGTTTCAAATCATTGCTTCCCGGCCCGGCACAAACATCTATCTTCGAGGTCATAGAAAAAACGCGGGGCTGGGTTAAGGATAGTTCGGGGAATTCGGACATCCAGCAAGAACGCACTTGGGCAGTACTCGTCGCGCTAGCTGCGTTCGAGACCGAGATGTCCTTCCTCCTTTCCGATGTGCAAGAAAGCATCCGCGTAAGGTCTGAACGGGCATTTGCCCATCTGCAACGCTCGATCGTCGTTGATCCCGCACTACGGGCCAACTGGCAGACCGCCTTCGACGATGGAGAAGTCGCGTGCGAAAGACTCGGAGCCGTCCATCTCCTCCTACATGGCATCTGGGCATTCAAGCTCGATGCAGCCGGGGCGCGTACCGATCTTGTTTACCAAGAGCCGCCCGCGACTGACTTTGGCCCCGAGC
>JACQWA010000329.1 GCA_016209425.1 Candidatus Rokuibacteriota bacterium
ACCCTGGAGAAGGCGGAGGCCCTCTTCATGGGCGGAGGAAATACCTACGCCTTGCTGAAGCGCCTACAGGAGGGGGGACTGCTGGAGGCAATCCGGGCGCGCGTGAGGGCCGGCCTGCCGTACGTGGGCTCCAGCGCCGGCTCGAACGTCGCCGGCCCCAACATCCTCACGACCAACGACTGGAACGTCGTGGGGCTCGCGGCCTTTGAAGCCCTGGGGCTTGTCCCCTTCAACATCAACCCGCACTACCTCGAGACCGACCCGGCCATGGCGCCCGGCAGCGAGACGCGCGACGAGCGCATCCGCGAGTACCACGTCGTGTGGCGGAACCCCGTGGTGGGGATCGAGGAGGGAACGCTGCTCAGGATCGAGGCGGGCGTCGCGACCGTCCTCGGCACGGGCCGCGTCAAGATCTTCCGGCGCGGCCAGGCGCCTCGCTGGCACCACGCCGGCGCGCGGCTGGATTTCGAGCTCGGCTAACAGATCATGCAGCGCTGCTGAGGCACACGATGCGATCGCGTCTTACCTTGGTCGGACGAGGCCTGGCATTCCTTGCGGCCTTAGGGGTATTCCTGCCCTCCGAGTCGATGACGACCGTCGATACCGCAGTCTTACGTGTTGGCCCGGCTTGGTCTGGGTCAAGGACTGCTATCCGGAAAACGGACGCGACGCCCCCAACGAAGGGTCCGGCCATCGGACTGCCGGCGGGTCCATGGAGCATGTTCAAAAATAATGTGGCGCGAACAGGCAGAACCCCGCTTCTGGGACCCCAGACATCAAGCCTGATCTGGCACAAATTCCAAGAAATAACCCTCTCCATTCAGTCCTCTCCGGTCCTAGCCTGGGATGGAACTATCTACGCCGGCTCTGACAACGGCTACTTTTTCGCCTTTCGACCCAACGGCACCGTCAAATGGGTCTTCAATACCGGCCGCTACATCACGGCAAGCCCCGCCATCGCCCGGGACGGGACGATTTATATGGTGTCGGAGGACGGCATTGTCCGGGCCTTCAGGCCGAACGGCAGCTTGAAGTGGCGCTACCGCATGGAATCGTACGCCGGTCCTAGCGCGAGCCCGGCAGTCGGAAGCGACGGGACGATCTATATCGGGTCTGATCGACTCTACGCCTTCAACCCGGGTGGCACGGTCAAGTGGACCTTTGATCCTCCCAGCTGGATACAAGGTCCGCCGGCCATTGCGACAGATGGCACCATTTACGTCCCGTCAGCCTACGGTAATTTCTTCGCGCTTAACCCGGACGGCAGTGTCAAGTGGCACTTCCCCACTGGCAGTTATGGAATCGCTTCCGCTCCGGCGGTCGACGAGGATGGAACCATCTACGCAAATTCTATGGAGCACATTCTTTACGCCTTCAACCCGGATGGCAGTCTGAAGTGGAGCTACCGGGCGGTGCAGGCTCCGATCAACGACGTCCCCTCCTCGCCGGCGATCGCCCTGGATGGAACGATCTATTTCGCCGCGGGCAATCTGGGCAACGGTTATGTGTTTGCGCTGAATCCGGACGGATCGTTGAAGTGGCGCTACTGGACTGGAAGCTACCATTCTGCCCCGTCGGTAGGCGGCGATGGGACCATCTACATCGGGGATGGGGGGTACGGATATGTCTACGCGCTGAACCCGGATGGGACTCTGAAATGGTCCTATTACAACGCATGCGGGATCCTCGCGTGCTATATTCGCACCGCCCCAGCCATCGGATTCGGAAGGAGGCTTTACGTGGGCAGTTACAACGGCTTTCTCGCACTGGGTCCCTGACCATGGGGACAGATATCCCCGGCGGTGCGGCGGGGAGGGATACGACGACGGGCCAAGCGTTTCCGGTGTCTGAACTGAGTCACTAAGAAGTGTCGGCAACGGTTCGACCGAGGGTCTGGAGCACGGTCATCGGGCCGTACCGGCGCTGGATGACCTCCCACTCCCCGGGGTCGTAGAAGCGGCACTCCCCCTTCCCGAAGGCCTTCGCCACCTCCAGGCAGAAGCGCACCGCCAGCTCGATGTCGGCCGGCTGGGAGGCCCCGGTGGCCGAGCCCGGCACCGGCACCTCGGCGGTGAGCGCGACGCCCACGACCGGCACCTCCGTCGCCGTGGCGGGCTGGAGGATCGAGTTGAGATGGAAGAGCCCGTTCCCGTAGGGGGTGATGTCCTGCATCGTCAGCGGGAAGACCGCCGGGACGCGGCCGGTGACGTGCTGCATGAGCGTGAGGAGGTCCTCTGAAACCCTCAAGATCCAGCCCGCCTTCACCGTGGGGGAGATGGCGATCCCGCGCTGGTTGATGACGCGGTTGCCGCGGGTCGTGTCGATGGACAGGATCGCCTCCATCTCCGGGCGGACCTCCTCCCGGTTGAGGGTCGCCATGTCCACCGGGGAATTCATCATCGTCACGACGGGGTGGGCGATCGTCGGCGCGCGCGGGCAGATGTGGGTGGCGAGGAGCACGTCGCCGGGGAGCCGGTCCCCCTTCCGGGCCATCCGGCCGAGCTTGAGGGCGCACGCCACGGCCGTCACCGCTCCGTCGCCGTCGGAGACGATCCCGATTTTCTCCGGGCGGGCGCCGATCCCGCCGAGCCTCCCGATGATCCCCAGGGTCGGCGCCTCCCCGCCCGTGAGCCGACCACGAGTGCCGGGGATCGTGACCCGGATGAAGTCGGTGCTCCCCCGCTCGCCGGTGAAGCGTTTGACCTCCACCTGCTGAATCCCCTCGGCCCTGAGGGAGTCGGCAACCTGCTCCCCCGACACCGTGGCGGAATCCAGGAGATCCAGGGCCTCTATGACCGCGCGCATCGACACCTCGTCGTCTCCTTTCGGCCTCAGGCTTGAGCTAAGGCTGCTGAATCGCGGAGAGCTTCCAGCGGTTCGGACCCACGGGGCGGGCAAACGTCCAGTATTCCTCGAACTTCACCGGCTCCGTTCGGCTGCCTTGCACCACCTGACCCGTGACCTCGTCCACCGTGTAGTCGAGAAGGTTCGCCAGGAAGCTGACCGTGACGTAGTCTCGGCCGCCCTCCTGCCAGGCTTCGGTCACCTCCGTCGAGCGGACCGCGATGTTCTCCAGCCGGTTGACGCGGCGCTCGGCCCGCAGGCGGTCGCACTCCTTCTGCAGCTCGGCGTACAGCTCGGGGGTCAGGAGATCCCGCGCGGCCCCCAGGTCGCGTGACATCCACCCGGCCTGAACCTTGAAGAAGAGCTCCGCGGCCGTCTCAGCGAAGGGCGCAAGATCGAAGGCGGCGTCCATCTGGCGGATGTTGCGGATCCCGCGCTCCAGGTCGTCGCTGACTGCCGGCACCTCCACGGTCGCCGAGGCCATCGATTGGTCCCCGCGGCTCCGGACCGATCCGCCGTCGTACCCTCCCGCCATGGCCGGAACCGGCTCAGCCTGCTGGCGCCGCCGCATGTACGAGAGGGCGAAGTAGATCAGCCCCCCGATGATCAGAATCTCCAGCAGCCCGATCCCCCCGAAGAGACCTCTCGCCATCCCCCCGAAGAGCAGGCTTCCCAGCATCCCGCCGAGCAGGAAGCCCCCGATCCCTCCCAGCAACCCTCCAAACAGCCCTCCGGGGCGCTGGGGAGCCGGCTGGGGTGAGCTCGGTGCCGCCGGCCGGCTCGGGCTCAGGGGGCTCGGCGAAGGCCTGATCGGGGCCGAGTAGCTCCGCGAGCCGCGGCTCCCGCTGGATCTGCCGCCGCCCGCGCGGGCCCAGACGTCCACGCTCCAGAGCGACACGGCGAAAAGGGCCACCACGATGCTGACCATAAACCACCGGCGCTTCATCGGCTCCTCCACTTGATTGTTTGGGTCCCGAGGATCCACAACCCCACCCGGGATTCTACCGCGAAACCCCGCCCGCTCTCGCTCTTCCTACGGCCGTCCCCACACTCCCTGGATCACGGCAATCCGGTCCTCTTCCAGGTTCCGCACCTGGTTCTTGAACATCAGGCCGAAGTCGGCGCCGAGCAACACGTGAAGGCCCAGAGGCCGCACAGCCGGCGTCGCCTGAGCCGCCACCCGCTGCCGGAACCATTCCAGCGATGGCGCCGAGACGTCGACCCATGCCAGCTCTTCGAAGCCCGTCGCCGTGAGGAGCGCGCGCACGGCCACCGGCGAGCGGAGAAAGCTCATCGAGGGGTCGCGGGCCCAGGGCACCGGGAAGTGGATCGGCGCGCGAGACCCCGCCATGATCTCATGCAAGGCGAGGCGGCCGCCGACCCGCAACACCCGGTGACTCTCCCGGTACAGCCGCTCTTTGTCTTCGATGTTCATCGAGCTGTGCTGCGTCCATACGAGGTCAAAACTTCCGCCGGGAAATGGCATGTGGAGGGCGTCGCCGTGCCGGAAGACGACCTGATCGCGAAGCCCCGCGCGCGCCGTGAGATCCTCCCCCACCCGGCAGTACTCCTCGGTGAGATCCAACACTGTGACCCGGCAGCCCAGCTCGCTCGCGAGTGTGCGGGCGGGCCCTCCCAGCCCGCCCCCCACATCGAGCACGCGCATTCCACGCTCGACCCCGGCCAAGCGGGCCAGCTCGAGCGTGGCCTCCTTGCCGCGAATGTGGAACTGGTCCACGAGCGCGAGGTCGTCGGGGGTGAGGGCGTCCACCTCTTTGCCCGCAGCGCGCAGGCTCTCGAGGATGACGCCACCCAGGTCGCCACGGCCGTAGTGGGCGTTCACCGACTGGACGTACGGGTCTGCGCTCATCCGTTCCTCACTCTTTGACCGCCTGGATGGCCGCCTCGATGTAGGAAGTGTCGACGATCTCCTTGAGCGGGATCACGCTCTTCATGAAGCCGTGCCCGACCCACCACTTCATCTGCTTGTCGATGTCCTGCACCAGCAGCCGGCCGTCCCGGTCCTGGTAGGGAAAGCCAATCTTGATGATCTCGGGCTTGGCGCCGGTGTACTTCGCGGTGATCTGGACGACCTCGTCGTAGTTCGACCCGGGGATCGGGAGGCCACCTTTCCTCACCAGCACGGCGTCGTGGTAGTACCGGGAGGCCCTGACGTACCCTTTCATGAAGTTGACGGCTCTTTCCCGGTCAGCGGCAAAGCCCTTCGAGTAGAAGACCGTGGCGATCTGCCACGGATAGAGGTCACCGGCCCAGGCGAGGATCTTGCCGAAGCCCTGCGCCTCGGCGGCGCCGGGGAAGGGCTGGGGCACCATGATGGCATCCACCTGCTTCCCCTTGAGCGCCTCCACGGTGGACGGCATGGTCTGAAGCGGGACGACCTTGACGTCAGCCAGCTTCAGGCCCTCCTTCTCGAGGATGTTGCCGAGGTGGAAGTGGAAGGTGGAGCCCAGGGTCGTGATCCCGATTCGCTTCCCCTTGAGGTCCTTCACCGACCTGAGCCCCTGATCCCAGAGCTCCCTCTGGACCAGGATGCCGACGAGAGGATAACCGGGCCATTCCCTGCCCTTGTCGGCCACGATCCAGAGCTTCTCCCCCTGGAGGACGATGTTGTACAGGGCGGCGGTGAGGCCGGTGGCCCCCACCTCGATCTGGCCGGCCGCGAGGGCTGTGGCGATCGGCGCGGCGGCCTGGAAGAAGACCAGCTCCGGCTCGACGCCGACCGCCTTGAAGAACCCCTTCTCCACCCCCACGAAGATCGGCGCGGAGGAGGTGAGCTTCAGCACCCCGACCTTCACCTTTTTTTCCTGAGCCCCGGCCGTTCCCGACACCCCCGCGAGAACGGCGACCAGCGCCACCGCAATCAGCCGTCGCATCGAAGCGCCTCCTGTCACGTGTGCCGCCACGGGATGACCGCGCGTTCCATCCAGTTCAGGAACCAGTGGGAGAGCACGCCGAGGAGCGAGAGGACCACGATCCCCACCATGAGCTTCGTGGTCGCCATGAGGTTGCTCGCGTGGAGAATCAGGAATCCCACCCCCGACTCCACGGCGATCATCTCCGCCGCCACCAGCAGGAGGAGCGCGGTGCCGGCACCCAGCTTGAGCCCCGCGAAGATCATGGGGAGCGCGCTGGGCAGCATGACCTTGCGGATCACGCTCCACCGGCCGGCCCCGAACGAGACCGCCGCCTTCACGAGAAGCGGATCGGCGTGGCGCACGCCCGTGAAGGTATTGATCGCCATGGGGAAGAAGACCCCGAGCGCGATCACCGCCACCTTGGAGGGCTCGCCGATGCCGAGCCACAGGATGAGGAGCGGCAGGAGCGCGATCTTGGGGATCGGGAAGGTGGCGGCGATGACGGGCGTCCCCACCGCTTCCGCCAGGCTGAAGAACCCCACCGCCACGCCGACGCCGATGCCGGCCAGCGCCCCGATCGCGAAGCCCAGGGCGAGCCTCACGAGGCTCGACCCGAGGTGAATGAAGAGCTCCCCCGAGACGACCATCTCCACGGCTTCGCTGACCACGTCGGAAGGGGCGGGCAGAAAGAGCCGCGGCACCCAGCCGATCCGCGCGAGGAGCTCCCAGAGGAGAACCAGTCCGACAAGCGACAGGGCGCGGGTCGCCTTGAGCTCCCTCCGCTCCAGAAAGCGCGTCCGGTCCTGAACCGGCATCCGCTGCATGGTCATTGGCTCAACCTTGTTCGAGCGCCGGCTTTGCCCGCGCAACCCCCGGGGGGAGGTACCGGAAGAGGGGCATTAGCCCCCCTCCGGGGAAAGAAGAGCTTGTTGGGCGTCGACCTTGATCCGCCCCCAGATCCGGTCCACCGTGTGGACGAACGCCGGCTCTCCCAGCATCGCGTCGTGCCGGGGGCGCTTGAGCTCCACCGGGACGACCTCGATCAAGCGCCCGGGGCGCCGGGAGAGCACGGCGACCCGATCGGCCATGAAGACGGCCTCCTGGATGTTGTGGGTCACATAGAGGATCGTCTTCCGGGTCCTCTCCCAGATCGAGAGCAGCTCAACCTGGAGGAGCTGGCGGGTCTGGGCGTCCAGCGCCGAGAACGGCTCGTCCATCAGGAGCACCGCCGGGTCGACCGCCAGGGCCCGGGCGATCCCGACGCGCTGGCGCATCCCTCCCGAAAGCTGGTGGGGGTATTTTCCTTCAAAGCCGGCGAGGCCCACCAGTTCCACGAGCATCTCGGCCCTCCGCCGGCGCCCTCCGGCAGGGACGCCCCGCTCCTCGAGGCCGAACTCGATGTTACCGAGCACCGTCCGCCAGGGGAAGAGGGCGAATTCCTGAAACACCATGGCGGTGGGAGGGTGGGAGCCGTCGCCCAGACCTTCGAAGAAAACCCCGCCCTCGGTGGGCGTCAACAGTCCTGCGATGATGTTCAGGAGCGTGGATTTGCCGCAGCCCGACGGCCCCACGATGGCGAGGAACTCTTCCTCCTCCACGCTGAGGTCGATCGAGCGGAGGGCCTCGACACTCTGCCCGCTCCGATCGTGGTACGTCTTCGACAGGCGGTCAATCACCACCCGCACGACCTCATCCCTCTGATTCGTAATCAGTGAGCACGTCTTTTCCGGAGTTGGAGCAAATGGCCAAGCCCGGCACGGTCCTCATCACTGGAAAGACCCATCCGGGCTGCCAGATGGGTGGTCTGGCCCATTGCCGTGTAGTTGAGCCCGACCCGGATCTGCACCGGGACCCCGTGGGTCCGCTGGATCTCATCCCCGTGGCGCATTACGCCTTCTTGCATCCTCGGCGCCGCGTAACAGCCTCTCACACGATCAGAGGATCGGGAAACGAGTACGCCGAGCTTAGCCCGGGGACGGGAACGGGTCAAGCAGCGTGGATAGATGGCTCCAGCCTTCTCAGTTAGCCCGCTTCGCGATGAGTTGAGCCCAGCTTCTCAACGGCGCTCCAAGACGGCGATCCGCGCATCCAGGTGGAGAAATTGCCTGTCAACCTTGCTGAATTCCTGACGGACCTCGTCGCGGAAGCGCTCAACCTTCTCATCCAGCGCGTTGAGTCCTTCTGCGACTACCTGGATCTCCGAACGCAAGCTCTCGGCTATTACTTCGAAATGTCGGCGAGTCTCCGCCGCGCTGGCTTGAATGTCCTGTCGCAGTTCCTGTCGAAGCCGATCAAAACGACCATCGAGCGCAGCATAGGGTCTGGTCCAGGTTCGTAATCGGCCGGTCGTGGGTTCGAGTCCAACCGCCGGCTCCAGCTCCATCAGCCCAGCGCCTTTAGCTCTGCCTCCGCCTGCGCCAGCCAGAAGCCCATGTCCATCTCGCGGAACATCGTCGCCGCGGTGGTGAGATGCTCCTGGGCCTGTTGTCGCTTGCCTGTCCGCCGGTACAGCTTGCCAAGGCCGAGGTGGCAGTGGGCCATGAGGGGGCGCATGCCGAGTTCGTCGCCGAGCGCGAGGGCTTCACGATAGTGGGTGTCGGCCTTCTCGACCTCCCGAGGATCTTGATGTGAGGCGATCTCGCCGAGAAGCCGGAGAGCCCGCGCCTCCGACCCGCGTTCCTTGCGCTCACGGGTCAGCTCCAGGGCACTCTCGGCGAGCCTCATCGCGTCTTCGACTCTCCCGGCGAGCAGGGAGCCCTGGCCCAGGTTGATGATCACTTGCGACTGCCACCCCCTAAAGTTCGCCGCCTGCTCTACCGCCTGCTCCAGAAGAGGCTGCCCCTCGGCCATCCGTCCGGACAGCGCATACGCCGAGCCCAGCCATGAGGTGGTGAGGGGGAAGAGCAAGGAGACCTGGGCGACCTGGCATAGCTGGAGGCCGCGTTCGAGCGGCGGGATGGCTCGGTGGACGTCTCCCCTGGAAAAATGAACAAGGCCGAGCACCCAGCATGCGAACGCCTGGCTGAAGTAATCGGCCTGGTCGGCGATCTGGCCAGCTTCCTGTGTCAGAGCGATCGCATCGGCGAAGTCTCCGCGCTCAGCAAGGCTCCAGCCCAGCCATATGCGCGAGATAACCGAGGTGAGCATCGGGCCGAAACGTACTCCATGAGGATCGTGGACGACGGAATCCAGGACCCTCCTGCCCAGATCGATCGCCCTGGAATAGTCGCCCAGCAAGTGGTAGACGAAGGCCAGGCGCTGCCACATTTCAATTTGCTGAGCGGAATCCCCGAGGGCCACGGCGATTGATAGAGCGCGCTCGCCAGCGTCGATCGCCCGGACGTTATTGGCGGCGGCCAGAAAATTCGTGCTCAGATAGCCGAGGACTTTTCCCAGACGGAGCTGATCATCCAGCGCTGAGGCAAGCGCCTCGGCCGTGCTCAGATGCTCGAAGATCCTTTCCAGTTCGCCGAGAGGGAGGTATGCGTTGCGAAGGTCCAACCGGAGATCGATGTCCTGCTCGATGGTTGAACGGGTTTCCGGAAGGCGCCTGAGCGCGATCAGTGCCTGCTCGAAGCACGTCACCGCCTCCCGGTAAGCCGAGCGCGAGGCGGCCTTGGCGCCGGCCTGGCGGAAGTACGTCAGGGCCTTCCCCCAGACCTCGCCCCGGAGGGCGTGGTGAGCGAGCCGATCGACCTGTTCGGCCAGGCGATCGGGGTAGAGTCGTTCGATGGCCTCCATGATCTGGGCGTGGAGGGCGTGCCGCCGCTGCTGGAGGAGGCTCCCGTAGGCCACCTCATGGGTGAGGGCGTGCTTGAAGGTGTATTCGAGGTCAGGGAAGAGGCTCGACTCGTAGAGGAACTCGACGGCCTGAAGGTGGGCGAGACCCCGGCGGAGGTCCCCCTCTGCAAGCTCTGCGATGGCCTGAAGGAGGGCAAACGGCACATCTTTGCCGATGACTGCCGCGGTCTGGAGGAGGGTCTTCTCCTGAGGGAGGAGCCGGTCGATCCGGGCGGCCAGCACGGCCTGGACCGTGGCCGGCACCTGAATGCTCGGGAGGGCCTTGGCCAGGCGATAGGCCCCCCGCTCCCCGACCAAAACCTTCGTTTCCACCAGCGTCCGTACACTCTCCTCCAGGAAGAAGGGGTTCCCCTCGGTCCGCTCGATCAGGAGCTGCTTGAGGGGCTGAAGCCCCGCACCGTCTCCGAGGAGGGCCTGGAGGAGTTCCTCGCAGCTCTCGGGGGGCAGGGGGTCGATCCTGAGCTGGGTGAAGTAGGTCTTGGACCCCCACCCGTGCTGGTACTCGGGCCGGTAGTTGACGAGCAGCAAGAGGCGGGCCGTCGGCAGTGTCTCGACCAGGCTGTCGAGACACGCCTGGGTCTCGGTGTCGATCCAGTGCAGGTCCTCGAAGAGCACCAGAAGTGGCTGCACCTGGCTCTCCCGGAGCAGCAGGCGCTTCACGCCGTCCAGAGTTCGCTGCCGCCGCTGGGGCGGGTCGAGACGGTCCCACGCATCATCCTCCGCCGGGGCGTCGAGCAGGGATAGCAGTGCGGGGAGGGACGACTCCAGGGCACGGTCGAGGGACAGGACCTTGCCGGTAAGCTTCTCGCGGATCTTCCGCGTATCGTCCCGCCCCTCGATCTGGAAGTACGCCTTGAGGAGGTCAAGGACGGGGAAATAAGGGGTGGCCTTCCCGTAGGAGACCGAGCCGCTTTCAAGCACGAGCCACCCCTGGGTCCGATGCGAATGGGTGAACTCCCAGAAGAGGCGGGACTTGCCGACGCCGGGCTCGCCGACGACGGCCACGACCTGGCCGTGGCCGTTGCGGGCCTTGTTCAAGGTATGGCGGAGGGCCTCTATTTCGGCGTTGCGCCCGACGAATCGCGTGAGACCACGGGCTGTGGCAGCCTGCAACTTAGAGCGCGCGGATCCGGCCCGGAGCAGCTCGTAAGTCTCAAGAGGCTCAGGGAGTCCCTTGACGGGCACAGGCCCGAGAGGCTTGACCTCGACGTAGCCCTCCGCGAGACGAAGGGTGTCAGCCGTGAGCAGGGTGGTTCCGGGGCGCGCGAGCTGCTCCATGCGGGCGGCGAGGTGGGTCGTCTGGCCGACGGCGGTGTAGTCCATGCGGAGGTCGCTGCCGATGGAGCGGACCACCACCTCGCCGGAGTTCAGCCCCACGCGGATCTGGATATCGAGGCCCTGGCTCCGGCGGAGATCCTCGGCGTACCGAGCTACCGATTCCTGCATCCGGAGCGCGGCGTAGCAAGCCCGCACGGCATGGTCCTCATGGGCCAGCGGGGCCCCGAAGAGCGCCATGATGCCGTCGCCCATCACCTGGTTCACCGTGCCCTCGTAGCGGTGGACGGCCTCCATCATCCGCTCCAGGATGGGGTCGAGGATCTTACGCGCCTCCTCGGGGTCCCGGTCGGCGAGCAGCTCCATCGAGCCCTTGAGGTCCGCGAACAGCACGGTGACCTGCTTGCGCTCGCCTTCCAGCGCGCTCCGGGAGGTCAGGATCTTCTCGGCGAGGTGTTTGGGGGTGTAGGCCTGAGGGGAGGCGAAGGCGGCAGGGGGTTGCAACGACGGTCGAGCGGCTTCAGTGGTCAGGCGTGAGCCACACCTGCCACAGTAACCGAAGCCCTCGGGATTGGCGAACCCACAGGACGGACAGAGCGAGGCCAGTTTGGCCCCGCAGCGTCCGCAGAACGCCATCCCTTGGGGATTGTCGAACGTGCAGTGCGGACACTGCATCTCAGAACTCTCGGAGCGCCTGCCCGGCCCGCTCGAGATCCCAGGCCATGCCCATTTCCCTGAACATCCCGACGGCCCGGGTGAGGTGTTCCCTCCCCCGGTCGCGCTCCCCCCACGCCTCGAGCAGACGGGCGTAGCTCACGTAGCTCCGGGCCAGCTCCGGCCTGGCGCCGATCTCCTGCTGGATGCGGATGGCCTGCAGGATCGCGCGCTCGGCCTTCTGACGGTCCGATGGGTCCAGACGGGAAACGGCCTCGGCGAGCGTCCGGTGGGCGAGCGCCTTCCCGAGTCGATCGCCCGCTTCTCCGGCTAGCTGGATCGCCTCCTGGCAGAGGCCAGGCACTGCGTCGAGGTCGTCCAGCGCAACGAGGGAAGCTGCGAGGTTGGCTTTCGCGTAGGAGAGCTGCATCTTGGTTCCGAGCTGGACGCCCAGAACCAGCGCTTCCTCGAGCAGGACGCGTCCGCGACCGGGATCTCCGGAGCGGGTACGCGCCCAGCCCTCCCAGTGCTTCGTCATGTAGACGCGGAACAGGTCTCCCGTCCGCTCGGCAATCCGCCTGGCCTCCTCGAAGTCTCCGATCGCCTGATTCCACTCGCCGCGAAATATGCTGGTGACGCCATGGAAGAGAAGGGCGGCCGCTTCTGTAAAGGGGTTCTGAATGTCCCGGGCCAGCTGGAGACCGCGATCGAGATATTGGAAGGCGGAGTCGAACTCGCCCAATGGCCCGAGCACCCAGCCCGCGTAGGCCGCAGCGCTGGCCTCTTCGGTCTTGTTCCCGATCCTCCGCATTTGCTCGATGCTTTGCTTGATGAGCGGGGCGGCCTTGGAGAACTCCGACAATATCGAGTACGCGCGAGCCATGAGATTGACCGGGGGGGCAGCAAGGGCATCGTCTCCCAGCGACTCGGCGATCTCGAGGCTCTGCCTGGCGTATTCGATGGCGGTGTGCGGGTCTCCGAGGACGTATTGAATCCGTCCGAGCCAGTAAAGCACCCGAGCCAACCGGGCTCGATCCTGGAGCCGTTCCGCGACGGCGCGGGCGGTTTGCAAGTTCGCCTGATCGCGCTGCATGTCCTCGCGGGTGACCGCGACGGTGGCGAGCTTGAGGGCAGCATCAATCTGCCAGCGCTGAGCTTCTGCAGATACGGGGAGGGTTCGTCCCGTCGCGAGGGCCCGCTCGTAGTACGTCTTCGCCTCAGCGTTCGCGTAGAGGCGGGCCGCCCGGTCTCCCGCCAGGAGGGTGTACTCGACGGCCTTGTCTTGCCGCTCGCTCCGAGCGTAGTGATATGCGAGGATCGGGGCCTGCTCCTCCAGCCGGTCCGCGTACAGATCCTCGACGGCCCCGCCGATTGCCCCGTGGATCTCCTTCCGGCGCTGCGTCAGCAGGCTCTGGTAGGCCACGTCCTGGATGACCGCGTGCTTGAAGATGTACTCCAGCTCAGGAAAGAAGCGGGTCTCATGGATCAGCTCTACATGCTTGAGGGTCTCCAGGTACTGCTGAACCTCGGCGGCCATCTCCGAGATCCGCGTGAGCAGGCGCACGCCGAACTCGCGCCCGATGACGGCCGCGGCCTGGACCGTCCGCTTCACCGGCTCCTCCAGCCGGTCGATCCGCGCCCGAACCAGGTCCTGAATACTCGCAGGAACCTCGACCGGAGCCCCGCCTGCCCAGATGATCTCGCCGTTGCGGCGGAGGAGCATCCCGCGCTCCAGCAAGGAGGTCGTGATCTCCTCGACGAACAGCGGATTCCCCTCGGCCTTCTCGTGGACGATCCGCAGCAGATCGGCCGGGAGGGTGCGGCTCCCGAGCAGGCCCGCCACCAGCGCCTCGGTCTCCCCTTCGGCGAGCACGTCGAGGGCGATCTGCGTGTAGTAGGTCCTGTCCGCCCAGCGGACCGTGTAGCCCGGGCGATGCGTGGTCACCAATAGAAGGGGTACCCCGGCAAGGCCGGCCGTGAGAAAGGCGAGGTAGTCCTCCGAAGTCTTGTCGATCCAGTGCAGGTCTTCCACGATCACGACGTGGGGCCGGCGCTGACTCCCGGCCATGGTCAGCGTGCGGACAGCCTCGAAGGTCCTCTGGCGCTTGTCCTTCGGGTCCAGGTGCTTGAGGGCATCGTCCGCGCTCGGCAGGCCGAACAGCGCCTGGAGAAACGGGAGGATCCCCTCCAGGCCCGGGTCGAGCCGGTGGACGCCCTGGCGGAGCTTCTCCTGGATCTGGAGCGGGTTGTCCCACTCCTCGATCTGAAAGTTCGTCCGAAGAATCTCCAGGACGGGCAAATATGGCGTTGCCTGGCCATAGGCCACGCAGTGGCCCTCGAGCCAGGTGACGCGCTCTCCTTCCAGGGACTTGCGAAGCTCGTAGAGGAGGCGTGACTTCCCGACCCCTGGTTCCCCCACGATGCCCACCACCTGGCCGCGCCCTGCTTTGACGCGCGCCAAGCAGTCGTGCAGCAGGCCCAGCTCCCGCTCGCGTCCGACCAGCTCCGTCAGCCCCCGCTCGGCGCTGACCTCCAGGCGGGTTCGCCCCCGCCGGCGGCCGACCACCTTGTAGACCTGAACCGGCTCGCTCCGCCCTTTGACCCCGACCGGCCCCAGGGCCTCGGTGCGGACATACCCCGCAACGAGCCGATGCGTGGCCTCGGTGACGAGGGTCGTCCCCGGCTCAGCCAGCCCCTGCACCCGCGCCGCTAAGTGGGTCGTGTCCCCCACGGCCGTGTAATCCATCCGGAGGTCATCGCCGATCCGACCCACCACGACCATCCCGGTGTTGAGGCCCTGCCGGAGGCGAATCTCCTCGCCGCGCTCCTGTTTGAGCTGTTGGCTATACCCTGCAAGCGTCTCCTGGATCGCTAACGCGGCCTGGACCGCCCGGAACGCATGATCCTCCAGGGCCACCGGGGCCCCGAAGAGGGCCATGATTCCGTCTCCCAGGAACTGGTTGACGGTTCCCTCGTACCGGTGGACAGCCTCCGCCATCAGGCGGAGGGCGCGATCCATGACCCCGTGCATGCCTTCCGGGTCCAACCGCTCGGCCAGGCGGGAGGAGTCCACGATGTCGCAGAAGAGGACCGTCACCTGCTTGCGCTCGCCTTCCAGCGCGCTCCGGGAGGTGAGGATTTTCTCGGCGAGGTGTTTGGGGGTGTAGGCCTCAGGCGAGGCAAACCCGGCGTGCGTGGCGACGGCGGCGGCTACAGGATGCGCACACTCGGGACAGAACTTCGCCGTCGTGGAGAGCTGGGTGCCGCAGTTGGAGCAGGAGCGCACCAGCGGGGCCGCGCACTCTTCACAGAACTTTGCCTGGGGGCGATTCTCATGTTGGCACCGGGGACACTGCATGCCGGGGCCTCCAACCAGGTAGACCGGTAATGGGGGAAATAGTGCGTCCAGACTAGTTCCGGCAGCCGAACTAGTCAAGAATGCCCGGCCTCCGGTTCCTCCGGTCCGGCCCGGCGGACGGCGCTCGGAAGGGGGGCCGCGCCCCCTTACGAGCGGAGGCGAAAGCGCTGGACTTTGCCGGTGGCCGTCTTGGGGAGGTCGGAGACGAACTCGACCCAGCGGGGCGCCTTGTACCCCGCCAGGCGCTTCTTGACGAACTCTCTAATCTCGCCGGCAAGCTCGTCCGACGGTGCCGAGCCAGGTTTGAGGACGACGAAGGCACGAGGCTTGGTGAGCCCATCGGCGTCGGGGCTCCCGATGACGCCCGCTTCAACGACAGCCGGGTGCTCCAGAATCGCCCCCTCGACTTCGATGGGGGACACCCACATCCCCCCCACCTTGAGCATGTCGTCCGAGCGCCCGCAGAAGTAGAAGTAGCCGTCGGTGTCCTCATAGAACATGTCGCCGGTCCTGAGCCACTCCCCCAGCATGGCCGCCCGGGTCTGGGCGGGGCGCTTCCAGTAATACGGCGCCGCGGTGGGGGCCTTGATCAGGAGGTGGCCCACATTCCCCGGCATGACCGGATTCCCCCGGTCGTCAACGAGGCGTGCCTCGAAGCCGGGGATCACCTTGCCGCTGGAGCCCGGCCGAACTTCGCCCGGGCGGTTGGCGATGAAGTCGTGCAGCGCCTCGGTGGAGCCGACCACGTCGAGCAGCTCGTGGCCGAAGCGCGACTTCCAGGCGTGAAAGATCGCGGTCGGGAGCGCCTCCCCGGAGGACACGCACAGCCGGAGCGAGGAGAGATCGTAGCGCCGCTCGGCCTCCTCGACCTGGAGCATGCGCGCGTAGAGCGTCGCCACGGTGAAGAAGACCGTCGGCCGTTCGGTGGCGATCACCTCGAAGGCCCGCTCGGGTTCGATCCGTTCCGGGACAAGCACGGAGGCGGCTCCTACCCTTGCCGGGAAGTAGAGCGAGTTGCCGAGGCCGTAGACGAAGAAGAGCTTGGACGCTGAAAAGATCAGATCGTCGGGGCCGATGCCGAAGATCTGGCCGCCGACCAGGTCCGCTGCCGAGACGAGGTCCTGCTGGAGGTGGACGGCGGCCTTCGGCTTTCCCGTGGAGCCCGAGGTGTATCCCCAGAGCGCGACGTCGTCGCGGCTGGTGTCCGCGGCGTCCAGGGAGGGCGCGGCCCGCGCGAGCAGCTCTTCGTAGCCGAGCGCCTTCGCCGGGCGTTCTCCCGCGACGACCACGTGGCGGAGGAACCGGCACCGGTCCCGAAGGGTAGCCATCTCGCCGACCGTTTCGGCGCCGACGACCGCAACTTTGGCCCGGCTGTCCTCCAGGAGGAAGGCGTAGTCGGGACCTTTGAGCCAGGGGTTCACGGGAACGGGCACCGCACCGATCTTGATGGTGCCCCAGAAGGCCTCGGCGAACTCGGGACAGTCGGGGAGGATCAGGAGGATCCGGTTCTCGATCTCCACCCCGAGATCCAGCAGCGCGTTGCCAAAGCGGTTGACGCGCTCGGCCAGCTCGGCGTAGGTAATCCGGCGGCCCCGGTAGCGGAAGACGGTTCGGCCGCCCCGCCCCTCAGCCGGGTGCCGATCCACGAAGAACGCCGCGGCATTGAAGCGTTCCGGGACGTGGACGGCCACGGTCATGACGCGATCTCAGAGGAAGTGGCGCCCCGCCCTCTCGTCAGGAACCACGAGCCCGAGCTCGCGGATCGGCGGCGTCACCTCCGCGATGTACTGCCGCCGCGCCTGCTCGTTGGTCCGCCGCTTGAGCCCCCAGCGGACGTACCGAGCCGCCCGCCGCGAGTTGGACATCCCAAACATGTCGAGCCCCTTGGAATACCAGCGATCCAGCGCCGCCTGGGCGGCCGCCTGTCCCTCCTCGCTCCGCGCCATCTCTCGGAGCTTGACGTGGCCGTACCCCACGTGGGTCTTCTCCTCCTGAATGATCCGGGGCAGCACCCGGTCGAGGGGAGCGTAGGAGCAGTCGATGAACTCCTCGAGCTGATACTGCCCCACGCGGTCGATCAGGAAGCCGAAGACGGCGACGTCGGCCCAGGTGGGCATGTCCTGGCGGAAGGCCTCGAGCTCGCGCCGGGACTTCGGGATCGCCAGGAGATGGGAGGCGTCGTGGCCCAGTTCGTTGAGCAGCCGGTTCATCTTCCGGAAGTGATCGATCTCTTCCCCCGCCACCTTCGCCAGCATCCACTGGTCGTCCGAGGACGGCGCCGACAAGAGCCACTCGCGCACGTAGAGGTGAGGCCCGCCGATCTCGCAGTCGGCCTGGATCCTGAGCACCCGGACCAGGAGGTCCTGGTACTCCTGGGGCATCCTCGCCACGTCGGCGGCCTCGATCTTGTCGGTGAATTGTTCCTCCGTCATGCCTGCTCCCGCTCCGAGAGGTGGTATTACCGGGCGGAGATCTCCAGGGCGTCGAAGAAGTAGGGGATCTCAAAGGCGGCCGACTCGGGGGAGTCTGAGCCATGGACGGCGTTGGCCTCGATGGAGGCGGCGAACTCCCGGCGGATCGTCCCCGGCGCCGCCTGGGCCGGGTCGGTGGCCCCCATCAGGTCCCGCACGCGGCTGATGGCGTTGTCTCCTTCGAGCACCGTGGGAATGCAGGGCCCCTGGGTCATGAAGGCGCAGAGGCTTCGATAGAACGGCCGCTCCCGGTGGACGATGTAAAAGCCCGCGGCCTGCTCGTGCGTCAGGTGGACCAGCTTGGCCGCCAGGATCCTGAGCCCGGCCTCCTCAAACCGGCTGATGATTTTCCCGGCGACGCCTTTGGCGACGGCGTCGGGCTTCACGATGACCAAGGTGCGCTCGATGCCCATCAGGAGGTCCGCAGGACGCCCTCGACCGTGGCGCCCATCTCGGCGGGGCTCTTCACCAACGTGACGCCGGCAGCGCCCAGCGCCGCCATCTTCTCCGCGGCGGTCCCCTTGCCGCCCGCGATGATGGCCCCCGCGTGACCCATGCGGCGCCCCGGCGGGGCCGTCTGGCCGCAGATGAAGGCAACGACGGGCTTCCTCACGTGCGCCTTGATGAAGGCGGCCGCCTCCTCTTCCGCGGTCCCGCCGATCTCGCCGATCATCATGATCGCCCGCGTCTCGGGATCCTGGCTGAAGAGCCGGAGCACGTCCACGAAGGTCGTCCCATTGACCGGATCCCCGCCGATCCCGATGCAGGTGGACTGGCCGATCCCCCGCTGCGTGAGCTGGTGGACGACCTCGTAGGTCAGGGTGCCGCTCCGCGAGACGACGCCGACCGCCCCCGGTTTATGAATGTGGCCGGGCATGATGCCGATCTTGGCCTGGCCGGGGGTGATCACGCCGGGGCAATTCGGCCCGATCAGCCGACTCGCGCGATCCTTCAGGTACGCCTTGGCGCGAACCATGTCCAGCGTGGGAATGCCCTCCGTGATGCAGACGATGAGGGGGACGCCCGCACCGGCCGCTTCCATGATGGCATCCGCCGCCGCGGTGGGCGGGACGAAGATCAGAGCGCAGTTCGCGCCCTCCTGGGCGACCGCCTCGGCGACGGTGTTCCAGACGGGAAAGCCGTCGTGGGTCGTCCCGCCCTTGCCCGGCGTCACCCCGCCTACCACGGTGGTGCCGTACTCCTTGCAGCGCGCCGCGTGGAAGGCGCCCTCCCGGCCGGTGATCCCCTGGACGACGACGCGGGTGCTCTTGTCTGCGAGAATGCTCATCAGGCGCCTCGCGCCAGCGCCACGACCTTCCGCGCGCCGTCCCCCATGTCCTCCGCCGTCGTGAGGGCGAGGCCCGACTCCGCCAGCATTTTCTTGCCGAGCTCGACGTTGGTGCCCTCCATCCGGACCACGACGGGCAGCCGCAGGCCGAGCTTCTTCACCGCCGCGATGACGCCCTCGGCCAGGCGGTCGCAGCGGAGGATCCCCCCGAAGATGTTGATGAGCACGGCCTTCACCTTCGGATCCGAGATCAGGATGCGGAAGGCGTTCTGGATCTGCTCTGCCGAGGCGCCGCCGCCAACGTCCAGGAAGTTGGCGGGCGCTCCGCCGGCCAGTTTGATGATGTCCATGGTGGCCATGGCGAGCCCG
Organism: Candidatus Rokuibacteriota bacterium; assembly: GCA_016209425.1. GTDB lineage: Bacteria > Methylomirabilota > Methylomirabilia > Rokubacteriales > CSP1-6 > JACQWA01. The sequence continues at coordinate 18,937 of JACQWA010000329.1, forward strand.
GCCCCGTTCACCATGCAGCCGACGTTGCCGTCAAGCTTGATGTAGTTGAGGCTGTATTTGGAGGCCTCCACCTCGAGCGGCGTCTCCTCGTTCAGGTCCCGGAGCGCGGCGACGTCCCGTTGACGGAACAGCGCACTATCATCGAAGTTGAGCTTGGCATCGAGCGCCAGGAGGCGGCCGTCGGTGGTGAGGACGAGCGGGTTGATCTCGGCCAGCGAGCAGTCCTTGGCGACAAAGCACTGGTAGAGGTTGAAAATCGCAGAGACGGCGGCCTTGAACAGGTCGCCCGACAGCCCCAGGCCGAAGGCGAGCGCCCGGGCCTGGAAGGCCTGGAGCCCGAGGGCCGGGTGCGCCCACTCGCGGAGGATTTTCTCGGGAGACTTCGCCGCCACCTCCTCGATCTCCATCCCGCCGGCTTCGGAGGCCATTACCATCGGCGTCTCCCTGGCGCGATCCAGCGTGACCGAGAGATAGAGCTCCTGACGGATCGGCGAGGCTTCCTCCACGAGCACGCGCTTCACCTCGATGCCCTCGGGCGGCGTCTGGGGCGTCCTGAGCCGCATCCCGAGGATCGCACGAGCCGCTGCCTCCGCCCCGGCCGGATCATTCGACAGCTTGATCCCCCCGCCCTTGCCCCGGCCCCCCGCGTGGATCTGGGCTTTCACCACCACGCGGCCGCCGAGCTTCTGAGCAATGGCCCTGGCGGCGGCGGGAGTGTCGGCCACCTCGCCCGCCGGCACCGGCACGGCAAATGCTCTCAGAATGGCCTTGGCCTGATACTCGTGGATCTTCATGCGCGGCCCGCCTCTTCCCCCCCACCCCACCCTCTCCCCCAACGGGGGAGAGGACAA
>JACQWA010000330.1 GCA_016209425.1 Candidatus Rokuibacteriota bacterium
CGCCTTCCTTCTACCCGATCCTGGTCGCGGCCGGCATCCTGGTCGCGGCCACCGGCGCTCTCACCCACGTCGCGGTCGTCGTCGCCGGAGCGCTCGTCGTCCTGTTCGGCGTCTACGGCTGGGCCTTCGAGCATCCCTCATGACCGGTGCCCAGAACGCCACGGTGACAGCAACGGGGCTCGATCATCGCAAGATGGGCGTCTGGACGTTCCTGGGCTCCGAGTGCATGTTCTTCGGCTCTCTCATCGCCACCTATCTCGTCTACAAGGGCAAGAGCGTCGTCGGCCCGTACCCGCACGAGACCCTCAACATCCCCCTGACCTCCATCAGCACCTTCGTCCTCCTGATGTCGAGCCTGCTCATGGTGCTGGCACTGGCGGCGGTGCAGCGGGGCGACGCCCTGGGGGCCAAGCTCTGGCTCTTCGGCACCCCCTTCTTCGGAATGATTTTCTTGGGATTCCAGGTGTACGAATTCTCAACCTTCGTGAGCGAGGGCCTCACGCTTCAGGTGAATCTCTTCGGCGCCTCGTTCTTCGTCCTCACGGGGTTTCACGGCGCCCACGTGAGCGTCGGAGTCCTCTGGCTCCTGTCGCTCTGGGTCCTCGCCCTCCGGAATCGACTCACCCGGGCCGACGCGCTGCTCGTGGAGATCGCCGGGCTGTACTGGCACTTCGTGGACGTCGTCTGGATCGTCATCTTCACGCTCGTCTATCTGATTCAATAATGAGGAACTGGTCTACCTTATCCAGTAGGGAGCGCGCATGAGACACCCTGTGTCACAGCACCCGCCGGTCCGGATCTATCTTCTCGTCGCCGCCGTGCTGTCGGTGATCACTGCCGTGGAGGTGTCGGTCTTCTACCTCACCGTCCTCGCGCGCTTCCTGGCGCCCCTGCTCATCGTGCTCTCCGCCGCCAAGTTCTCCCTGGTGGTGATGTTCTTCATGCATCTGAAATCCGACCACCACGCCTTTACCGGCCTGTTCGTCGGCCCCCTGGTGATCGCCGTGGCGATCACCGTGGCGCTGATGGCCCTCTTCGGGGCCTTCGTGGTAGGCCGGCCATGACCGAATCGGCCTACTGGGACCTGCATCCCGACGTCCTGGCAGGCCTCGCTCTGCTCGCGACTCTGTACCTCCTGGGGATCGGGCCTCTCCGCCGACGCTACCGGTGGGCCGGCGGCGTGGCCCCGTGGCGCGTGGCGGCCTTCTTCGGCGCCCTCGGGGTCATGTTCATCGCCCTGAACGGCCCTCTGCACGATCTCGCCGAACACTCCCTCGTGAGCGCCCACATGGTCCAGCACCTCTTGCTGACCCTGGTGGTGCCGCCGCTGTTGCTCGCCGGCAGTCCGGGCTGGCTGCTGCGCCCGGTCCTCACGATCCGCCGTGCCGCCGCGGTCGGCCAGGTTCTGACCCGACCCCTCCCGGCGCTCTCCATATACACCGTCGTCTTCACGACGTGGCACCTGCCGATCCCGTACGAGTGGGCGCTCAAAGATCACGGCGTCCACATCCTGGAGCACCTGCTGTTCATCGCCACGGCACTGCTGCTGTGGTGGCCGGTCCTGAGCCCCCTCCCCGACTGGCCCCGGCCGGCGCCTCCCGCGCAGCTCCTCTACCTCTTCGTGGCCGGAATCCCCATGGTGCCGGTGGCCGCCTTCCTGACGCTCTCCGACGAGGTCCTCTACCCGTTCTACGGGAAGGCACCGTGGCAGTGGGGCCTCTCCCCCCTTGCCGACCAGCGCCTGGGCGGGGTTCTCATGTGGATCGGCGGGCCGCTGGTCTTTCTGATCGCGATGACGATCGTCTTCTTCCGGTGGGCGAGCCGGGACGTCGAGCCGGAGCAGGCCGCGCCGGCAAGGGGAGGAGCCCATGGAACTCCTTGAGCGCCGGGTCCTCCGCGAGGGGATCGTGGCCGGGCTGATCGGCGCGGCCATCGTGGCGGTGTGGTTCCTCATCTTCGACATCGTCGCCGGAACCCCGCTCCGGACCCCGGCCCTCCTGGGGGCCGCCGTTTTCCACGGGCTCCGCGACCCGCAGGCGCTCCAGATCACCGCCGGCCTCGTCCTCCGCTACACGGTCCCCCACGGCGTCGCTTTCGTCGCCTTCGGCATCCTCTGCGCGATCCTGATCGCCGCCGCCGACCGCGAGCCGACCCTCCTCTTGGCCTTCGTCGCCCTCTTCGGCGTCTTCCAGGTCTTCTTCCTCGGGCTGGTCGGGCTCCTGGCGCGGTTTCTTCTCGGCGCGATCCTCTGGTGGGAGATCTTTGCCGCAAACCTCCTGGCCTCGGCCGGGATGCTGGCCTACTTCTTCCTGGGGCACCGCGCCCTGGGTCGAACCGTCCTGATCTCGCTGGGCCGCGTGATCCGCGAGGGGATCATCGCGGGGCTGATCGGGGCCGCAGCGGTCGCCCTCTGGTTCTTCCTCTTCGACCTGGCCAAGGGCCGGCCGTTCGAGACCCCGGCGCTCCTGGGCGCGGCGGTCTTCCAGGGGGTGCGCACGATCCAGGAGCTCCAGATCACCGCCGGCCTCGTCCTCGGCTACACGGTCCTCCACGGCATCGCCTTCGTCGCCTTCGGCATCCTCTGCGCGATCCTGATCGCCGCCGCCGACCGCGAGCCCGCGCTCGTCTGGGCCTTCCTCGCCCTCTTCGCGTGCTTCGAGGTCTTCTTCCTGGCCCTCGACGCGATCTTCGCCCAGTCGGTCATGAGTGGCCTCGTCTGGTGGGCGATCCTGGTGGCGAACCTCCTGGCCTCGGCCGGGATGCTCGCCTACTTTTTCCTTGGCCATCGCGCCCTGGGCGGAACCCTCCTCGGCGCCTGGGGCGGGGTCATCCGCGAGGGGATCGCCGCCGGGCTGATCGGCGCGGCCCTCGTGGCGGTCTGGTTCCTCGCCTACGACCTCTTCAAGGGTCACCCCCTCCGGACGCCCGCGCTCCTGGGTGCCGCCGTCTTCCGCGGGCTCGCCGATCCCGGGACCGTGACCCTGGACGCGGGCCTGATCCTCGGATACACGGTTCTCCACGGCGTCGCCTTCGCCGCCTTCGGGATCATCGCGGCCTGCCTGCTGGTCGCCGCCGAGCGCCAGCCGATCCTCCTCCTCGGCCTGTTCATGCTCTTCGCGGCTTTCGAGGTCTTCTTCTTCGGGCTCGTCATGATCCTGGCCCAGTCCCTCGTGGGGGCGCTCGTCTGGTGGAGCATCTTCGTGGGCAACCTGCTGGCTGCCGCAGGCATGCTCCTCTATTTCTTCCTCGGGCACCGCAGCCTGAGCCGCCGCCTGCGGGAAACGTGGCCCGCGGAGGAGTAGATCGGCCGGGTGGCGCGCTCGACCGGTGTCAGTGACGGACCGCCGCCGGAGTCGAGGGACCCTCGGGGCAGGCCTGTGGGCCCCCCTGAATCGGGGCGACATGGGTTCTTGGCGTTCCGCGTCGTTTCTGCTATAGTGTGGTCTCGCGCTGAGCCATGAACATCTGCGTGGTCGGGGCGGGGTACGTGGGGCTCGTGACCGGGGCGGTCTTTGCCGACCTCGGCAACGACGTGATCTGCGTGGACAAGGTCCGCGAGAAGATCGAGGGCCTCAAGCAGGGGCGCATGCCGATCTACGAGCCCGGGCTGGAGGAGATGGTGGCGCGCAACGTCGCCGATGGCCGCCTCGGCTTCACCACCGACCTCGCGGAAGGCGTTCGGAAATCCGAGATTGTCTTCATCGCGGTGGGGACCCCGCCCAAGGTCAACGGCGAGACGGATCTCTCCGCGGTGGAGGAGGTCGCGCTCGGGATCGCGCAGGCGATGGACCGCTACAAGGTCATCGTCAACAAGTCCACGGTGCCGGTCGGGACGGGCGATCTCGTGCGGGAAATCATCCTGAAAAATCAGCCGACGCCGGTCGAGTTCGACGTGGTCTCGAATCCCGAGTTCCTCCGCGAGGGCTCCGCCATCGAGGACACCCTCCGCCCGGACCGAATCGTGATCGGAGCGCCGACCCAGCCGGTGGCCATGACCCTCCTGGAGCTCTACGCTCCGCTGGAGCGCCCGATGATCATTACGGACGTTCCGTCGGCTGAGATGATCAAATACGCCTCCAACGCCTTCCTCGCTTCCAAGATCTCCTTCATCAACGCCATCGCCAACATCTGCGAGCTGGCGGGGGCGGACGTGGCCCATGTGATGAAGGGATTGGCCCTTGACCCGCGGATCGGCACGGCGTCCCTGCAGGCGGGGCTCGGCTTCGGGGGCGCCTGCCTGCCCAAGGACATTGAATCCCTCATCCACACCTCCGCGAAGCTCGGCTATGATTTCAACCTCCTCAAGGGCGTGGCCGAGATCAACCGGGAGCGCGCCCAGCACTTCGTGGACCGGATGCAGGAGGTGCTGGGCTCGCTGGACAACAGAGTGATCGCCGTACTGGGCCTGGCCTTCAAGCCGAACACCGACGACATGCGCGAGGCCAAGAGCTTGGAGGTCATCGGCCTCCTCCTCGAGGGCGGCGCGACGATCAAAGCGTACGACCCGGTGGCCACCGACAACGCCCACGTGCTCCTCCCTCACCGGGTGACCTACTGCGCCTCCCCCTACGAGGCCGCGGACGGTGCCGACGCGCTCGCCCTCGTCACCGAGTGGAACGAGTTCAAGCTGCTGAACTTCGAGCGCCTGCGCTCGCTCATGCGGC
>JACQWA010000331.1 GCA_016209425.1 Candidatus Rokuibacteriota bacterium
GAGGAGAAGCTCGCAGGCTTCGACATCAAGTTCGTGGCGCCGAAGAACGCCTTCGTGACGCCCGAGCCCATGGGAATTTTGGCCGGGGCCAAGCACCCGAAGGCCGCCCGGGCCTTCGTCGAGTTCCTCCTGACCGCCGAGGGGCAGCGGGTCTTCATGGAGCGCGGCCTCTTCCCCATCACCCCGAAGTACAAGGTGCAGGGGCCGCCCGGCTCCACCGCCGAGCTGGCGGTCGAGTTCACCGGCGGGGTGCGCTCCTACTTCGACGCCCCGGTCTCCAACATCTACGACGACGACATCGCCCAGAAACGCTACAAGGAGGTCAACGAGCAGTACCGGAAGGAGATCGAGGCGGTGTGGGAGGAGCTGAAGAAGAAGTTCTGAGGGAAGGGCGCGTGAAGATCGAGATCCGGGGGGTTGTGAAACGGTTCGGCGGCGTGACAGCCGTGGACCGCGCCGATCTCCGCGTCGCGGACGACGAGCTCTTCACGCTGCTGGGCCCCTCGGGGTGCGGGAAGACCACCCTGCTCAGGCTGGTCGCCGGCTTCTACCGCCCCGATGCGGGGGAGATCGTCTTCGGGGACCGGGTCGTCAACGCGCTTCCCCCCTACGAGCGGAACATCGGGATGGTGTTCCAGAACTACGCGCTGTGGCCCCACATGACCGTGTTCGCCAACGTGGCCTACGGCCTCCGGCTGCGGAAGGTCGGCCGGAGCGAGATGGATTCGCGGGTCGCAGAGGTGCTCGGCAAGGTCAACCTCTCCGGCCTGGAAGGACGGTATCCGGGGCAGCTTTCGGGCGGCCAGCAGCAGCGGGTCGCCCTGGCGCGGGCACTCGTGCTGAACCCGGATATCCTCCTGCTCGACGAGCCGCTCTCCAACCTGGATGCGAAGATCCGCGTGCAGGTCCGTGCCGAGATCCGCAAACTGCAGAGGGAGCTGGGCATCACCACGATCTACGTCACCCACGACCAGGAGGAGGCGCTGTCCCTCTCCGACCGGGTCGCGGTCATGCGGGAGGGCAGGGTGCTGCAGGTCGGAGTGCCAAAGGACCTCTACGAGCGGCCGTTGACCCGCTTTGTGGCGGATTTCGTCGGCACCAACAACCTCCTCGCAGGGACGGTCAAGGAGCGGCGGGGCGAGCACCTGGTCGTGGACACCGCGCTGGGGACGCTCAGGGCGATTCCGCACGGGCGGATCGAGCCGGGGGCCGCCTGCATCCTGGCCATCCGGCCTGAGAATGTGGCCATCGACGCGGCGATAGGCCCCGCCGCCACGCCCGGCTTACAGCGCGACGGCAACGTCGTGCCCGGCCGGGTGACCTTCGCCTCCTATCTGGGCAATACGCTCCGCTATGACGTGGAGGCGCCGCGCGGGCAGGTGATCAAAGCCGACATCCGGGACCCCTGGCACCACGAGCCGCTGGCCCTCGGTCAGGCCGTCACCGTCTCCTTTCCTCCATCGGTCACCCTCGCCATCGCCGATGACGCGGCGTGAGGCGAGGGCCGCCGTCCTTCCCCTGCCCCGGCGGTGGGTGAAGGTCTTGCCGGCGGTCGGCATCGGCCTCATCTGGGCGTTCCTGATCGTTTTCCTCGTTTACCCCCTGATCCGTCTCTTCTACGACGCCTTCACCGATGACGCCGGGCGCTTCACCCTGGTCAATTTCTACGAGTTCTTCACCGACCGCTTCTACCTCCGGTCGCTCTGGAACTCCATGCTGCTGGGGATCGGGACCGTCGTCGCCACCTCGATCCTGGGCGTGGCCATCGCCTTCCTCCTGGTCCGGTACGACTTCTGGGGACGGAGCCTCTTCTCCTACCTCACGCTGATCCCCATCATTTCGCCGCCGTTGGTGGGGGTGCTGGGGTTCACCTTCATCATGGGCCGGGCGGGGACCGTGAACGTGTTCCTGATGGATTACCTCGACCTGCTCAAGCCGATCAACTTCGTCTACGGGATCCACGGCGTGCTCCTGGTGGAGACCCTCCACCTCTTCCCGATGATCACCCTGAACGTGGTGGATGCCCTCGGCAAGGTGGACCCTTCGCTGGAGGAGGCGGCGGAGAGCGTCGGGGCGCGTGGCTGGCGAAAGGCCCGGGACATCACGCTGCCGCTGACCACCCCCGGCTACATCGCCGGCGCGCTCCTGGTGTTTATCTGGACCTTCGCCGACTTCGCCACCCCGCTCATCCTGGGCGTGCACGACCTGCTGGCCTCCCAGGCCTACCTCAACATCGTCCAGTTCGTCGACCGGCGTCTCTTCAGGATGGGGATCGTGATCTCGGCGCTCATGGTGATCCTGGCCGTGTTGTTCCTCATCGCAGCCAAGCAGTACGTGGCGATCAAGGACTACTCGTCCCTGGCGTATTCCAAGGTTGAGCGTCGGCGCCTCTCCTCGGGGAAGCAGATCGTGGTCGTGGGCATGCTCGCCGTCGTGATGCTGCTGGCGTTCATCCCGTACATCGGGGTGACGCTGGCGGCCTTCGGAAAGGGATGGTCGTTGACCCTGGTCCCCCTCCACTACACCCTCCAGTACTTCGAGCGGGTTATTGTGGAGACGCCGAAGTACATCGTGAACAGCTTCCTGTACTCGGGGATGGCGGTGGGGCTCTGTATCCTGGTCGGGGTGCCGATCGCCTGGATGCTCGCCCGGACCCGCATGGCGGGGAACGCGGCCCTGGACGCGTTGAACACGCTGATTCTGGCCATTCCCGGCACCGCCATCGGGATCGCCTACATCCGCGCCTTCCATGTGGAGATCCCGGGGCTCGGCGTGGCCCTGACGAGCCTCTGGATCATCATGCCGCTGGTGCTCGCGGTGCGCCGTCTGCCGTACACGGTGCGCGGGAGCTACGCCTCGCTCTTATTGGTCCACACCTCGATGGAAGAGGTGGCAGCAAGCGTGGGGGCCACGGGGCTCCGGACATTCAGGGACATCACGCTGCCGCTGATCTGGAAGGGGGTCCTGGTGGGCGGGCTCTTTTCATTCATGACCTCGCTCCAGGAGGCCTCCGCCACGCTCTTCCTCTCTCTCGGCGGCTGGGAGATGATGACCGTCGGGATCTTCAACTTCTACATCGCGGGGAGCGCCAATGAGGCGGCGGCCCTGGGTTTCATCCTGATTGTCGTGGCCTCGGTGTCCCTCATCGTGATCAACAAGGTGGCGGGGACGCGCATGGGGGGCATGTTCGGGTAATATTCGGAGGGGGCCTCTGCGGCCCCCTCCGATGCCTCCCCCCCGAGGCGGGTTGCGCGGGCAAAGCCCGCGCTCGAAACGCTCCGATCGGTGGGCTTTGTACCATACTCGCCTTTCGGTGTCGCAAGGAATGCCCTGGAATCAAGAGGTTCGATCCCCTTGTCAGCGGGACGGAGGTGTGATAGTGTTCCTGTTCACATGGCGGAGCCGTCTCCCTGGCGGGCCCTTGGAGTTCTGGCCAGCGCAGGAATCACGTTCGTGGTGGCGACCGCAGGCGGAACCCTTCTGGGATATTTCCTGGATCTCTGGCTTGTGAAAACGAAGCCCTGGCTCACGTTGATCGGGCTCGGCCTCGGGATTTTCGTCGGCTTCAGGGAACTCTTTCGATCGATCAAGGCCGCGGCGCGTGAGGAGCAAAATGGACCGTGATCTCGTGGGGCGCGTGACGGGAGGCGGGGCGCTGGCGCTCCTCCCTCTCGCGGGCGCTGCGGCATACGTGGCGGGGTTTCCCGCATTCCTTGGCGTGCTGGCCGGTGGCGTCGTGGCGTTCGGAAACTTCCGCTGGCTCAGCGTGGGAAGCCACCGAGCGCTCTCGTGCTTCAGGAGCGGGCGCGTGCATCCCCTGTGGCTCCTGGGTCTCGGACTTCGCCACCTCGCTCTGTTCGTGGCCCTTGGGGTTCTGCTCTGGAGTGGATACGTTCACCCCCTGGGGCTGATCGTCGGCCTCTCAGTCTTCCCGCCGGTGCTCATCGTCCAGGGTCTTCGCCGGGTCGCGCGAACCCCCTAAGCCCGTGGAAGCGATCGAGGCCCCGCCGCTCTTCGCCATTCCCGGGATTCCGGACCATGTCACCTACACGTGGGTGGCGATGGCCATTCTGATCGTGGTCAGCATCCTCGCCTCCCGACGTCTCCAGCTCGTCCCCACGGGGCTCCAGAACTTCATGGAGATCGTGCTGGAGCAGTTCCTGACCCTTCTGGATGACGTGGTGGGGCACGAGGGCCGGCGGTACCTCCCGCTCATCGCGACGCTCGGACTGTTCATCCTCACCTCGAATCTGCTCGGGCTCGTGCCGGGCCTCATGGCCCCCACCTCGAACCTCAACACCACGGCCGCCTGCGCGCTGATTGTTTTTTTCGCCTACCACTGGATCGGCATCCGGAAGCAGGGGCTCGGACGGTACGTGAGGCACCTCTGCGGCCCCGTCCTGTGGCTGGCTCCGCTCATGTTCGTCGTCGAGATCTTCAGCCACCTCGCGCGGCCCCTCTCCCTCTCCCTTCGGCTGTTCGGCAACATGACGGGCGGGCACATCCTGCTCGCGGTCATCTTTTCTCTCACGCTGGGGATGGTCGGGTGGGGCGCCTCCGGGTCGCTGGCCGGGGTGCTGGTCGGGCTGCCCGGGAGCGCCCTCCTCATCGCCTTCACGACGGGCTTCCTCCTCCCGTTGAAAATCCTGGTGGCCTTCCTCCAGGCCTTCATCTTCTGCATGCTCTCGATGCTCTACATCGCTGGTGCGATCGAGGAAGCGGAGCACCACTGAAGCGACGAAAGGAGGAGATCTCGTGCGACGCGTTGTCGTTCTCTCGTTCCTGGCTGTCGTAGCGGCATTGATCTTGCCGCGAGGCGCTTGGGCGGCCGAGCCCGGGACCTCGGGCGGTTGGGTTGGTCCCTTTGCCGTCATCGCGGCGGGGATCGGCATGGCCATCGCCTCGGGCCTCTGTGCCCTCGGGCAGGGGCGGGCCACCGCGAGCGCGGTGGATGCCATGGCGCGCCAGCCGGGCGCCGCGGGGCGGATCCAGACGGCGATGATCATCGGCCTGGCCCTGATCGAGTCCCTGGCCCTTTACGTTTTCGTGATCGCCGCGATCCTGCTCTTCGTGCAGCCGGTGAAGTAGAACCCCCTGCGCGGGTGTCGGGGCCGGGCGCCCGCGCCGGGAGAGGTGGGATGAAACCGCGGTCGAGCTTCAAGCTGCCCAAGATTCCCGAGATGACGATTCGTCGTCTCTCGGTCTACACGCGGTGCCTGCTCCAGCTCGAGGAGGACGGCGTCAAGACCATCTCCTCCGACGGGCTGGCGGAACGCTTCAATCTCAACTCCGCCCAGGTACGGAAAGACCTCGCCTACTTCGGCGAGTTCGGCGTCCGCGGCATCGGTTACTACGTGTCGGGTTTGAAGGCTGAGCTGCAAAAGATCCTCGGACTTGATCGCGAGTGGCCGGTGGCGCTGGTGGGTTTCGGAAACCTCGGGTCGGCGCTCTTTAACTACAAAGGCTTCGCGCGGCAGGGGTTCCGGATCTCGGTCATCTTTGACGACGATTCCCAGAAGGCCGGGCGGACCGTCGAGGGCGTTCCGATCCTCCCGCTCCGGGAACTCCCGCAGGAGGCCAAGGGGCGCAATGTGCAGATCGGGATCGTCGCGGTGCCGGCGGAGTCCGCGCAGACCGTCGTCGACCGGCTGGTCGCCGCCGGGATCAAGGCAATCCTGAACTTCGCCCCGACCCGTCTCAGGGTCCCGAAGGACGTGCGTCTGCAGAATGTGGATCTCTCCATCGAGCTGGAGACGCTCTCCTTTTATCTCGCGCAGGTGACGCGCTGATGCTTCGGAGGGGGGCCACCCAGGCCCCCCACGCCTCCGGCGTGGATGCCCGGGTACCCGCCCCTTCCGAATCCTTCCCCCCAGGGTTGCGCGGGCCAAGCCCGCGCTCGAACGAGCCCAGCAGTTGATGCGGAGCGTTGACGCGCGGGCGTCGCAATGGTATTCGTGGTATGTCGTTCATGGTTGTGCCGGACCATCCCTCCCCGCTTGCCCAGTGGGCCCCGTTTCAGGCGCTCACCGGGGCCTTCGCCAAGGGAGATCCCTGTCTTTCCGTGGATGGCCTCTGGGGATCCTCGCGGGGTCTGGTCGTCGCCGCGCTTGTCCGGGAAGTCACCCGCCCCGCCCTGGTCCTCGTGCCCGACCTCCCAGCACTCGGCCGGATGTCCCGGGATCTCCGCTTCTTCGGGGCCACCCTGGCGGTCCCGCCGGCGCAGATCGTGGAATTTCCCCCGAGCCAGCCTTTGTTCTGGCGGGGGGGGCGTCGGCGGGAGGAGGCGGGTGAGCGCGCCGTGGTCTGCCAGCGCCTCCTGCGCGGTGAGCCGCTGACCGCCGTGGCGACTCCGGCGTCGCTGGCCTCTCCCCTTCTGTCCCCTGAGGGATTTCGCCGCCGCAGCTTCAGTCTAAAAATCGGAACCAGCCTGGCTCGGGAGGAACTCCTGGAGCGGCTGGAGACTGCGGGGTATGAGCGGGTCGAAACGGTCGTGGAGATGGGACAGTGGAGCCTCCGCGGCGGGATTGTGGATATCTTCTCCCCCGCGCGCGACGGCCCGGTTCGCGTCGAGTTCTTCGGCGACGAGGTCGAATCGCTCCGACTCTTCGATCCGAGCTCCCAGCGATCGGTCGAGCCGCTCGAGAGGCTCGAGGTCCTCCCGCTGGCGCTCGGCGAGGGGCCGGGCGCAACGCTGCTCTCCTATCTCACGGCCGAGGCGCCGGTGATCCTGGATGGTCCGGCCCTCCTGGAAGCTCCGCCCGACGATGCGCCGTCGGCGGTTCCGCTCAGCGAGCTGTTGAAAGGGCGCCAGCGAATCGAACTTGGGCTCTGGCCCGTCCCAGCGTCGGACCTCGCGGCGTGCCGCTTCACCCTCGAGACGCGCTCCGTTGCGAGTTTTCGTGGACAGTTCCGTCAGCTGGCCGCCGAGCTCGGCCACTGGCTGCGTGAAGGGTTCAGGGTCCGCCTCATCTGCCAGGACGAGACTCAGGCGCACCGCCTGAAGCAGATTCTCCTGGAGCACGGGCTCGAGGCGGTCCCAGGCGCGGCCCTCTGGGGACCCGAGGGCCTCGGCATCCTTGCCGGTGAGTGCGCTCAGGGATTCGGCGTCCCCGCTCTGGGATTGATCCTCCTCACCGAGGAGGAGCTCTTCGGGGCTCGGCGGCGGACCCTCCGCCGGCCCCTCTACCAGCGAGGGGCCGCCCTCACGGCGTTCACCGACCTTGAGGTGGGCGACCTTGTGGTCCACGAGGAGCACGGGATCGGGCGTTACCTGGGGCTCAAGACGCTTCCCGTGGACGGGCGTCAGGGCGATTTTCTCCTGCTGGAGTACGCTGAGGGGAACCGCCTCTACCTGCCTGTGGAGCGCTTGAGCGTGATCTCCAAGTACCTGGGAGGCGCCGGGGCGACGGTTCGGCTCGACCGGTTGGGCGGCAGTTCCTGGCAGCGGGTCAAGGAGTCGGTGCGGGCGGCGCTCCGCCGGATGGCGGAGGAGCTCCTTCAGCTCTACGCGGCGCGCACGGTTCTGGAGGGGCACGGCTTCGGCGCGGAGACCCCGTGGCAGCGGGAGTTCGAGGCGGCATTCCGGTTCGAGGAAACCCCGGATCAGCTTCGCGCCATCGAGGAGGTCAAGGCCGACATGGAGGGGTGCCGTCCCATGGACCGGTTGGTGGCGGGAGATGTCGGGTACGGCAAGACCGAGATCGCCCTCCGGGCGGCCTTCAAGGCTGCGCTGGAGGGCAAGCAGGTCGCCCTCCTGGTGCCCACCACCATCCTCGCTCAGCAGCACGGGGCAACCTTCGCCGAGCGCTTTGCCCCCTTCCCCCTCCGGGTGGAGCTGCTGTCCCGCTTCCGATCGCCCCGGGAACAGAAAGCGGTGGTGGCGGGCCTTCGCCAGGGAACAGTGGATGTGGTGATCGGGACCCACCGCCTCCTCTCCAGAGACGTCGCGTTCCGCGACCTGGGGCTCCTCATCGTGGACGAGGAGCACCGCTTCGGGGTGGCGCACAAGGAACGGATCAAGCAGCTCCGTAAGGCCGTGGACGTTCTGACCCTCACCGCGACCCCCATTCCCCGCACCCTCTATATGTCTCTCTCCGGGGTTCGGGATCTCTCGACCATCGAGACTCCGCCCCCGGATCGCCTGCCCGTGGAGACCGTGGTCGCCCCCTTCAGCCGGACGCTGATCCGGGAAGCCCTCGAGCGGGAGCTGTCCCGCGGCGGCCAGGTATTCTTCGTTCATAACCGGGTGCAATCACTGCCCTCCATGACCGCGTTCATTCGGCGGCTGGTCCCGCAGGCCCGCGTGGAGATGGCCCACGGCCAGATGCGGGAACGGGACCTGGAGCAGGTCATGCTGCGCTTCGTCGGGGGCCAGGCCGATGTTCTCGTCTCGACTGCCATCGTAGAGTCCGGCCTCGACATCCCGGCCTCGAACACGATCATCGTGAATCGGGCGGATCGCTTCGGTCTCGCTCAGCTCTACCAGCTCCGCGGGCGCGTCGGCCGGGAGCGGCAGCAGGCGTACGCGTACCTCTTGATCCCCGCCGATGGCCGGATCGACGAGACGGCTCAGAAGCGGCTGCGCGTCATCCAGGAGCTCACCGAGCTCGGCTCGGGCTTCAGGCTGGCCCTTCGTGACCTCGAGATCCGGGGGGCGGGGAATCTGCTCGGTCCCGAGCAGCACGGCCACATTGCGGCTGTGGGGTTCGATCTCTATTCGAAGCTTCTGGCCGAGGCCGTGAGAGAATTGAAGGGCGAGCCCGCGGAGGCGGCCCTCGAGCCGGTCGTGACCGTGGAGGTCGAAGCACTCCTGCCGGAGACATACGTGCGGGAGGTGACCCAGCGGCTCGCCCTCTACAAGCGGCTGGCTGGGGTGACGCGGATGGAGGAGATCGCGGAGATCCGCGCCGAGCTTCGGGATCGCTTCGGCCCGCTCCTCCCTCCGGTCGAGCACCTCCTCGAGGTCATCGAGATTCGCGCGCTGGCCCGGCAGCTCGGCATCGAGCGGGTGGAGGCGGTGGGAGGCAGGGCGCTGCTCACCTTCGCCCCTTCGACGCCAGTTTCTCCCGAGCGGCTGATCCGCGCGATCCGCGAAGCGCCGGGCCGGCTCCGCCTGAAGAAGGAGTTTGTCGTCGAGGCCCCGATCCCTCGCGAGCCGTGGCCCCTCGTTCGCAAAGCCCTGGGAGAGCTCCTGGGAATGTTTCGATGAGTGCCCGTCGGCCGATGTCCCGCGTCGCGCTCCTCTTGCTCTGCGTTGCCGTGCTCGCGGACGGCTGCGGATGGTTCTCCCGATCGAAGCCCATCCCTGCCGCTCCTGCCTCGGAGGTCGCCCGGGAGGCCCAGTTGAAAACGCAGGCCGTCGAGCCCGCTCGGCCGACAGTCGTCCGAGTCCCGTACCGGGATTCTCCTGACGTTCTCGACCGGGTGGTCGCCGTGGTGAACAACGACGTGATCACGCTGAGCGAGCTGCAGGACAGCCTGGCCTTTCTCCTCTATGAGTCCAAGGAGGCGGTGAAGCCCGGGCAGGAGGAGGCGCTCAAGGAACGAGTGCTGGACCGGCTGATCGAAAGCCGGCTTCAGCTCCAGGAGGCCGCCCGGGAGCAGCTCACCGTGGACGAGGTGGATGTCACCGAGCAAGTGGCCGAGGTGATGAAGCGGTTCAACGTCAAGACCCAGGAGGAATTTGAGCGGGTCGTCAAAGCCCAGGGGCTGACCCTGGAGGGGGTGAAAAAGCGGCTCCGGGAGCAGGTGTTGATCCAGAAGGTGGTCCGGCGGAAGGTCCAGCTCCGCGTCTCGGTGACGGAGCAGGAGATCGAGAAGTATTTCGTGGAAAACCGGGAAAAGCTGGAAACCGGACTCTCCTATCATGCCCGACATATTCTTGTCGCGCCGAACCCGGCGGGGAGCGAGGCGGCGTGGGAGGCCGCCCGTGCCCAGGCCGAGGAGGTGTGGGCCAAGGTCCGCGCGGGCGAGGATTTCGGCGAGCTCGCGAGGCGGTATTCTAAGGATCCGACGGCCAGGGACGGGGGCGACCTCGGAGCCCTGAAGCAGGGAGAGCTGGCCGCTGACATCGAAGGCCAGATCCTCCGGCTACGGTCCGGGGACGCTTCCGCCCCGTACCGGTCCAATCTCGGCTTCCACATCTTCAAGCTGGAGTGGAAGGAGGGCCTCTCCGGAGAAGCGCTGGTGCAGGCGAAGCAGCAGATCCGGGATATCCTCTTCAGGCAGAAGTACGCCGCCCGGTTCGAGGCCTGGCTTGGCGAGATCAAGAAGCGCGCGATCATCGAGATCCGGATGTGAGAAAAGTAGTTGACAAGCTTCTCGGCTCTGTGGGAGGATCGATGTGTAACGCGTCCCGCGTTCAGACTGCACCCGCCGGTGGAAATAATCTCGTAGAGCATTCCTTTAAGAGCGAGTCTCACGTGGAGCCTCCGTCAGCCCGAACTTATCTCCTCCCGCCTCTGGCGGGACCGCAACGAGGAGTCATTCGATGACCGCCCACCGCAACCGAGTTCACCCAGCCGCGTGTACCAGCCACGTCTCGTCCCCATCGGCGAGGATCCGAGCGCAGGAGGTGAGAGGATGAACCTCACGGAGCTGAAGGAGAAAACGATTTCGGAACTCAGCGGCATCGCAAAGGAGCTCGGCGTCCAGGGGTTCAGCGGGCTCAGAAAGCAGGAGCTGATCTTCAAGATCCTCCAGGGCCAGGCCGAGAAGGACGGGCTCATCTTTGCCGAAGGCGTGCTGGAGGTGCTTCCCGACGGGTTCGGCTTCCTGCGGGCCCCCGACTACAACTACCTGCCGGGACCGGACGACATCTACGTCTCTCCGTCCCAGATCCGCCGCTTCGACCTCCGGACGGGCGACACGATCTCCGGACAGGTCCGACCTCCTAAGGACACGGAGCGCTACTTCGCCCTCCTCAAGGTGGAGGCGATCAACTTCGAGACCCCGGATGCCGCCCGGGAGAAGATCTTCTTCGACAACCTCACCCCGCTCTATCCGATGGAGCGGTTCCGGCTCGAGCACGACTCGGACGAGCTCACCACCCGGGTGATGGATCTCTTGACCCCGATCGGCAAGGGGCAGCGCGGTCTCATCGTCGCGGCGCCTCGGACCGGCAAGACCATGATGCTTCAGAACCTTGCCCACGCCATCGCCAAGAACCATCCGGAGGTGTACCTGATCGTCTTGCTCTTCGACGAGCGGCCGGAGGAGGTCACCGACATGCAGCGTTCGGTCAGGGGAGAGGTCATCTCCTCCACCTTCGACGAACCGCCCCAACGGCACGTCCTGGTGGCCGACATGGTCATCGAGAAGGCGTAGCGTCTGGTCGAGCACAAGAAAGACGTGGTGATTTTACTGGACAGTATCACGCGACTGGCACGAGCGTATAATGCGATCACGCCGCACAGCGGCAAAATCCTCTCAGGCGGAATC
>JACQWA010000342.1 GCA_016209425.1 Candidatus Rokuibacteriota bacterium
CAGATGAACTTTAAATTCACCTCGGCCACGGTCACCCCCGGGTCTTCCCCGCTCCGTGCCATGGCGATGGTCATGTAGGGCTCGGACTCCTTCCGGAAGTACACGGGGCTGAAGTAGGTCTTTCCCGACTTGGCCTCGAGAAACTTCGGCTCTCGCGAGAAGTCTGCCTGACTTCCCACCACGTCCATGGCGAGGCGGGAGACCCGGAGTTGCTCCTTCCCGGACGGATCCAGCTGGCTGATCTCGGTCACGGCCGGGGCCTGTCGAAGAAGCCTGAGATAGTCGAAGCGTCGCTGGTCCAGCGCCGCCGCCCGGGCTCCCCACTGGGCCTGGGTGGTCCAGCCGATCTGGCGTTCGATCTCCTTGATGAACTGCTCGATCCTCGAGGAGGCGGCCTGCGCCTGCTCCCGCTGGATGCGGGCGAGGGCCGTCTTGTTTTCCTGATAGGAGATATAGATCTCGACCAGACCGCTGGTCAGCAGCGCCCCGCCGACCAGGGTCACGAAGAGGGCCACGTACTTCAGGAAGAGGCGGCCTCGAGGCTTACTGAGCGCCATCGCTCCTCCAACAGGGCTATTCGTTGCGTCATTATATAACTACCAGGTATAGTGGGAGCCATGACATTTTGGAGGCGTTTCATGCAAGAGCCCGATCCCGAGCTTCAAAAACGGCTGCCGCCCGGCCAGGTCCTGACGGGCAAGTGGCCCGTGCTAACCTACGGCCTCACGCCGCACCCCAGCATGCGGAAGTGGACCTTCCGTTGCTTCGGCCTGGTGGAGGAGGAAGTCTCCTGGACCTGGGAGGAGTTCCTGAAGCTCCCGCGGGCGGAGATCACCTCCGACGTCCACTGTGTCACGCGGTGGAGCAAGCTGGAAAACCGCTGGGAGGGCATCCACATCCGCGAGCTCATGAAGCATGTGAAAATCAGGCCGCAGGCCGCGGCAGTCATGATCCACGCCGAGGCCGGTTACACGACCACCATCGGTCTCGAGGACCTGATCGACGACGACGTGCTCCTGGCTCTCAAGCACAACGGCCGGGACCTGGAGCCCGACCACGGCGGGCCGTGCCGCCTCGTGGTGCCCAAGCTCTACTTCTGGAAAAGCGCCAAGTGGGTGCGGGCCTTCGAGTTCCTGGACGTGAACGCACCCGGCTTCTGGGAGGTCAACGGCTACCACATGCACGGGGACCCCTGGAAGGAGGAGCGCTACTCGGACCAGGAGACCCGCGCCATGCAGCAGATGCGGGCCGAAGCCCTCCGCAAGCTGCGCGACCGCTAGCCCCGGGGTTAGGGGTCAGGCTTGCGTTATTGCGTTACCGGCTACTACGCAAATACGCAAGCCTGACCCCTGACCAAAGGGGGTCAAGGCACCAGGAGGACTTTCCCCCGCGTCCGCCGCTGGGAGAGATAGTCGTGGGCCCGTGCGACCTCCTCGAGCCGGAAGGTCGCGCTGATGATCGGCCGGATCCTGCCGGCAGCCACCAGTCTCAGGATTTCGTGCATCGGCTCCCGGTTCGGCCGCGTCTGGTAGTAACGCCCGAGGTGGAAGCCGATCACGCTCAGGTTATTGAAGAGCAGCAGCGGCGTCAGGACGGTTCCCGGCACGCCTCCCGCCACCCCGTAGGTGATGAGCCGGCCCAGCGGCGCCAGGCAGTGCAGGCTCTTGTCGAAGACGTCCCCGCCGACGCACTCGAGGATCAGGTCTGCCCCCCGGCCGCCCGTCCCGGCCTTGATGATCTCGGCGAAGTCCTGCGTCGTGTAGTTGATGGTCTCGTGCGCCCCTAGCTCCCGGGCCAGCGCCAGCTTGTCCTCGGCGGACGCCGTGGCGAAGATGCGGGCGCCGAAGAGCTTGGCGAGCTGGATCGCCGCCGTGCCGACACCGGACGCAGCCGCGTGAATCAGGACGGATTCTCCGGGCGCGAGCCTGCCGAACTCCCTGAGCATGTGAAGGGCCGTGAGGTAGTTGACCGGGAGCGCGGCGGTCTGGACCGCCGAGAGGGACTCGGGAACCGAGAAAACCCTTGCCGCAGGAGCGGCCGCCCGCTCAGCATAGCCGCCGGCGTTCATCATGGCCACGACCCGGTCTGCGGCCTTGAACTCGGTGACCGCGTCGCCGACCTTCACGACCCGCCCGGCCACCTCGAAGCCCGGCGTGATCGGCAGACCGTTGATGGGGTACATCCCGACCCGCATCATCACGTCGGCGTAGTTCACTCCTGAAGCCTCCATCTGGATCAGCACATCTCCCGGGCCGATCGCCGGCTCGGGCACGTCCTCGATCTTCAGGACCTCGGGACCCCCGAACTCGCGGATGCGAACGGCTTTCATCGCGATGGCCTCGCCCAGATCCCGCGCTCGTGCATCAGGCGGATCTGCTTCTTGATGACCTTTTCCCGATACTCGGCGTGCTTCATGGGCGCCCGCTTCAGGTAGAGGTTCTTCGGGTAGATCGGCTTCTCGTACACGATCTGATAGAGCTCGGTCCTGAGGTCTTTCATCCAGTTGTCCCACTG
>JACQWA010000343.1 GCA_016209425.1 Candidatus Rokuibacteriota bacterium
ACTGGCGCTGGCGGGAGGATTTGAACCCCCGACCCACTGCTTACAAGGCAGTTGCTCTTCCCCTGAGCTACGCCAGCACAGACAAACCCCCATCTTACTTTTCAAGATTTTAGAAGTCAAGAATTTTGTTTGGGGCTCCCTCGCTGACGCAGCACCTCATAGCAGAGAACAGCGCCGGCCGCGGCAGCGTTAAGGGACCCTATCCGCCCGCGCATGGGAAGGGTTACCAGGAAATCACAGGTCCTAGCCACGAGCGGCCGCAGGCCCTTCTCCTCCCCTCCAATCACCACGCAGATCGGGCCCGTCAAATCGGCCTCCCAGACGACGGTGCCTCCCTTTGGGACGCTTCCAATCACCCAAACTCTTTGCTTTTTAAACCTTTCCAGAGCCGCCGTCAGGTTCGTTTCCCTGGCCACGGGCAGGAATTCAATGGCACCCATGGCAGCCTTGGCCGTCCCCCCACTAAGTCCGGCGGCCCGGTGCTTTGCGATCACCACACCGTGGACCCCCACGGCCTCGGCGGTTCTGAGCAGCGCCCCGAGGTTGCGGGGGTCTTGCACCTGATCCAGGGCCAGGAAAAAGGCGGGCTCGCCACGTTGAGCCGGGATGGCCAGCAGATCCTCGAGGGCCGCGTAACCGACCTCGGCCACTCGCGCCACCACACCCTGGTGGTGGGGGCTCCCGGCGATCGCCGTGAGCTGCTGCCGGGTTCGATAGGAAACCCTCACGCCGTGACCGGCGGCAAGGCTTTCGATTTCCCCAAGGGCGGAGCCACGCCCCTCTCGAAGGACGAGGACCTCCTCGACGCGGCGCCCGCCACGTCGGAGCAGCTCCAGCACTGGGTGCCGGCCGTAGAGCGCCGGCGAACCTCCTCCGCTCACGGCTTGAGCTTCCAGGCCGTGCCCTCCGCCCCGTCCTCAACAATCACGCCGAGCCGGGCAAGTTCCTGGCGGAGCCGGTCGGCCTGCCCCCAATCCCGCCGCTTGCGGGCCTCGTCCCGGGTCCTCAGCAGGGCTTCGATCTTTTCCCCCAGCTCCGGGTCGATCACCTGGGTGGGCCGCGATACCTCCTCGAATAACCCCAGCACTCGGCCGAGGGTGAGCAGCTCTCCGACCCCCAGGAGGAAGGGGCCGGCGGCCACCTCTCCGTGCGTCATCCTGGTCCGGAAGGTTTGGAGCAGACGCGAAAGGTCGAAGAGCACGGCGACCGCTTGGGCCGTGTTGAAGTCATCATCCATGACCTCCTCGAAGCGGCGACGGGCTGTGGCCACCTCCTCCAGGAGCCCTTCATCCCCTCCCGGGGCGGGTGTGCCTTTCGCCGCCAGCCGGGCGGCCCCTTCGAGCAGGTTCCTGAACCGCTCCAGCGCGCGGGCGGCCTCGCTGATCCGCTCGTCGGCAAAGTCGAGCGGGTTGCGGTAGTGGGTGCCGAGCAAGTAAAGACGGATGGCTTCCGGATCGTGGCGACGCACGAGCTCCTTGACCGTGAGAACGTTCCCCAACGACTTTGACATCTTCTCGGCGCCAAAGTTCACGAACCCGTTGTGGACCCAATAGCGCACGAAGGGGCGCCCCGTCGCCGCCTCCGACTGGGCAATCTCGTTTTCGTGATGGGGGAAGATCAGATCCTCGCCGCCGGCGTGAAGATCGAAACTCTCCCCCAGGTAGTGCATGGACATGGCGGAGCACTCGATGTGCCAGCCGGGACGGCCGCGGCCCCACGGGCTCTCCCAGGCCGGCTCCTCCTCCTTCGACGCCTTCCAGAGGGCGAAGTCCAGGGGGTCTCGTTTCCGCTCGTCCACCTCCACGCGCGCTCCCGCCCGCAGCTCTTCCAGGTTTGCCCCTGAGAGCCGGCCGTACCGCGGGAACCGCTTGACCTCGAAGTAGACATCGCCGTCCACCTGGTAGGCGAGCCCCTTCGCCACCAGCCGCTTGATCAGACTGATCATCTGAGGAATATGGTCGGTGGCTTTGGGTTCCACGTCCGCTTCCTGGACCCCCAGCGCGGCCATGTCTTTCCGGTACTCCTCGACGTAACGCTCGGCCAACTCGCGCGGCGGCACGCCTTCCTCCCGGGCGCGCTTGATGATCTTGTCGTCCACGTCGGTGAAGTTGCGGACCAGGCGCACCTGGTAGCCCCGGAACCGGAGGTAGCGCCGGATCACGTCGAAGACCAATGCGCTCCGGCCGTGGCCGATGTGGGAGAGGTCGTACACGGTGACCCCGCAGACGTACATCCGGACCTCTCCCGGGTGGAGAGGGACAAGGTCCTCCTTCCTGCGAGTCAGCGTGTTGTAGATCTTCAGCGCCACACGCGCCCCCTACGGCGCCACACAGCCCTTGAGGGCATTCTCCACCCGCTGTTTGGCGCGCTCCGCCCCCAGGATCCAGAGTAGGGTTGCTACGGGCGGACCGTCGGGCTTTCCGATTAGAGCCAGTCGGGCGGCGCGCATCAGTACCCGCCGCCCATCCGGTGCCAGGTCCCGCGCCGCATGCGCGAGTATTCTTTGGGCGTCCTCCTCGCTCTCCAGCCGCCCCTGGACCACCAGCGCTCCCCTCAACTGCAGGAGCGCCGACTCGGCTGTCGCTGGCAGATCCAGACTTTCAAGCTCCGGTTCGGAGCGAATCTCGGCAATCGCGCGCTTCAGCGCAACCAGTGAGTCAACTTCTTTGTGCAGCAGTCGCGCAGCGCGCTCTGTCAAGTCATCCGCAGGTTCCATGAATGCCAGGAGTTGCCCAGTCGGGAGGCGGCGGAGGTGCTGACGGTTGAACCAGGCCAGCCGTTCCGGATCGAACTTGGCCGGCGACCGGGAGACGCGGTCGAGCGTAAAGAGCCCGCTGAGCGTGGGAAGATCCATCACCTCGTCGCGGCCCGCCGGCGGCGACCAGCCCAGCAGGGCCAAGTAATTGACGAGGCCCTCCGGCAGGATCCCGGCCGCGCGATGCTCAGCCACGCTCACGGCCCCGTGTCGCTTCGAAAGCGGGGCGCCGTCGGATCCGTGGATGAGCGGGAGGTGGGCAAACTGCGGTGGTTCCCAGCCCAGCGCCCGGGCCAGGGCCATCTGCCGGGGAGTGTTCGCGAGATGGTCATCGCCCCGAATCACAAGCGTAATCCCCATCCGGCAATCGTCCAGTGCCGCCGCCAGGTTGTACGAAGGACTTCCGTCCGCCCGGAGGAGGACAAAATCGTCTAGGTCGCTCCCGAGGAACCGAATCTCCCCCTTCACGTGATCATGGACCGTGATCCGCTCCCGGGGCATCACAAACCTCACCGCCGACGCCTCGCCCGCTCCGCGCCGCTGCCTCACCTCTTCAGCCGGAAGCGACCGGCAGCGGCCGTCGTAGCGCGGGGGCAGGCCGCGGGCAAGGCGGTCCTGCCGCTGCGCCTCCAACGCCTCCGGCGAACAGAAGCAGAAGTACGCCTTCCCCTCGCCCATGAGCCGATCGACCGCGGCCTGATACGCCTCGAGCCGTTCAGACTGGCGATAGGGGCCCGCGTCTCCCCCGACGTCGGGCCCCTCATCCCAGTGAAGCCCGAGCCACCGGAGATCTTCCAGGATCGCGGCCTCCCACTCTGGTCTCGACCGTTCCCGGTCGGTATCCTCAATTCTGAGGATCAGGCCCCCTCCGTGCTTCCGCGCGAAGAGCCAATTGAAGAGCGCCGTCCGGGCGTTCCCGACGTGGAGGGATCCGGTGGGGCTCGGGGCAAACCTCACACGGACGCTCATCCGCCGACCTCGATGCTCACGACAGCCATAGCGGCAATCCCCTCCTCCCGACCCAGCAGTCCCAGGCCCTCAGGACTCTTGGCCTTCACGCTGACCCGATCCGGATCCAGCCCCAGGGTTTCCGCCAGGCGTTTGGCCATCTCCGGGAGCCAGGGCCCGAGGCGCGGGGCCTGGGCGATGACCGTGGCGTCGACGTTGACCAGCCGGGCGCCGCGCCCCGTCACCAGCGCCAGCACTTCCCGGAGCAACCGGAGGCTCGAGATTCCTTTGTAGCGGGGATCGGAATCCGGGAAATGCTGCCCCAGATCGCCGAGCGCCAGGGCTCCGAGCATCGCTTCGGCGACCGCGTGGCTCAGAACGTCGGCATCCGAGTGGCCGGCCAGTCCGCGCGCGGCGGGAAGGGCCAGGCCGCCAAGGATCAGCGGGCGATCCGGGGCCGTCGGGTGCAGATCGAAGCCCAGCCCCACGCGATTCACCGGCCTCCCCGTGTGGCAACGCGCCCGCGCGCCCTGGCCAGATCCTGAGGCGTGGTGATCTTGAGATTCTCCGCAAGGCCGGCCACCATCCTGACCGGCACGCCAAGGCGTTCGACCAGGACCGCGTCGTCGGTCCCGATAAATCCGTCTCGCCGGGCTTTTTCATGCGCCTCCCAGAGAAGGGTCCGGCTAAAGGCCTGGGGGGTTTGGACCAGCCAGAGCCCCTCCCGGTCCACGGTCGCCTCCACGATCCCCCCCCGCGCCCGCTTGAGCGTTTCGCGAACTGGCAGCCCACAGGTGGCGGCCCCGAAGCGTCGCGCCGCCTCGACAACCTTCCGCACGAGGGAAGGGGTGACGAACGGCCGGACCGCATCATGCACCACCACGAATTCCGCACCGGAGGGCACGGCCTGGAGGCCCAGCCACACCGACTCCTGACGCTCCCGACCCCCGGGAACCACGCCGAGCACCCGAGGCACCCGATGCCGCCTGACAAGCCGGCCCGTCAACTCCACCGCCGCGGGCGGGGCGACCACCACGATCCCCCCGATCACCCCGCCCCGGCCAAGTTCCAGCAGTGTCCGCACGAGCACGGGGATGCCGCCGAGGCGCAGAAACTGCTTGGGATGCCGCCTGGCCATGCGACGGCCGCTCCCCGCTGCCGGGACGATCGCCACGACCCTGACGGACGGCGTGCTCACCCGCGGCCTCCGGAGACCGCCTCCTCCTCCTTCAGCCGGGTGAAGATCATGCGCCCCGCGCTCGTCTGGAGCACGCTGGTCACGGTCACGTCCACGCTCTGCCCCAGGTACTTCCTGCCGTGATCCACCACGACCATGGTCCCGTCGTCCAAATAGGCAACACCCTGCCCGGACTCCTTGCCCTCCTTGAGCACGTGCACGTGCATGAGCTCGCCAGGCAGCACGACGGGCTTCAGCGAGTTGGCCAGCTCGTTGATGTTGAGGACCGACACTCCCGAAAGCTCAGCCACCTTGTTCAGGTTGTAGTCGTTGGTGATGACCTTGCCACCCAGAGCCTTGGCGACCTCGATGAGCTTCCGATCGACTTCGCGCACCTGCGGGAAGTCCAGGTCGTGGATCTGCACCTTCACCTTGGGGATGCGCTGGATCTTCTGGAGGACATCGAACCCGCGCTTGCCCCGGGTGCGCTTGAGGCCGTCGGAGGAATCCGCAATCTGCTGCAGCTCCCGGAGCACGAACTGAGGGACGATGAGCGTTCCCTCGAGGAATCCGGTCTCGCAGATGTCAGCGATCCGCCCGTCGATAATGACCGAGGTGTCCAGGATCTTGTACATGTCCCGGCGGGCAGCCACCTTCGGAAAGAGGACCGCCGAGAGCCCTTCAAGCTCCTCGCTCTTCCGGAGCGCGACCGCCCCCCCCAGGTAGCCGAGAAGCAGCGCCAGAAGCGCACGCCCGGGACCGGCAGCGCTGGGGACGAACGCCTGGATCACCGCACCCAAGATGTGACCCAGTACCAAGCCGAAGAGGGTACCCAAACTGGCCCAGACGATCCGCTCGACGGGCACCCGCTGAAATCCCCTTTCCACGAGCAGGACCCCCACGCCGACCGCAAAGCCTGCCAGGGCCAGGAAGGGCCAGGGCGAGGCGAGGCCCAGGGCATTCCCCAAGGCGACCCCGCCGGCCGTCGCCAACGCCAGGATGATGAGTCGCGCGATGATGATCGTCATGGTTTCCCTCAAAGACGGATCGGCTGAATGACGGATGATGGATCATCTGCCAAGAAGAGCCTGAATCGCTTCGTCGATTGAGACCACCCCCTGTGGCTCAAGCGGGAGCGGCGTTTCAGCCGACAGATTGTTTCGAGGGACCACGGCTCCGGTGAATCCCAGGGCCGCGGCCTCCCGAAGACGCCTCTCGAAGCCGGCGACGGCTCGCACCTCGCCGGCGAGCCCGACCTCACCGAAGACGACGAGGTTGCCCGTAACGGGACGATCCATGTAGCTCGACGCGGCGGCAACGACGAGTCCGAGGTCGGCGGCGGGTTCGACCACCCGGGCGCCGCCCGCCACGTTCACGAAGACATCCTGAGTCTGGAGCGGAAACCCCAGCCGCTTCTCGAGAACGGCCAGGAGAAGGCAGACGCGATTATAGTCCATCCCCAGCACCGTCCGGCGGGGCGTCCCGAAGTTCGCCGGGCTCACCAGCACTTGAAGCTCCAGGAGGAAAGGCCGGGTTCCCTCGAGGCTCGACACGACCACCGACCCCGGCACCCCCTGGGGCCGCTCGGAGAGAAAGAACCCGGAGGGGTTTTTCACCTCGGCCAGACCGCGCTCGGTCATCTCGAACACCCCGATCTCGTTGGTGGAGCCGAAGCGATTCTTGACCGCTCGCAGGACCCGATACGTGTGGTGAGGCT
Source organism: Candidatus Rokuibacteriota bacterium (assembly GCA_016209425.1). Classification (GTDB taxonomy): domain Bacteria; phylum Methylomirabilota; class Methylomirabilia; order Rokubacteriales; family CSP1-6; genus JACQWA01. Next base: position 6,598 of record JACQWA010000343.1, read on the forward strand.
CCCCCTCGAAGTAGAGGACTGTGTCCACGAGATGCTCGAGCACCCGAGGGCCGGCCAGGGCCCCTTCCTTCGTCACGTGACCCACCAGGAAAGTGGCAACCCCCTGGCGCTTGGCCAGCAGCATGAGCCGGGCACCGCACTCGCGCACCTGGCTCACGCTCCCCGGCGCCGACTCGAGGTCAGGAAGATACACGGTCTGGATCGAATCCACAACGAGAACCGGGGGCTTGAGAGAACCCGCGTGAGCCTCGATCGCCTCCAGATTGGTCTCCGCAAGGAGATACAACCCCTTAGGGGAAACGCCCAGACGGTCGGCCCGCAGCTTGACCTGAGCTGCCGACTCCTCCCCCGAGACGTAGAGGACCGGGGCACCGAGGTCGGCAAGCGCGCGCGAGGCCTGCAAGAGGAGCGTGGATTTGCCAATGCCGGGATCCCCACCGATCAGGACCAGAGATCCCCTGACGACCCCTCCGCCCAGCACCCGATCCAGCTCCGCGATCCCCGTCGCGGCCCGCTCCCCGCCCACCACGCTGACGTCGGCGAGAGGAATCGGCACCGTCCCAGGCTGAGCGCTCATCCGCCGGCTCCTGGCCGTCGGCCGGCGCTCTTCTACCAGTTGAATGTAGTTTCCCTGACGCGCGCAATCCGGGCATGTTCCGGGCTTGGCAGCGGCGAAGCCACACTCCTGGCAGCGGTAGACGGCGGCGTCCTGGGCCATTTCCCCGGAGGGGGGCTACCGCCCCCCTTCCGGACCCTCCCCCCTTTCGGTTGCGCGGGCAAAGCCCGCGCTCGGACTAGCGTTTGTCCTTGCCCGCGCTGATCGCCGAACGGATCAGATACCTCAAAATCGCGCTCCGCTGAGCCCCCTCGAGGAAAGCCGCCAGGTTCTCGTAGACGGTCGGGTCCTCGATGAGGCCGCCGATGGTGCCCTCCCCTGCGGCCAACCGGTCGGTAATGGCGCGGAGGTTGGCGACGCCGACCCTGAAATCCTTTGCCGCCTGTCCCATGGGGCTTTCGCCCTCGTCCTGAAGGAGGCTCCCCGCAATCCCCTTCCCCTGGGCCAGCCGCTCGGACACCGCGCGGAAGTTTCGCGCGAGCACTTGGAGGTCCTCGGTCACTGGCTTGAGGTCCTGGGTGAAGGACCTGAGGTCCTCGGCCACCGACTTGTACCGGGGATCGAAGAGGAGGGCGGCCAGAAGTCCCTCCTCTGCCTTTCCCCCCTCAGCCAGTTTCCCCAGCGCCTCCATGGCCAGGAGGAGCTGGCGTGCCGCCCGGCCGCTCTCCGCGGAGAGCAGCACCCCCACGGCACTCTCCCCCCGGGCGCTCCGGGACAGGAGCTGCTCGGTGGAGGTCAGCACCCCATTGAGCCGCCTCAGGACCTCCGGTTCGTCGTAAATCAGGACGTGGAGCCACCCCGACCCCTTCTCCACCTGCTCGGTGAGCCTCTTGGCGGAGCGGAGCACTGCCGACAGATCCTCCAGCGCTTTCGTCTCGTTGAACGTCTCCACCGTGGTCCGAAGGGTTCCTGAAAGGGCCGCCAAATTCCTCAAAATCTCGACGCCCTCGCCTGCAAGCCGGCTGACCTCCACCGGATCCCGCGAGGCAATGGACTCCCCCGGCTTGAGGGGGGGCGCTTCGGAGGTTCCGAGGCTGATCTCGACGATCTTATCCCCCAGGAGACCCTGAGTCTCGATCCGGGCAACTGAATTCCGGCGAATACGATCGCCGAAACGCCTGGCGATGGACAGCGACACCCGGACCTTTGCCCCTGGCCTCTCCGGAAGGGAAACCCGCGTCACGCGACCGATCTGCACCCCCGCCAGCCGGACGGTCGCGCCGGGGGTGAGCCCGCCGACCTCGGTAAACTCGGCCACGAGCTCGTATTTCGGCTCGAAATACCGCGCTTGGGCACTCAGCAGGTAGATGAGCCCGATGAGGACCGCCAGCGAGACCAGCACGAAGAGCCCGATGCGAATTTGGAGCGCCAGCTGGCCCCGGTCTTCAGGCATCTTCCCCCCCCGCCTCCGGCTCCCCGTTGACCATCTCCCGCCCCGCCTCCGGCTCCCCGTTGACCATCTCCCGCCCCGCCTCCGGCTCCCCGTTGACC
>JACQWA010000346.1 GCA_016209425.1 Candidatus Rokuibacteriota bacterium
ACAATGTTCCGGGCCTTCTGGGGACCGATCCCCGGCAGGCGGCGGAGGAACTTCTCATCCTGGCGGGCGATCGCCGCCGCCAGAGCGGGGACTTCGACCGTGAGAGCCCGGGCGGCCACCAGCGGCCCGATGTCCTTGACCGTGATCAGCTTCTCGAAGAACTCCTTGTCGAGCTCGCTCGTGAAGCCGATGAGGAACGGCCGGGGCTGGTCCCGCGTGGCGTGATAGTAGATGACCAGCGAGAGGTCGCTGGCGTCGTCCTTCTCCGACGCCACGGCCTCCCCGAGGGCCCGGTACGCCACGGGAGGCAGGAAGACCTCGTACCCGACCCCCGCCGACTCCACCACCACGCGGTCCTCGAGCTTCTTCCTGAGCTTGCCGCGGAGCGACGCGATCATCGGGGCAAGCGCCCGGTCACCCGCGAGAGGCCGGTGACCGCCAGTCCCAGGGCGTCGGCCACGTGGCTGGGCTTGGGGACCGCCGAGAGTCCCAGGAGCCGCTGGACGCCCCGCTGGACCTGGGTCTTGGAGGCGGCCCCGTTGGCCGCCACCGCGCGCTTAACCTCGGCGGGGGCCAGGGGGAGAACGGTCACCTGGCGCTGGCGGGCCGCCAGGCAGATCACGCCGCGCGCGTGCCCCATGAGGATAGCCGTTCGCGGAAACTTGTAGTCGGCGTAAAGATCCTCGACCACGAGCAGGCTCGGGGTGAAGCGCACGAGGAGCCGGTGAACGGCGTCGTGGAGGGCATGGAGGCGCGTTTCGAGCGGGGCCGTCGGAGACGTCGTAATGACACCGGCGTCGAGGAGGGAAACCCCGTTGGGGCCGGATTCGAGGACGCCGTAGCCGGTTTCGACGAGCCCCGGATCGATGCCGATCACCCGAATGCGGGGCTCGGTGCTAGGCAGCCGTGACGGCGTCGATGACCTCGTCGGGGATGTCGTAGTTGGCGTAAACGGCCTGAACGTCGTCTTGTTCCTCCAGCGCCTCCACCAGCCTGAGGACGGCCTGGGCTTCCTTCCCCTCGGCCCGGACCGTGGAGAGCGGGACCATGCTCACCTGGGCCTCGAGGACCGGGACCTTCCGCTCCTCCAGGGCCCGACGCACCGCCTCCATTTCATCAGGAGACGTGGTGATCTCATAAACTTTTTCGACGCGCCTCATGTCGGTCGCCCCGGCGTCCAGGGCCAGCGCGAGCAGGTCATCCTCATCGATCCGCTCGGCGTCAACCTGGATGACCCCTTTGCGCTCGAACATCCAGCCCACGCACCCGACCTGGCCCAGGTTGCCGCTGTGCTTTTCGAAGAAGCGGCGGATCTCGTGGGCGGTGCGATTTTTATTGTCGGTCACGACCCGGACCATGACGGCCACCCCGCCGGGGCCGTATCCCTCGTACGTGACCTCCTCGTACATCTCGCCGGGCAGCTCTCCGGTGCCCTTCTGGACGGCGCGCTTGATATTGTCGGCAGGCATGCTGGCGGCTTTGGCCGCCTCGATCGCGGCCTTCAGTCGCATGTTGATCTTGGGGTCGCCGCCCCCCGAGCGCGCCGCGACCGTGATTTCGCGGATCACCTTGGTGAAGAGCTTGCCGCGCTGCTGGTCGGTCTTGGCCTTCTTCCGCTTGATCTGAGCCCATCGAGAATGACCACTCATAGCCCTATTCCTCTCTCCGGAGCGAGGCCTTCAGGCGCTTGACCCGGGCCAACCGGCCCTCTCGTCGGACGATCGCAGCCTCCCAGCGACGCTTCTCCCCGGGGCTTTCCGGTGTGAATGGGGGAACCGGGCGGGCTTTGCGATCGAGCCCCAGGTGGACGAAGGTGAGGTAGGCGGTGCACGTGTGGCGCACCTCGCCCGTCCAGGGCACCTCCGCCAGAACCTTCACCCCGATCTCCATGGAGGTGGTCCCCACGTGGTTGAGCCCGGCCTTGAAGGTCAAGAGCTCCCGCGCCCGAACCGGGGAGTAAAAGTCCATGGCGTCCAGGCACGCGGTCATCGTGAACCCCCGCGTGTAGCGCACTGCCAGGATGCCCCCCGCCTCGTCGATGTCGAACAGCAGCTTGCCGACGAACATGAAGTCCCGGAACAGGACCTCGTTGGGGCGCACGATGCGCGAGGACTCGAACTGCCAGCGGAAATCCTCGACCTCCTCGGCGGCCTCTTTCAGCTTTTCGGCCCTCCGAGCGAACCGCGCCAGCCGCTCCTCCCGCCGCGCCATGGCGGCGGCCACCAGGGCCTCCTCGCCGGCGTCCGCCGGCACGATCTTGTCCCTGACGGGGCGCGGCTTGCCCTCGTCGTCCACGCTGACGTAGACGAGATGGGAGGAGAGCGTCACCGCCCGCTCGCCGGTGGCGGGATCCTCCGAATACACCCGCACGCCCACCTCCAGCGAGGAGCGCCCCACAGACTCGACCTGAGCCCGGAGAGTCGCGATCTCCCCCACCAGGACGGGATGGAGAAAATCGATGTCGTCCGTGGCCCCGAGCGCGACGGTCCCCCGGGCCACGCGGGAGGCGGCGATCGTCCCCGCCGTGGCGATCCACTCCATCATGCGCCCGCCGTGGATCTGCCCCGGCGCCCCGGCATACTCGGGGAGCACGAACTGGGTCATCTCCACCGCGGTGTCCCTGATCGAGGGCATTCCGATCCTCTCCGGAGGGACTAAATCCCTTCCTTTTCTATCACGCCGGGAGAACCAAGTCTAGGGAAGGTCGAGGGCGAAGCGGATCGCGTCGTCGATCTCCTGCATTCGTTCAGCCGACAAGACCGATATTCGCTCCTTCAGCGCCGACTTGGAGATCGTCGTGACGTCGTCGAGGTTCGCCACGCAGCGGGACCGGAGCCCATCCCCCTGATCCAGCAGGACCTCGACGGGGATGTTACGGATCGTCCGGGTCAGCGGGGCGATCGTGACGGAGCGACGCACCCGATACGCTGCATCCCGACTCAGGAGCACCACGGGTCTGCGGCCTTTGGGAAGTGGAAGATCGGCCCACCAGACCTCGCCCCGCCTCATCTACCACTTTTCTCGCGCCAGCCTGGCGGCGAGCAGCTTGAGCCCCATCTCCCCCCACTCCGTGTCTTCCGGCTTCTTCCGGTACCCCTCCGTGTAGCGACGCTCCAACTCTCGAGCCTTCAGGCTTTTCAGTCGTTGCCGGCAAGCCTCACGGATAAAGGCAGCCCGGCTCTCGGCCACCATTCCGGCCGTCTCGTCGATGCGTTCCAGAAGATCGTCCTCGATCGGAACCTGGATGATCTTCTTCGCTCTGCTTCTGGCCATGGTTTTATTCCACAATATCTTGTGTAAGAAATACAACAATCATTGCTGGCTGTCAAGACCGCCGTCGCGAGCCGATCACCCCCGGAACCGGGGATCCAGCAGGTCGCGCAAGCCGTCGCCGAGGAGGTTGACGCCGAGGACGGCGAGCATCAGGGCGAGCCCCGGGAAGACGGCGACCCACGGCGCCGAAGCCAGGAACGTCTGCCCCTCGGCCAGCATGGCCCCCCAGGAGATCGTCGGAGCCTGGGCGCCCAGCCCGAGGAACGACAATCCCGCCTCGGCCACCATGTTGCCGCCGACGCCGATGGTGGCGGCCACCAGGAGCGGGGCCAGACAGTTGGGGAGGAGATGGCGAACCACAATCATGGGATCCGGAACGCCGAGAGCCCGCGCCGCCTGCACGTACTGCCGGGTCTTGAGCGAGAGCACCTCACCCCTCACCACCCGGGCGATCGTCGTCCAGCCGAGGAGGACCAGCACGAGGAAGACCTTGTCGAGCCCCGGCGCCTCGAAGACCGCGATGAGGCCGATGGCGAGGATCAACGAGGGGAAGGCCATCACTACGTCGGTCACCCGCATCAGGAGGCCGTCGAGCCAGCCGCCGTAGTAGCCGGCGACGAGCCCGATCAGGGC
>JACQWA010000347.1 GCA_016209425.1 Candidatus Rokuibacteriota bacterium
CAGCAGGGCGAACCAGGCCGCGATCTGCAGGAGTCCCGCCGGGTGGTCGTGGACAGCCGAAGCCGTTCGCTCCTCTGCGAAGCCGGTCACCGGACCCCGTCACTCAAGCGGGAGGCGATCCCTTCCTGCTTCCATTGGACGTGGGCGACCGCATCGAGGGTGCAAAGATGGCTGGTCCCGCGCTCTCTCAGAGCGTCATCCCGACTTGTTCCGAGCATAGGTCAGTGTTAAAGTGAATGTCAACCGTCGAGCCGCTTCCTTGCCTGCCTTGGCGGAAAAACGAATCTCGCTGCTCCTGTTCGCGGTCGCCGTCCTGCTTTACCTTCCTGGCATCTGGTGGGGACTGCCGTACGCCACCGCGGCCAACCGCATCCGCCCCTGGGGCTCGGACGAGCTCGCCCCGCTCGGGTTCGGAGAGCTGTATTCGGTCTCGTTGCACCCCAGGCCGAAATTCGATCCCCGGTACCCGTTGTTCCACCACGTCATCCAGGCCTTGGCGGCCGGGCCGTACGCCCTCTACCTGTGGCTCACGGGCCAGATCTCGCATTTTACCCCGGAGTATCCTTACGGTCTCCTTGATCCCGTGGGAGCGCTGGCCGTTCTGACGGTGCTGGGGCGGCTTCCGAGCCTGTTCATGGCGGCTGGAGTCGTGGTCGTCGCGTTCAGGACCGCCGCCATCCTGTGGGACCGCCGGACCGGCGTGCTGGCGGGCGTCGCCGTGCTGTTGATGTATCCGATGTTCTACTATGCCCGGACGAGCAACGTCGACATGGCCGCGCTGTTCTGGACGAGCCTCGGTCTGGCCGTGGGCGCGGTATGCCTCCGCCACGGGATGACGGTCCGCCGCGCCGTGTGGCTGGGGTTGCTGGGGGCCCTGGCCACAGCCACCAAGGACGCGAGCTATGCCGCCTTCGCGGGTCTTCTGCCGCCGCTCCTGTGGTGGCATGTATGCGACGGACGTCGGGCAGGGGGCGGCTGGCCCGAGTGGTGGAAAGCTCCGCTCCTCGGCCTGGCGGCGTTCGCGGGCGTCTACGTCGTCGCCAGCGGCCTGGCGGTTCATCCGGGGCGGTTCCTCATCCACCTCCGTTTCATTGTTCACGGGTCGCCATGGAGCCCGCTGCGGAAGGCTTACGGGAGCACGCCCATGACACTGGCCGGCTATGTCAGCGTGGCGCGGGACACCCTTGCGTACCTGGCGGAGGCCCTGGGGGAGCCCCTGCTGGCGCTGGCCGTGGCCGGGCTGGTGGTGTGCGCGGCCCGGCGGTCGCGCACGGCGGCCTTCGCGCTCCCGGCTCTGGGGGTCCTGCTGGGCGTGATTCTTCCGGTGCGGTTTCTCGAGTTCAGGTTCGTCCTCGTCATGGCGTACAGCCTGGCCCTCTTCGCCGCTTACGCCGTTGCCTCCAGCCTAGAGAGCCCGAGCTCCCTTCTCCGCCGGTCCGGGCAGATCGGTTTGGTCACCGCGTACGGCTGGTTGCTTCTGCTCGGGGCGGATCTCACGTACCAGATGCTGAACGACTCGCGCTACGAGGCCGGCCGGTGGTTCGGAGGCGTCGCCAGGCCGGGAGATCGCGTGACCTTCACGGACGGAGCCTACAAGCTGCCCCACCTGGCCCCCGGCATCGTCGCCGTCGGGCTGCCCCCCGGCCCGCGAGCCGCTCACGTTCTCCAACGGGAACGGCCTGAGTTCGTCACCGTCATCCCGGTGCTCCGTTTGGAAGCCCACCGGGAGCATCTGCTGAGCGAGGAGGTGTACCGGGCTCTCCGGGACGGAACCCTGGGCTACGCTCAGGTGCTGGCGATCCAGACTCCCGCCCTCTTCTCGCGGCGGCGGCCAATCTCCATGGTCAACCCTCCGGTGAAGGTGTTCGTGAGGAAGGACCTGCTCGCGCGGCTCGACCCGTCGACCCGCCGGATCGAAGTGGACCACTAAACGGCTGCGTCATCGGAGCGTCGTCTCAGCCAGGCTTTCACCTCCGGCTCGCCCAGCAGGGCAAGACTGCCGAAGTACACCAGCACCCCGAGGGCGGCCCGCACAGCCCAGAAGAGCGGCTGTGTCAGGAGCAGGCAGGCGCCCATCGCGGCTGCGGCGATCACAGGCTGGAGCAGGAACGGCAGCAGGCTGGCGCGCGTGACGTAGCGACAGAAGTAGTACCAGGCCATCGACAGCCACAGGAGCTCGGCGGCGAGCGTGGCGACGGCGGCGCCCAGCGTGCCGAAGGGGGGGATCAACAGGAGGTTCAGGGCGATGTTGAGGCCGGTGGCCGCGCCGGCGCAGCGCAGATCCAGCCCCGGCCTGCCGGCCGCATTCAGCGCGTGTTTGTAGGTCCCGCGCAGGATGACCAGCACCGCCGACCAGGAGAGCAGGCGCAACGGCGGGACGGCGTTCGCATAGGGGGGCCCGAAGAGGAACGCGATCAGCGGCTCCGCCAGGAGCGTCCCGCCGATGCCCAGCGGCACCGCGAAGACCGATGTCAGCCGGAGCGAGCGGACGACGGTCCGGCGGAAGGCGTCGCGGCTCTCCGCGTAGGCGCGCGCGAGCGCGGGGAAGAGCCCGACGTAGTAGGTCACGGGGAGAGCCAGCGCCATGGTGATGGGCTTGTAGGCGGCCGTGTACCAGCCCACCGCCGCCGGGCCCGCGAGGAGGCCCAGGAGCACGGCGTCGAAGTTGTAGCTGGCCAGGCCGAGCGCCAGCGCCAACCCCATCGGCATGGCCGCCCGAAGGAGGTGGGACGCGTCGCGGAGGGTTACCCGCAGGTGCAGCCCGCCGTGCTCGGCGGCAAAGCGCCAGAGAAAGTATCCCGACATGATGAGCTCGCTCGCCAGCTTCAGCACGGGGACCCGGACGATCCCGGCCGGGCCCCGCACCAGGGCGAGCGCCAGCCCGGCGAAGACGAGCTGCGGCAGCACGAGCCCGGTGGCGACGCGCCCCATCTTCTCCTGACCCAGGAAGACCCACTTCAGGCTGAGGGCCTGGGGGAGGAGCGTCAGGCCCAGCAGCGCCACGACGGCCCGTAGCGCGGGATAGTCCGGAAGCGCCGGAAGCAGCAGCAGGAGGACGCCGAACGCCACTGCCGCGAGCAGGCACCGAAGGGGCAGGGTGCGGGCGGCCAGCGACCGCACGTCGGCGGCCTGCGCCGCCTGGCGGGTCGCCCAGACCTCCAGCCCGGCGTCCGCCAGCAGCTGGAAGTACATCGTGACGGCGATGGCCAGCTCCAGGATCCCGTAGCCGGCCACGTCGAGGACGCGGGCCAGGTAGACGAACGCGAGGAAGTTCAGCCCCTTCGCCAGGACGTCGCCGAGGGCCAGCCGCAGGATGCTACCGAACGGGCGCACCGCGAGCGTCCCGGACGCCGAGGCCGTCCACCGGCGGATCAGAGATCGAAGTCAAAGATGCCCTCGGTGGCGGTGTACCGCTGGTGGCAGCGGGTGCAGGCGATCTCCTCGCCGGCCCGGCCGCGCTCCAGACGCAGCGCGGGCGTCCGGCAGCGCTGGCAGAGCAGGCGGGCGACCAGCGCCTGGCCGAGTCGCCGGCGCCGGGATCGGTTGCGCTTCCGGCGGAGTCGGTTGCGGGCCCTGATGAGGGTCCCGGGGGTCAGCGCCCAGGCCAGGAGCTTCAGGCGCGCGCCGGGGGAGTATGCCACCCCGGTCGTTCCCGCCCGCCCGTACTCGCTGGGAAAGTTGACCTTCCGATCGCCGCGGGCGCCTCGCTCGAGGACGTGCTCCATCGCGCTCGTCGGCGAGATCGTGCAGGCCAGGTCGTCGGTGGCCGCGTACAGGTAGCTGTTCAGCTCCTCGAATCGCTCCTCGGACCAGCGGTCCAGGAGGAAATCGTAGTGGGCGTGGAAGAAATCGCCGAACAGTTGAGGAATGTCGTTCCGGTAAAAAACCAGCGTGCCGCTCTCGATCTCGATCAACCACCTGTGGAACGACCACGCGTACATGAGCTCGCGCCGCGCGGTGGGGAACTCCAGGTAAATCCAGCGGGCGCAGCGCTTGGCCTCGGCGATGAACCGGCCCGGCTCGTCGAGATGCTCCAGCACATGGGAGACGAACAGGACGTCGCACGCCTTGTCCGCCAGCGGGAGCTTGACCGCGTCCGCCTTGATGATGGGGGCCACGTTGAGGATGTCGCCGTAGCGCTCGATGTTGTCGAGGGGGTACTTGTCCAGGATGAGCTTGGTATACATGAACGGGGCGGGACCCGCCCCGATCTCCACGACGAAGTCCGAGGGCCTGATGGGGAGCCGCCCGAGCACGGTGGATCGTCTCATGGACGTCGCGCGGCCGGCTTCTCCGCCACCGCCTGCAGGAAAGGGCCGATCCAGTAGAGGAGACGCCCCACCAGGGGCAGGCACCTGGCCGCGCGGTAAAGGTCGATGAGAACCCTCATGCTCGTTCCGAAGTGGCGACGCTGGTCCGGCGGCACCTCCGGGAGCAAGACGCGCGGCGCGCCGAAGCCCGTCTCCCGGATCAGCCGCGAGAGGGAGCGGACCGACAGCAGCCGGCGCTTGGGCGGAACGCCACCCATTCGCCGGACGTAGCGCGCCACCCAGCGGTCGGGGAGGATTCCCCCCGCCCAGATTCCCACCTGCGGGTCCGGCCCCAGGCTATAGCGGTTGGGGGTCGAGGCGAAGAGGGAGCCGGAGGGTCGCATGACCCGGTAGCACTCCGCCAGCGCCTGGCGCTGGTCCCGCACGTGCTCGAGGACCGACTCGGCAGCCACGCGATCAAAGGCTTCGTCGGGAAATGGCAGGGCCTCGGCGCACGCGCAGATCAACGGGATGTCCAGTCCGGTCTCCGTGAGGCGTTTTCTCCCGACCACCAGCCAACGGAAGGCGATATCCACGCCGACGAGCTTGGCAAAGCGCCCGGCCGCGGCCACCAGCAGCGGGGCGGTGCCGCACCCGACCTCCAGAAGGATCCCGTCCTGCGCGTTCCCGGCCAGGACGCTCTCCCACGCGACCAGGGCCGTCTCCGCGCGGGCCACCGCGGCCACCACGCCGCGCGTGTAGCGCCGCGCGTGGGGGGGCGGGACCACCGGCGTGGTGCGGTAGTAGAAATCGACCAGCTGGGGAAAGCTCAGGTCGGCAGACCGAGCCGCCAGCTCCAGGCCCTTGGTCCGGTCCGCTTCGGCTTCGATGTACGGGTCCGGGAAGACCCGCAGGTCTGGAATGCCCAGCACCACGGGGAAGCGCCGGTCGCAGGCGACGCACCTGAGCTCCCCCTCCGTTCGGTCCGTTCCGCCGAGATCGCCGCGGCAGTGCGGGCAGCAGATCTCAATTCCGTGGAAGATCATCTTTGACGCATGATGTAATCGCTGATTGCCTGTGCGGCGACGCGATGACCCTCCGGCGACCAGTGCGAATCGTCGGGGAAGTGCACGAGGGTCCCTTGCCGGGCCGCCTCCGCCAGCGGGGGCGTGAGATCGAGGTACCCGATCTCCCTGGAGACGGCCGCGACGAGGGCCAGAAGCCTGTCCGGGAGGTCATTCAAGATCCACGAGGCAACCTCGGAATCCGGCTCGAATCGGGCTAGGTCGTGATAGACCCTGAACTTCGTGGGGATGAAGGCCACGATCAGCCGGATCCCCCGGGAGGCGCAGAGGTCGTGGGCGGCTGCCAGCGTCGCCCGGACCTGCTCCAGGGCGTTCACGTCTTTTGCGGACAGCGGCATGCCCGGGTACAAGAAGTACATTCGGATCGACTGCCCGTCCGCGGTCCTGACAAGCCCTGACCGCGGGCGCCCGGAGGGCAGGGGTTCGCCGGCGAGGCGGTGCAGCGCCTGCAGCGCGTTCTTGGTGAAGGACCGCTCGACGAACGAGTGGGCGGCCGCCGAATACCGGGCCCAGTTCGCCCTGATCTCGTTCTAGAAGTGGACGTTCTTCAGGTCGTTGCCCTCGAAGAAGGCCCAGACGACGGTTCGCGGGCGCAGGGGGACCGCGTAGCGTCTCAGCACTACCAGCTCCTGCTGGGGACCGTAGCCGGTCTGTCCCAGGTTGGCGACGCGGGCCTGCTGCAGCCGGGCAAGCACGGACGTGACGAGCTGGGCGCTGGATAGATTCGGCCCCTCGATGATCGAGTCGCCCAGGACGGCAATGTCGGCCGCATCCAGATCCACCGCGTTGCGGAACCCATCACGGTCGTACCTGATGTTGTACCGGTACAGCTGGGGAGATGGCGTGTGGAAGAGTCGCGCGATGTCCCCGCCTCGACTGGCGCCGGTCAGCTGCTGGTGGGGCGGCCGGATGTGCACGAGCTCGGGGTCCAAGAGGTTCTGGGGGTTCCGCCAGGGTGCCAGGATGGGCGTCGCAAAGACGAGCCGATAATCCACCAGCCGTGCCAGGGCCGGCGCTTCCAGAAGAGCGACGACGAGAAAGAGGGAGAGACTCGCCAGCAGAAACCGCGTCATCTTCTCCGCGCGCGGCCTCCGCGAGAGCAGGAAGAACGCTCCCCAGAGGAGCAGGTAGGAGGCGAGGAGGTTGCCGGCGAAGTGTGAGGGGTTGCTGGTGATGAGCCAGAGCAGGCCGAAGCCCGCGAGCAAGACCAGCACGGTCGAAACCAGTAGCCCGGCGTGTGCCAGGCGCTTCAATGCCGTCGGGTGACTCCCTCCCGGGGTCACGGCGCCGCCGGATCGCTCCCGGAGATGGCGTCAGCGCGCGGGGCCTTCGGAGCCAGGGAGGACCCCGGACGCCCTGTCGTGTATCCCACGAGCTCGCCCCAGGCCCAGGCCGTCGTCAGGAGCAGCAGAGCGGGTGCGGCGCGGAGGAGCTGGCCCGCGTGGCGCCGCTTTCGAAAGACGTTCGCCGCGATGCGCCCCACGAGCAGAGGCGGCAGGAGGAACGAGAACCCCGCGTAGAACGCGCGCCGGCACGCGGTCGCGCCCGCGACCCGCGTGCTGGCGAACAGGCGCCCGAAGGCGTACCGGTCGCGGACCGCAGCCACGAGGCGCAGGGTCCGCTGCTGGCGGACGATGATCCGGGGTGACAGCCAGAGAGTTTCCCCCCGCGCCTCGAGGGCCCAGTTCACGGCGGTCTCGTGAAATTCCTCCCTCCACACCTCCGCGATGGAGCCGAGCGCGGCCCGCTTGTAGGACACGTTGCAATCGGTCAGGTAGCGGGCGGGACCCTCGCGCAGCGGGGTCATGTAGCGGCTGAAGTCGTACAGGTACACGGCCCAGCTCACGGTGGTGTCGGGCCCTTTCTCCACCGCGCCGCCGATGGCGGCGTGGGGAGCCCGATGCGCCTCGACGATCCGGGCGCACCAGTCCGGGTCGGGAGTGCAGTGATCTTCGGTCAAGGCCACCAGCGCCCCCCGGGCCCTTCGGACGCCCAGGGCCCGGAGCTCGGCATAGGTGCGGCGGCCCTCGAGGGCAATAAAGTCCGCGCTGGGGAACCGGGCGGCCAGGCTCCCGGCGTCGGCGAGCCTGGCATCATATGGCACGATGATCTCCATCGCGGGGGCGCCCGCCTGTCGGCTCAGGGCGTTGAGGCAATGGATGAGGGGTTCCCGTCCGGCCAGCATGACGACCACCACCGTCAGTTCGGTCTCTCCTGACCGTCCCGCGGGGTTCACCGGGCGCCCGCCTGCCGGACCAACGGTGGGGCCTACCTCCGCCGGCGGGCCAGGCCCAGATAGTAGCCCGTTCCCGCGGCGCCGATGCCGAGGAGGGCCACCAGGACCAGCAGGCCCTTCCGGATTCCCTCCTGCCTGGTGATGAGCCCGATCGGCTCGAAGCTGTGAAGGCTGCCCATGGCCCGCAGGAGCCCGCGCCAGCGGTTGATCCGCCGGACCGTCCCGTCCCTCACGGAGACGAAGGACGTCGTGGCCCACTTGTCGTCGAACACGATGCGGTAGACGGGGAGCGGCCCGATCGGGTACCCGAATCCGTGGCGTGTCAGGAGGTCGATGCGCCTGACGGCGGCCCGAGATTCGAACTCATCCCGGGCGAGGCGCTCGGCCAGCTCCGGATTGATCGCGAGGAGCCGCCCCGCGCGTCCATCGATCAGGTGAAGGCTCCCCCCCTGGACGGCGATCTCGTACACCGCCGTGTCCGCGATCCGCCTCAAGCTCACGGAGTCCACCCGGGGAGCCGACCCCAGGGCCTGCCCCAGGTGCGCGACGGCCTCGGCGGGGGAGATGGTGACCTGCCGGTAATCGAGCGGAGCGAGGCTCGGCTGCCGCGGTGGCCCGGGCAGAATCATAATGATCCCGCTGACGAGCCACATCAGGATAAACGCGCCGACCATCATGGCCGTCCACCGGTGGACTGTGTACAGGCCGCGCATGCCCGTGCCGGCTCCATCTCTGCCCGACATCCGGAGCCGGCTCATCCGGCGCCCCGGGAGGCGAACACGAGGCCCGTGGCCTCGCCGAAGCGCTCCGAGTCGATCCGGAACCCCGCGCGGCGAAGCCGTCTGATGGCCTCAGCGTGAAGCGACGGGCCGTGGGTCTCCAGGACGACCTGCCAGGTTCGCGTCAGCGTAGCCCGAGCCCCCTCGAGGATCTCCCCCTCCATGCCTTCAGCGTCGATCTTGATGAGGGCAATCTCTTCCAGGCCCCGGGCCGCGCCGAAGTCGTCCAGGGCGGTGACCTCGAACTCCTCCTCCCGGGTCTCCCAGCGACAGGGAATGCGCGAGGCCATGACGCGGTCGCGGTCCACCCGGAGCCGGACGCAGCCGGGCCGGGCCCCCACCGCCACCTGCTCGACCTTGGCGCCAGGGCAGTTCAGCCCGATCAGCGCCGCGCTGGCCGCCAGGGGCTCGAAGCAGTAGATGGTCCTCTCCGGATTGTGGTGGGCCAGCCAGGCGGCCGCCAGCCCAATGTTGGCGCCCACGTCCAGGATCACGCCGGTCTGCGGCAGCGCTCGCACGCGGTAGACCTGCTGGTAGAAGATGGGGACGAGGTTCGTGATGTCGCCGAAGTTGTCCCGGAAGTAGAGGGGCCCGTAGATGGTCTGGAGCGAATAGATCTCGGCGGGGCGGTGCCTCCCCAGGCGGAGGCGGACCCGCAGGTTCTTCGTCTCTTTCCAGAGAATCGCCCACATGGCGTGCGCGCCGGGTCCGAGCGCGCGCGCGCAGAGCACGTAGTCTCTCAGGCGGTCAGTCGCCGGCCGCATGAACGGTGGTTGGCTGGCTGCTCGCGGAGGAGTGCGAGATCGCGTGGGCGATGGCCACCGCCTGCAGGCCGTCGCGCCCTGTCGCCAGCGCCGTCGGCTCGCCTCGGATCGCCCGGGCCAGGGCCTGCAGCTCCTGGATGAAGCTCCGCGTGACGACCCAGCGATACGAGCGGAGGCGCTCGCCGATGTGGGTCATGGGGAAGAGATGGAGCCTCCGGCGAGGTCGCCCCCAGGCCTCCCGGGCCCAGACGACCTCTGTGAGCATGGGAAAACACCAGGCCCGGATGCATCCGCGGGTCCCGTAGATCTCCACCAGAAACCGATACCCCTTCCACTCGGTCCAGCTCGCCTGGAGCGCGGCAATCCTCCCCGTCGGGCTCTTGAGCAGCGCGAAGCCGTTGTCCTCGCAGCCGCTGAAGCCCCACACGCGATCCGAAGTGAAGCCCTTCACCTCCTCCACCTCGCCGAGGAAGTGGCGGGTCAGGTCAATCAGGTGGATCCCGTTGTCGCGCAGGGTCCCGCCCCCCGTTATCTCCGCGTCGTGCAGCCACGGCTGCCGGTGATCCGCCGCCGAGTACCCGGCGTAGCTCCGGATGTGGTCGAGCTCGCCGATTCTCCCTCCGTCCAGAAGGGCCCGGGCCTTCTGGATGGAGGGGAAGAAGCGGTAGTTGAACCCGGTGCCGAGGAACCGGCCGCTCCGTTCCTGCGCCTCGAGGATCCGCCGGCACTCGCCCGGCGTTCGAGCCAGCGGTTTTTCGCACAGCACGTGCTTTCCCGACAGGAGCGCCTCCACGCACATCTCGGCGTGCAGCGAGGGAGGCGTGGCCACGATCACCACGTCCACGGTCGCGCGGCCAACCAGCGCCCGCCAGTCCCGGTCGACGGCCGCGCCGTGCCCAGCAGCGACGACGGCAGCCCGCCCGGCATCCAGGTCGCTGAGGGCGACCAGCCGGAACGAGCCGATGCGGGCCAGCGCCTCCGCGCGGAGCCGCCCGATCTCGCCGCAGCCGATCAGGCCAACCTGCAGCACCGTGTCCGCTCAATCCTCCACCACATGGGTGTCGAAGACACGCCGGAACGCCTGCCAGCGGTCGCGGTCGAACCGACCGTCCGCGCGCAGGCAATCCGCGGCCGCGTACGCCATGTAGAGGGCGTGGTGGGTGTTGTCATGGGCAAAGAGACCCTGTCGACCGAAGGTGAGCAGGTTCTCGAAGGTGCTGAGATAGTCGTCGATTCGCCCGAAGTGGGCGTCGTACCCCTCACGGTAGATCGGGTAGGCCTGTTGAAGCCTCCGCGTGATGACTTCCTTGACCGGGGCCCGGACGGGGATTGCTGCGCGCTCGAGCGCCGCGCAGACGAGGTGGCCCAGCGCGTCGTCCGCCATCCGCCATTCCGGGTCCGACGGTGCGCACGGCAGCTCCGCGCAGAGGACGGTCCGGTCTGGCGGCCCGGCCCCGCTGTAGTTTTTGGGCTCGGAGAGCCGGCTGATGGGGATATCGCTCTCCGGGAAGTAATGGGCGTCGAACTCGCTGAAGCGGTCCTGTTCCAGCACCACGTACACAAGGATCATAGCCCGATACTCGATTCGGCCGGCAGCCTCGAGGAGTGTGTCCGGCGCCTTCGGCTCCAGACACCGAACCAGGATGGTGACCGGGATCGTGGACCAGATATGGTCGGCCGCAAGGGTTCGGACGGCGCCTTCGCGCTCGTAGGCGACAGCATGAACGACCTGGCCCTCCCGCTGCACAGATCGGACCGTGGCCCCGAATTCGAACCTCGCGCCCACCGCCTCGGCAGCCCGGAACATCGCCTGGGAAATCTGTCCGTATCCCCCCCGGGGGTAGTAGAAGTAGCGGCCTGGGTCTCGTGGACCGAAGGCGGGAAAGGCGGTAAGGAGCTTCCGGAGGAGCTTTCCGAACGAATTGGCCCCGACGCGACGACGCGCTTGCGTCACCGCGAGCTCCCCCGGCGACACGCCCCAGATCTTCCGGGCGTACGGGAAGTAGAACTCCCGGCAGATGGCCCGGCCCAGTCGTGCTTCCAGGACCGATGCAAACGTCTGCGCGTCGGACGGTCCAGGCCTCCGACGCAAACCCTTCCCCATGAAGTCAGCCATCACACTCATGGCGAAGCCCGGAGGCAGCCTGAGGAGCAGGTCGAACGGCTTCAGCGGGAAATGGATCCAGCGTCCGCCCAGGCGGATCCGGCCGTGCCGCGGTCGGGTGACCAGGTCGTCGCCGAGCAGAGCGCGAATGTCCCGGAGCACGTGGGGCGCACAGGTCGGGTGGAGGCGGTGGCTCCCGTAGTCCACCCGCAGCCCCGCCAGCTCGAAGCTGCCGGCGTTGCCGCCCACGCCTCCGCTCCGTTCCAGCACGGTGACGCTCGCCAGGTCGCGCCGCGTCAGCTGGAAAGCCGCGCCCACCCCCGCCGGCCCCGCTCCCAGGGTGACCATGTGCGGCTTCGCCATCAGGGCTCCCCGTCGTCAAGGATCCGCACGATTATACGACGAACGGCACGAACCGCTTCGTTCGCGCGCAATAGGCACGGTAGCCCGGGAAGGTCTCCGCGAGCAGCGCTTCCTCTGCCAGGGCCTGCCGGATGGCCACCACCAGGGGCCCGGCCACGGCCAGCAC
>JACQWA010000340.1 GCA_016209425.1 Candidatus Rokuibacteriota bacterium
GCACCACGGGTAAGCTGACTCTCGCGCTCCTCCAGCCTGCGGTGGATGAGGCGGGGATCGTGAGGGCCGTGCTCATTGTGGGACTGGATCTCGACCGGCTCAGTCAACTGCTCGGCAGGGTGGAGATGCCTCCGGGGACGACGCTCGGCGTTGTCGATCAGAACGGCCTCCTGCTCGCCCGCTCCCCTGAGCCGGAGAAGTGGGTGGGGAAGCCGGCGCCGGACGCCGTCTTGGAGGCCATTCGTACTCAGCACCGCGAGGGGACCACCGAGGGGACCGGCGAGGACGGGGTCGCCCGCCTGTACGCGTTCACTCCCCTCAGCGCCAAGGTGGGCGGCAGCATCTGGATGTACGCCGGCATCCCCAAAGGGAGCGTGTTTGCCGAATCGAACCGAGACCTCACCCGCAACGTCCTTGGGCTGGGGCTGGTGGGAGTGCTGGCGCTGGGGGTGGCCTGGGGAGTCGGCACCCGGTCCATCGTTCGCCCCGTGGATGCCCTGGTGCGAGCGGCCGAGCGCCTGGGCGCCGGTGATCCGAGCGCACGCTCAGGCCTGCCGCATGACCCGGGATCGCTGGGAAGGCTCGCTCGCGCCTTCGACGAGATGGCCATGGAGCTGGAACGACAGTCAGCCGAGCTCCAGGAAGCGGAGGCCCAGTACCGCGCCCTGTTCGAGAGCAACCCCCATCCCATGTGGGTCTATGACCTCGACACGCTCAGGTTTCTTGCCGTGAACGATGCAGCGATTTCCCACTACGGATACTCGCGCGAAGAGTTCCTCGCCATGACGCTCAAGGATATTCGTCCTCCCGAGGATGTCCAGGCTCTGCTCGAGAAGGTGTCGCGGGTGGCGGACGGGCTCGACGTCGGGGGCATCTGGAGACACCGAAAGAAGGACGGGGCGATCATCGAGGTCGAGATCACGGGGAATGGGCTCACGTTCGGGGGAAGACGGGCCCGGGTCGTTCTGGCCAACGACGTGACGGAGCGCAAGCGCGTGGAGGAGCAGCGGCGGATTCAGTCTGCCGCCCTCGAGGCGGCGGCGAGCGGCATCGTCATTACCGACCGCGATGGCACCATTATCTGGGTCAACCCCGCCTTCACCGGCATGACCGGCCACACCGCCGGACAGGCCATCGGCCAGACCCCGCGCATTCTCACGTCGGGGCAACACGATCCGACGTTCTACAAGAATCTCTGGGAGGCGATCCTCTCCGGGGAGGTGTGGCACGGGGAGATCATCAACCGACGCAAGGACGGCAGTCTTTACGCCGAAGACCAGACCATCACCCCGGTGCGTGACCCGCACGGGGAGATCAGCCACTTCGTTGCCATCAAGCAGGACATCACCGAGCGCCAGCGCCTCCAGGAACAGCTCGTCCAGTCCGAGAAGCTGGCCACGCTGGGGGAGCTGATCGCTGGGATCGCCCATGAGCTGAACAATCCCCTGACGACGGTGGTCGGCCATGCCCAGATGCTCCGGATGGATCAGCAAGATCCCAAGGTGATGGCCCGCGCCGAGCGGATTATCGATGGAGCCCATCGGGCGACGCGGATTGTCCGGAACTTCCTGGCCGCGGCGCGGAGGCACCGTCCGGAGAAGGTCGCGGTCTCGCTCAACGAGGTTGTCGCCAAAACCCTCGAGCTGCTCACATACCAGTTGCGCGTCAGCAACATTCAGCTCGAGACGGCCTTGACCCCCGACCTCCCGCCGATCGGGGGCGACCCTCATCAGCTCCAGCAGGTGATCCTGAACCTGCTCACCAACGCCACGCAGGCCATGGCCTCCCACGGCCGCGGAAGGCTCAGGGTCGCCAGCGCCCTTACCCCGGACCGCTCCACGATCCGGATCACGGTGGCAGATGACGGCCCGGGGATCCCCCCCGAGCACCTCCACCGCATCTTCGACCCTTTCTTCACGACGAAGCCGGCGGGGGAGGGGACCGGGCTGGGCCTGACCCTCGCCAAGGGGATCGTGAACGATCACGGCGGGACCATCACGGTCGAAAGCGCTCCCGGGCCGGGTGCCACCTTTGTCATGATGCTTCCCGTCACGGCGCCTCCGGCCCTCAAGCCCGCGCCGTCCCGGGCCCGGGCTATCCCGGCGGGCCTGAACGTGCTCGTGGTGGACGACGAACCCTCGGTGCTTGAGGTGATGGAGGACGCGCTGCTCGGATGCGGCGCTCGCGTGCAGACCGCCGCCGCCGGCCGAGAGGCGCTCGAAGTCATCCCTCGCGCCCCGCTGGACGTTCTGGTCCTCGACGTCCGGATGCCCGAAATGAGCGGAACGGACCTCTGGGAGCAGATCAAGAAGACGGATCCGGCTCTGGCCGAACGGACCGTGTTCTGCACCGGCGACGTCATCGGAGAGAAGACCCGGGCCTTCCTCGACGCCACAGGCTGCCTCGTCGTGACCAAGCCGTTCGAATTGAGCCAGTTTCTCGAGGCGGTGGCCCAGGCCGCTGCCCGTTGACGGCATGAAGGAGAGTCCTCTCATGAACCGTGCCGCGTCGTTCTCTGCTTTGGTCGTGCTCCTGAGCCTGGTGGCCGGGGCGTCGCTTCTGGTTGCCGACACGGCGTTCGTTCCCTCGGTGGGCGCCTGGGCCGGCGAAGCTCCTCCCGACCCGCTGGTCTTCGCAGGCTCGGGGTCGAACCTTGCCCCTATCCGGCTTCTGACCCAAGCCTTCGGGCGGGTCCGTCCCGAGATCAGGATTGATGTGCCTGCCAGTATCGGATCAACCGGGGGGATCCGGGCCGCTGCGGGGGGGGGGCGATTGCCCTCGGCTTGATCTCGCGGCCGCTGAGGGAGCCGGAGAAGGGACTGGGGCTGACGGTCCTGCCCTACGCCCGAACGGCGGCGATCATCGGGGCTCACCCGACTGTGACGGATGACAGGATCACGTTTGAAGAACGCCTCCAAATTTACAAAGGGACCAAAACGCGCTGGAGCGATGGCCGAGAGATCATCGTCCTGACCCGGGAACCGGGGGACACCTCAATCGAGGTGCTGGAGCGGGAGATCCCGGGCTTCGCGCCGGCGTACGCCGAGAGCCACAAGGCCAAGCGCTGGACTACCCTGTATACTGACCAGGGGATGAACCGGGTGCTCGCGCGGACGCCGTACGCCATCGGGTTCTCCGATATGGGGACCATCACGGCCGAGCGGCTGCCCATCAAGGTCTTAAAAATGAACGGGGTTCTCCCCACTCCCGAAAACGTTCTGAGCGGCCGATTCCCGCTCGTCAAACGGCTGGCGTTTGTCTTCCTGAAGGATAAACTTCCCGATGGGGCCAAGGCTTTTCTGGACTTCGTTCGATCGAGTGAGGGGGGAAAGGTCCTGAGGGCCAGCGGGTACCTGCCGGCGAAATAGCCCATGACAAAGAGAGACGGAACGATCGGCCTCGGGAGGCTTTTGGCCAATCGGCTCTACCCCGTGACGCTGGCGGTCGGGGTCCTGGTCAGTATCTCCTTACCGGCGACCTACTATGTCCTCGAGTCAAGGGCCCTGAGCCGTGCGGCAACCATTCACGCTCAGGCCTTGTCGGAGCATCTCCAGAGCCTGATTCTTGAAGTCCCAGCCCTGTGGAAGTACCAAGCCTATAAATACATGGTGATCCTTCAGGAATTCCTTCACTACAAGGCCGTGACGAGCGTGCGGGTCCTGGACGAGGCCGGTCAGCCGGTCACCCTGTATGAGCACCGGAGCGCCGAGGCCGAAGCGTGGTGGAACCGGTATGCTCCCGTGGGATCCGCTCCGATCATCTTCAACAACCGCAAGGTTGGGACGGTCCACGTGGGGGTCTCTCAGGGCCATCTCCTGGCTCTGACCCTTGCCCTCCTTCTCCTGTCTGCCGCTTTGGGCGTGGGCCTCGCCCTCGTGATGTACCGCCTCCCCATCGGGGTAGTCAAAGGGATGGAAGCCCAGATCCAAGGCCTCATCGAGACCGTCGAACGTTCCAATGCGAAGCTACAGCGAGAGGCCAAAGAGGCAGACACGCTCCTCGAAGAGGCGAACCGGGAACGGCGCCGGCTGGCGGCCCTCAATGAGGTATCCCGGCGCCTGGCTGCGCTCCACGAAACCGGGCAGATCCTTTCCCTGATCGTCAATGAGGCCGCCCGGCTCCTGGGCACCGAGGGTGCGGGGCTCCGCATGGTGGACGGGGAGGACCTTGTGGTCAGAGCTCGGACCGAATCGGTTGCGGATCTGATGGCCCGAGGCCGGATCAAGGTGGGGGAGAGCCTGAGTGGCCTGATCGTGGCCACGGGGGAACCCGTCGTGGTGGAGGATCTCGCCGGGGACGCGCGCTACGATGTCAGTCACAAGCGGGCGGCCCTGGAGCAGGGATTCCACGGTTTCCTCGGTGTCCCGCTTCGAGTCCAGGGTCAAACCATCGGCGTGCTCAACGTCTATACGAAAGCTCGGCGCCGCTTCACGCCGGATGAGACTTCCCTCCTCTTCGCGTTCGCGGATCTGGCGGCGCTCGCCATCGAAAAGGGCCGGCTCTTGCGCGAGGCGGAGGCGGGCCGAGCCCTCCTGGCCGACCGTGTGATAGCCCTCGAGGAGGCCCTGGCGGGGGTCAAGCGCCTTCAGGGGCTGCTGCCGATCTGTGCCTGGTGCAGGAAAGTCCGCAACGACCAGAATTACTGGCAGCAGGTCGACAGCTACTTCGCCGAGCATGCGGAGGTCCGATTCAGCCACGGCATCTGCCCGGATTGCAAGAAAAAGCTTTCTCCGGCTTGATCGGCGGGGCGACTTTCGCTAGCATGGGCGCATGTGGCAAGGACGTGTCGTCTCCATTCACGTCGCCCCGGAAGCCTCCGCCCCCATGCAATCCGTCAGCGAAGTGCGAGCGGTGCCGGGGAAGGGACTCGAGGGCGACCGGTATTTCTCGGCTCGGGGCTTTTACTCGTCGAGGGCGAGCTTCGGGGGCCGGGAGGTCACGCTGATCGAGACGGAGGCCGTCGAGGCGCTGTTCGGGGGCGTGGTGAATGCCGGGGGAGAGAGGGGCCACATCAAGCTTTCTGCCGCGGAGACGCGACGCAACATCGCCACGTCGGGCGTCCCGCTCAACCACCTCGTGGACAAGGAGTTCTGGGTGGGGGAGGTTCTCATGCGGGGCACGCGGCTGTGCGAGCCGTGCAAGCATCTCGAGGAGCTCACGCAAACGGGCGTTCTCGCCGCGCTCATTCACCGCGGCGGCTTGCGCGCCCAGATTCTCAACGAGGGCACGATCCGTGTCGGCGACGTCATTCGTCCCAAGGGAGGTGCCGGCTAGGTCGCTCCCCTCAGTCGTCAAGGGGGGAAGCCCGAAGCGGCGCCCCATGCCGAGGCGCGTGCGGAGGGCTCACGCAGCGGTAGGCTAACGTCACCTGGACGGGATCGAGGGGGCGTGAATCGCAGGGAGTTCTTGCGGCAGAGCGGGCTTGCCGTGGTCGGCCTCTCGGCGTGCTCGCTGAATGCTCCAGCCACCGGGGAACGCGCCGCCACGCGACCGCGCGGGCCCAAGAAGGTCATCGTGGTCGGCGCCGGGCTCGCGGGGCTGGCCGCGGCCTATGAACTGACCCAGGCGGGTCACGATGCGACGATTCTGGAGGCGCGGCAGCGCGTGGGCGGTCGGGTCCATACCCTTCGCGAGCCGTTTTCAGACGACCTCCATGCGGAGACTGGCGGACTCTTCATTCCCGACAACCACCATTTCACACTGAAGTACGTCGGGCTCTTCAATCTCCCCCTCGACCCCGTCGTGCCGCGCGCCACGCGGGGCCACCTCTATTACGTTCGCGGAAGGCGGATTCGACTGAGTCGCGGCGCAAGCGTCGCATGGCCGTTCGATCTGACGCCGGAAGAGACGCAGTTGGGCCTGTCCGGCATGTGGCGGAAGTACGTCCTCGCGGGAGTGAAAGAGTTGGGCGAGGTGACGGCGCCGGGCTGGCCC
>JACQWA010000341.1 GCA_016209425.1 Candidatus Rokuibacteriota bacterium
GGCCTCACGCTCGGAGGTGGGCTCGGGTACCTGACCCGGAAATGCGGCCTGACGATTGACAACCTGATCGCCGCCGACCTGGTGCTGGCCGACGGCCGCTTCGTGACCGCCGACGAGCGGCAGAATGCGGATCTCTTCTGGGCGATTCGAGGGGGCGGCGGGAATTTCGGCGTGGTCACCTCCTTCGTCTTCCGGGCTCATCCCGTCCCGACGGTCCACGCCGGCCCCATGCTTTGGTTGGGCGAGAAGGTACTGGGAAGCCCTGCATCCCTACTCGGCGGGCGGCGCCTACGTGAATTTCATGATGGAAGAGGGTGAGGAACGCGTGAAGGCGACCTACCGGGATAGCTACGACCGCTTGGCAACCATCAAGGCCAAGTACGATCCGACGAATTTCTTTCGCGTGAATCAGAACATCAAACCGAAGCGATGATCAAGAGCCGAAGGGAGGCAATGGGGCCCCGGAGTGTGCGCCGTCGTCGAAGAGCCGCTCCGGCTGGGGGATGGGGCGGGTCGATAGTCGAAGGTATACCGATCCCCCCTTCTCCGCCTGCATCCATTCGAAGCCACGGGCCTCCCCAAGTTTTCCGGGCGGCGGGTGCGCCAGCGGGGATCGAGCTCCAAACTGCAGGTCCTCAATACCGCCCTGATGACCGCACCGTCGCCCCTCGACCTGGGAGAGGCGCGAAGGGACGGGGAGTTCTGGGGGCGGCTCGTGGAGTCGGCAGTCGGGGCCCATCTCCTTAACACCGCGACCGGCACGCAGGTGGAGGTGTTCTACTGGCGCGAGCGAAACCGGGAGGTGGATTTCGTCCTGCGCGCCGGCAAACGGGTGGTCGCCATCGAGGTCAAGAGCGGTCGCAAGAGGGGAATGCTCCCCGGCCTGGAGGCGTTCTCCAAGGCGTTTCGCCCCCACCGGCTCCTCCTGGTCGGAGCCCAGGGGATCCCCCTCGAGGAGTTCCTACTCGAGCCGGCGGCGGCCTGGGTGGAGGCCTGAGCGGTCCAGCCGGCCCGGCTTGCCCTCGGGTGAGACTTCCTCTACGCTCGCCCTGTGGGCGAGACCCGCGTCGATCTGCTGCACCTGCTGGAGGACCTCCGCGACGCCTACCCCGGCGCCGCCGAGGAGACCATTCTCACCGAGGTCGTCGCCAACTCGCTCGATTCGGGCGCCACCGCCGTCACCATCGCCATCGATCCCGCCAGGGCCACGCTGACCATCGTGGATGACGGCGTTGGAATGCGCCGGCGTGACCTCGCGCGCTACCACGACGTGGCCGCCACGACGAAGGCGCGCGGCGAGGGGATCGGGTTCGCGGGGGTGGGGATCAAGATCGGCCTGCTCGTCTCCGAGGAGGTCCTGACCGAGACCCGGCTCGGCAAGCATCACCTGGCTACGGTCTGGCGGCTGGCCTCACGCCACCGGGCGCCGTGGAAGTGGGTGCCTCCCCCCGGCCTCGTCGCCGAGCACGGGACGGCCGTCCGCCTTCAGCTCAAGAACCCGCTCTCCCCCCTCCTCGACCCGGGCTTCATCGAAGGGGCGCTGTGGCGGCACTTCCAGCCGCTGCTGGATCCGGCCTTGACGGACATCCTCACCGCGCACTACCCGCGCGGCGTCCGCTTCGTGGTGAACGGCCGGCCTCTCGCGCAGGAAGGCTCGCAGGCGCCTGAGCGGGCGCCCATCGCCGTGCGCCTGGCCCGCAAGCGGAGGCCATCCGCCTCGGGCTACCTGATTCGCGATCGGCTGCCGCTCGCGGAGGAGCGCCGGGGCCTGGCGATCAGCACGTTCGGCAAGGTCATCAAGCGGGGCTGGGACTGGCTGGGGATCACGCCGTCGTCGCCCGAGCGCGTCGCCGGGCTGATCGAGGCCCCGGCGCTGGCGCAAGCGCTCACGCTCAGCAAGGCCGACTTCATCCGCGCCGGGGCGCGGGGCGCCATCTACCTGGCCTACCGCAAGGCGATCCAGGAGGCCGTCGCGCGCCAGCTCGCCGTCTGGGGCGATCTCCGCGAAGCGGGTGAGCCTGCTCACCGGCGGGCCGCCCGGCCCGTTGAGCGCGACCTGGAAGCCGTCCTGCTCGACCTCGCCGATGAGTTCCCCCTGCTGGCGGCCCTCGTCGAGCGCCGGGCGGGCGGCCAGCGCGCCCTGCCCATGGGTGGAGGCCCCGTGGAGGGGCAGCGTCCGGGAGGGCTGGTCGCGGGGCCGGCTCAGCCGGCGGCGGAACCCCAACCCGCGCACGTGGCGCCGCCCGCGACGGAAGGACCCGAAGAGCCTGGAGCGCCCGAGCCCGCGGCGCCGGAGCCACTCCCACGCGAGGCCACCGTGGAGCTTCCGTCCCCGCGCGGCCCGCGCCGGCCGGCGCGCTACGGCCTGAGCATCCAGTTCGAGCAACGTCCCGACGACCCCGAGCTGGCTCGCCTGGTCGAAACGACGGTGTGGGTCAACGAGGCTCACCCGGCGTACCGCCGTGCGGTCGCCTCGCGCTCGGAGGGCTATCACATCGCCGTCGCCTCCGCGATGGCGCTCGCCCCCCTGGCCGTCGAGCCCGACGAAGAGCACGCCTTCGTGACGGCGTTCCTGGCGAGCTGGGGCGCCGCGCTCGACCGCCGCAAAGGCCGCGGCCGGCGATAGGGGTTGGTGAGGGCAACAGCCCTTTGTTGTATCGGTTGTATTGCCACAACAGCCATGATATTTTCGGTGCAGGTTAAGAAGAGGCACCCTATGCGCGAAGGCCCGTTCCTGAATATCAAGGCACCGAAGGCGCTGCTCGAACGCCTGGATGACTACCGCTTTGCCACGAGGAAGCCATCGCGCGCCGAGGCGGCGCGCGAGCTGCTGGACCGCGCCCTGAAGGCGTTTTTCGATATCTCCCAACCCGAGCCGGTGCGGCCGGGTGACCCCGACTATGCGCTGGTCCGGGCCCGTCGTCGCCAGCCAACTGAGCCCTTTCCCATCCGAGAGATCGAAGCCCGCCTAGCCCGGCTCAAGAAGGCCCAGGCTGGGTGAAACTCCGAATCCGCCGTCGTGCCAAGAAAGAACTTCTGGACATTGACGATAACGCGGCCTTCTTTGCTGTCCTCAAGGCCGCGCTGGACCTTGGGGAGAATCCCCGGCCCCGGGGATACGACAAGGTAGAGGGGAGCGAAGGCATCTACCGCGTCTGGGTCGGCCGCGACTGGCGGGTGCTCTACTCCATCCACGCGGACCGGAACGAACTGACAGTCGAGGCCGTGAGGAAGAAAGACGAGGCGACCTACCGGCAACTCGACTAAATCGTAATCTTGACGGCGTTCTCGCCAAACAGGGCCTCCGGCACCTTGACCCTGCGCTTGCCGGCCCTGCGCCCCTCCGTCATCCGGACGAGCCCGTACTTCTCCAAGATCCTAAGGTCCTCTTGAACGTTCTTGAGATCTCGCTTCAGCGCTTTGGCTAGCTCGTAGATCGAGCCCGGGCGCCGCGTCCGAATGGCCCTCAGCAACGCGAGACGGTTCCGCGTGAGCAGATTGCGGGCCGCTTCGATGCTCGTGAAATAGACCCCTTCCCGACGGCTGACTCGCCGGCCGGTCTCGTAGGCCTTGAACGCCTCGCGGAAACCCTCCAGCGCCTCACCTCCCGACTTGATCTGGATGGTCAAGGTCTTGGCCATGTCGTGTGTGCCCTAATATATGGTATGCCGAGCCACATATCAAGCCGTATCTAGTTTCTGTCGCGGGACTCGGTTTCGTGAGCAAATCTCCGGAGTTTTCGCACTCGAACCAGTGCTTGGTTCGTCGAGATTGGGGGGAACCCTCATCGCGGCGAGGGCAACGCGGTGGTCGGCGCGCCGCTATGCGGCGGGCGCGTGGGGTCGTCAGCAAGACGGCGATGCGCAAGAGGTTATTGGCCAGCACCGCCACGCCCACGAAGAGCTCGAAGCGCTCGCGCCCTTCGAGCAGGCAGCGCCGCTCTGGGAGCCCTGACCGTCGGGAGCTCCTCGGCGACCGGTTCTTCGAGGATTAACGGCGCTCCAGGATAGCCATCCTCGCCTCCAGGTGAAGGAACCTCCGGTCAACCTTGCCGAACTCCTGGTGGACCTCGTCGCGGAAGCGCTCAACTTTTTCATCCAGCGTGCTGAGTCCTTCGGCGACCACCTGGATCTCAGACCGCAGGCTTTCGGCGACCACGTCGAAATGGCGGCGAGTCTCTGCGGCGCTGGCTTGGATTTCCTCACGGAGCTCCCGGCCGAATTCCTGTCGAAGCTGATCGGCGCTGGCTTGGATATCCTGGCGGATGTCCTGTCGAAGCCGATCGAACCGGGCGTCAAGCGCGTCCTGAACCATGGGTGATACTGTCGTCGCCTCGTCTGATCATGTCAAGAGTATCGGATCTGATACATCGCCGGGGACTATCGGCTTCACCGCGGGAGGGAGCAGGCGGCGGCCAGGATCTCGGCCTCGGGCAGGGCCTTGCCGAAGTCGCTGATCCCCTCCTGGCCCTCGATGTGGGCCCAGCGGACGATCCCCTCCCGGCGGTACGGCCACTGGGAGGTGTCGGCGACCTGGAACTCGGGGACGCCGTAGGCGCGGTGGGTGCTGGCCTCGGGGTCGGCGGCCAGGGGCATCTTCGTCGGGCGGTACTTGAAGTAGAGCCGGGCGCTCTCGAGCGTGGTGTTGACGACCCCCAGGGTCTCGACGCCCGCGGGCTTGAGCTTCTCCTGGGTGGCGGAGAGCTGGACGAGGTGGCGGCGGCAGAAGGGGCAGTGGAGCCCGCGGAACAGGCCCACCAGCACCGGCTGCTTGCCGCGGTACTCGTCGAGGGAGACGGCGCCCTCGCGATTGATGGCGGGGAGGCTGAAGCCGGGAGCCCGGTCTCCGGGCTGAATGGGTCGTGGCGGAGTCGTGGTCATGTGGTCTCCTTATTCGAGAAACGGTAGCACGACGAGGGAGTCGGGGTCGATCCCGGCGCGCTCGCAAACCTCCTGGGCCTTCTGCATGTACTGCTCGGCCCGGGCCTCGTCCCCCTGGTCAAGGCACAGGGTGCCGAGCCCATCGTAGCAGGGAAAGAGGAGCTGGGGGTCGCCCGCGGGCTCGGCGAGGGTGAGCGCCTCCTCGTAGCACCGGCGCGCCGCGGCGGGGTCGCCGCCGTGGCACTGGTAGATCTGGCCGAGGACGATCAGGGGGATGGCCAGGTGGTCCAGCTGGCCGAGCCGGCGGTCCAGCTCGATGGCCGCCTGGGCGGCGCCCATGCCCTGCTCCTCGCAGCGGTTGGTGAGGGCGCA
>JACQWA010000344.1 GCA_016209425.1 Candidatus Rokuibacteriota bacterium
CTCTCCCTGGATGAGGACCGTGGAGGCCGACGGCGCTACCTGCTTCACGAGCGCCAGCACCCGCCGGATGGCAGGGCTCCCGCCGATGATCTCGCCGGCCCCCACCAGCTCGTCGAGCCGGCGCTGGAGGCTCCGGTTTTCGAGGACCAGGGCGCGGCGCTCGAGGGCCTGGCGGACCGTGCGGACAAGGTGGGCGCGCTCGAGCGGCTTGGTGAGGAAGTCGTAGGCGCCCTCCTTCATCGCCTGAACGGCCTCCTCCACCGTCCCGTGGCCGGAGAGGACGATGACCTCCACCTCCGGCGTGAGGAGCTTCGCCGCCCTGAGCAGCTCGAGCCCGTCGAGCCCCGGCATCCGGAGGTCGGCCAGGAGGAGATCCACGCTCCCACGGCGGAGCGCGTCCAGCGCGGCCTGGCCGTCCTCGGCCTGGAGCACCCGAAACCCCTCGCGGCGCAGTGTGCGCTCGACGCTCTCGCGCAGGCCGACCTCGTCGTCGGCCACGAGGACGGTCGGCTCAGTCATGGTCGGCTCCCTTGAGAGGAAGTCGGAGGGTGAAGCGGGCGCCGCCGTCGGGCGCGTTGGCCCACGCCAGGGTCCCGCCGTGCTCCTCGGCGATCTGGCGCGCGATGGCGAGCCCCAGCCCGGTCCCGCGGGGCTTCGTGGTGAAGAAGGGTTCGAAGAGGTGCGGGGAGTGACGGGCTTCGATCCCGCTCCCCGTATCCGTGACCGCGACCTCCACCCACCGGCCGTCGAGCCGCGTGGCGACCAGGACCCAGCCTCCCCGCGGCGTCGCCTCGAGGCCGTTCTTGGCGAGGTTCAGCACCGCCCGCCGGAGCAGGTCCCTGTCGAAGGAAAAGAGGGGGATCAGGAGATCGGGCTCCTGAACCAGCATCACGCCCCGCTGCTCGGCCTCCGGCCTCACGAAGGCCACGAGCTCCTCCAGCATCTCGTTGATCGAATCCTCCTGAGGCCGGGCCCGGGGGAGTCGGGCGAAGGTCAGGTACTCGTCGGTCAGTCCAGCCAACCTCCTCACCTCCGCCCGGATCCCCCGGAGCAGGTCGCCGGCGTCGCCCATCATAGGGCCCGGGCACCCGCGGACGATCTCCTCCAGCATCTCCACGTTGAGGCCAATCGCGCCGATGGGGCTCCGCACCTCGTGCGCCATCCGGGCGGAAACCCGCCCCGCCGCGGCCAGGCGCTCGGCGCGAACCGCCCGCTCCGTCGCGGCCTCAAGGCTCGCCAGCGCTTCCCTCAATTCCGCGTTGAACCGCTCGGCCTCGGCCCGCGCCCTGCGCTCGCGGCTCGCGATGTGGCCGAGCGCCAGCCCCAGGAGCCCGAAGAGCGCTGCCCGCGCGCCGATGTGCGCCCACGGCACCCCAGGAGCGACGAGGATGTTGGCGACAGCCATGAGGTCCGCAGAGAGGATGGCGGCCAGGACGCCGATCCCCGGCCCGAAGTGGTAGGCGTTCAGGGCAACCAGGACCGAGAAGAGGAGGTAGAAATGGCTTTCACCGCCGCCCGTGAACCAGACCAGGACGAAGACGATCCCCAGATCGGCGCCGAGGGTGGCGAGGAAGATCGGCCGCGCGCGCTGCGGGCGAAAGAAGAGCAGGACGAACAGGGCTGCCTTGTAGGCGATGAACGCGCCGAGGAGAGGCCCCACGTGGATCTGGTGCTCGGGCCGGAGCGGCGCGATCGAGAGCGCCGCGACCCCCCCGATCATCGCCAGCCCGCGGAGCACCGCGAAGGTCAGCGCCTCGGGATCCAGCCGCTCGACCGCCGAGGGCGCGACGCCTCGCCCGAGCACGATCCGGGGGACGAACATGGGCACCGACGCCCGGTAGCGCGCATAGGCGTCCCCGAAGCGCGCCTCCGCCTCGCGCTCCTCGCGGCGGGCGAGCCGGTAGTAGACCGCAATGAGCACGGGCCAGGTCAGGACCGTGATGATGGTCGGCCACTGGAGCAGCATGCCGACCGTGATCAGGAAGAGCCCGGCGTACTGGGGGTGACGCACCCAGGCGTACACGCCGCCGGTCACCAGTTCCCCCCGCGCCTTGTGAATGCGACGCCACCCCACACCCATGAGAAGGAGTCCCGCCAGCATGAGCCCGTTGCTGACGAGGTGGATGACGGCTGACATCCACGCGCCGCCTCCCAGCAGGGTGATCCAGAGATGGCCCGAGGCGTGGGAGAAGGGGTTCAGCACTGGGTAGCGGCTCCCCAGGATGGCGGTGAGAACGTAGATCGTCAGGGGGAAGCCGTACATCTCGGTGAAAAGCGCAACGACGAACGCGGTGAACACGCCGAAGGATCGCCACTCCCGCCGTCTCAGGGGCGTCAGGAAGGAGAGCGCGAACAGCACGAAGATCGCCGCGTTGACGACGACCAGCGACCAGAAGCCGTAGCCGAAGGAGATCCCTTCGCCGTGCACGGCGTCCCGGCCTCAGCGGGCGGGCCCGAGCTCCCAGACGAAGCTGCGCTCGGCCACGCCGCCGACGTTCTTGACGACGATCCGGACGGGCTCCGCCTGGGCCAGGGGCGGGAACACGACCAGGGCGCTCCGGTGATGGCCGCCGCCCTGGGCCTGCTCGACGGCCGTGGGCGCGACATCGGCGCCGGCGCCGGTCCGCAGGACCACCGCCTGGTCAAAGGCGATGGCGTCGAGCCCCACCGAGTGCGTGTCGAACACGACCTTGACCTTGACCGGAGCCCCGACCGCCGGCGGGGCCGTCAGCGTGACGGCGACTGTTACCG
The DNA here is from genome assembly GCA_016209425.1 of Candidatus Rokuibacteriota bacterium. Taxonomy (GTDB): domain Bacteria; phylum Methylomirabilota; class Methylomirabilia; order Rokubacteriales; family CSP1-6; genus JACQWA01. The sequence continues at coordinate 2,752 of JACQWA010000344.1, forward strand.
GCCCCTGACGATCCTGCTTCATCAGCCCTTCCTGGGCCTCCGGTCGGCCCGCGGCCCAGAGGGCCACCATTGCAATGACTACTGCCACTCGAGCGAATGAGCGCATCGTTACACTCCTCCCGACCAGTGGTTCGATTGTTCCCCCGCCGCGCCGCGGGCGGGGAGTGCCGAGAGAACGCGGATCAGGCTTTGGGGGGCGGAGCGGGAAGATCGGAAGGGTAGCGGCGATACGCCGTCGCCAGCCTCGGGTGGAGATGTCCCGCGGGGGTCAGCGTGAAGGCGGCGAACAGAGCGATCGCCGTCGCCAGGAAGGCGTGGCAGAGATCTTTGCCTGCGCCGTGATCCGCATCAAGCAGGCAGAAACCCGTCCCGGCGATCACGATGACCGCCACGACCGCCAACACCTGGCCAAGCACCCTGCTGGACATCTGACCCTCTTTAACCAAGGGGCCTGCAAGGCGGTTGCCACTTCCTGGCCCATGGCTTGAGCCCGCCAACCTCATGAAAACACGCTTCTTGGGGTCGGCAAGAGTGCGCCCATGCTCGGAAAGGGGGATCCCCTGTGAGGAAAATCCCCCAGGTGGGGCGATCACGCCACAGCCGGAAGCCGCCTCACTGCAGCGAGGCCAGGTAGGCGGCCAGGGCCCGCGCCTCGGCCTCGCTCATCCCGATCTTCGGCATGTGGGCGGCGGGCTTCTGGACCGAGGGGTCGCTCAGCAGCGCCCCACGATCCTGAGCGATGGCGGGAGCCCAGGCGACCAGCCCCACCAGCCCCCATGCCAGCACGCGCCTGATCATGGCGAAGCCTCCGCCTCCCCCTCGGCCCACGTGAGGAGCGCTTCCGGGCATCCGACTTGGTGAGGATCCCGATGGGCCGGTCGGCCTCAACGACCGCCAGCGCGCCGAGCTTCCGGTCGAGCATCTCGCGGGCCGCCTCGGTCAGCAGCGCCTCCGGCGACACCGTCACCGGGTTCCGGCTCATCCAATCCCGGACCGTCCCCAACCTGCCGCTCCGGGTCGCCACGGCGCTGCGGGGCTCGCCGGTTGCCGGGTCGCCGCGATTGCCGTATCCTGCCCCCATGCCTGCGATGGGGGCCTGGAAGGCGGCGGATCTCTTGACGGCCGCCTACCTCCTTGGCCTCGTCGCCCTGGTCTTTCTCTCCCGGGACCGCTTGAAACATCCCGCCAGGCTGCTGGTCACCTACCTCGTGCTCCTTGCCCTGCAGGCGGCGATCGCGGTCGGGCGGGGTCTCGGGCTTTCCCCATTCATCGCAGCCTTCTTCCCGATCGCGCCGGTCCTGGGCATCTACGCCAGCCTGGGCTTCATCCCGGAGCTCAATCCTCGGGACCGGGACCCCGCCCTCCGGCGGCTCGACCGTGCCGTGTTCGGCGTGGACCCCAGCGTCTGGATGGATCGCTATGCGCGCCCGTGGATCACCGAAGCGATGCAGCTCGCCTACCTCGCCTACTACGTCCTCCCCTTCGTCCTCCTGGGGACCCTCTACCGGCGAAGAGAGGAACAGGCCTTCGACCGCTCCCTCGTGGCCCTCCTCCTTTCCCACTACCTTGCCGTCACCGGGTACATGCTCGTCCCGGCCCTCGGCCCTCGGTTCCCCCTGGCCGGGCA
>JACQWA010000348.1 GCA_016209425.1 Candidatus Rokuibacteriota bacterium
GCTGTTGATCGTGGCACGAGATCGGCGCGAGCCGCTCCGCGGGATCCCTGATGCTTAGGACCGGCAAGGGAGAGGTCGCCTTCGCAGGCCAGTCGGTCAAGAAAAAGACCCTTTTTGCCCTGCTCCTCTGCTCTCTCATCCCTCTCCTGATTCTCACCTTGCACGCCTACGTTCTGCCGCGGCTGGGCCCGACGGCCCACGGGGGAATCGGCACGGGCTTCCTCATCCTCGTCACCAGCGTCGTGACGGCCGCAGGGAGCTACGTGATCTGGGACTTGGTCACCGCGGTGACCCGAACAGCCGAGATCGTGGCCTCAGGTCAGCAGACCCAGGGGCTGGAAGAACGCGGGGACGAGATCGGGACGCTGATGGCCTCCTTCGCCCGGATGTCCCACTACGATGCCGTCACCGGCTTGCCCAACCGCGCCCTCTTTCGGGATCATCTGACCCGGGCGCTGGCCCGGGCAGATCGCGACGGGCGATCGGTGGCGCTCATGTTCCTGGACATCGATCGCTTCAAGGCCATCAACGACACGCTGGGGCACGACGTCGGGGATCTGTTGCTCAAGACCGTGGCGGAACGACTGGGGGATTTCCTGCGGAAGGTCGATACGGTTGCCCGCCTGGGGGGCGATGAGTTTGCCATCATCCTGGAAGGAATCGGGCGCGCGCAGGAGGCCGCCACCGTGGCGCAAAAACTCTTCAAGAGCATGGCCCGTACCGTTACCTTGGAGGGCCACGAGATCTTCGTCGGGCTCAGCATCGGGATCGCGATGTACCCCAATGGGGGGAAGGATGCCAATACCCTGATCAAGAACGCCGACACCGCCTTGTACCGGGCCAAGGAAGGGGGGCGGAACACCTTCCAGTTTTACAGGCCGGAGATGAATGTTCAGGTCTTCGAACGCTTGGCGCTGGAAAGCAGCCTTCGCGGCGCGCTCGAGAGGGAGGCGTTCCGGCTCTACTACCAGCCCCAGGTGGATCTGGACAGCGGACGGATCATTGGCGCTGAGGCCCTGCTGCGCTGGCAGCATCCCGAGCGGGGCCTCGTGGCTCCGGCGGAGTTCATCCCGGTCGCCGAAGAGAGCGGCCTGATCATCCCCATCGGCGAATGGGTCCTGCGCCAGGCGTGCGCCCAGAACAAGGCCTGGCAGGCCGCCGGCCTGCCCCCCCTGCGCGTGGCGGTGAACCTCTCCGCCCGCCAGTTCCGGCAGAAGACCTTGGCAGACACCGTCGCCCGGGTTCTCAGAGATACCGGCGCGGACCCGCAATGCCTGGAACTGGAGCTGACCGAAAGCCTCCTGATGGAAAACACGCAGGCCAGCAGCATGACGCTCGCCGTCCTGAAGGGCATGGGGCTTCAGATCTCCATTGATGACTTCGGCACCGGCTACTCCTCCCTCGGCTACCTGAAACGCTTCCCCATCGACAACCTCAAGATCGACCGATCCTTCGTCTCGGATGTCACGACCGACCCCGATGACGCCGCCATCGTCACCGCCATCATCGCCCTGGCGCACAGCCTGCGGGTCAAGGCCATTGCCGAGGGTGTAGAGACGAAAGGCCAACTGGACTTCCTACGCGCCCTGCGCTGCGATAAGATCCAGGGCCATCTCTTCAGCCAGGCGCTGTCCGCCGAGGTCTTTGCGCAGTTGCTGCGGAACGGCTGGCAGCTGGCCGTAAATTGAAGGCGCTCCCTCTTCTCCTCGCCGCAACGGCTCCCGGAGTGATCACCCGCACACCGTAGGGGCGGCCCCGGTGCCGTCCAACCGTTGTTTTCCCCGCCCGCGATAAGCGGCTGGCCTCTGAACTGCTGAATTTCTTTCGCTCCGGGCTCACGGGAGCGGTATCATGAAGCATCGCCGCCATGGGCGGCGACTCGTGTCTTCACGGACCCGGAAATGGGCGCCAACGTCACCGACCGCCTGTCCGATGCGCTGAAGGTCGCCCTCCGCGGGGTCGGGATCGAGCCTCCCGATGACCTCCTCTGGGAGGTTCCGCGGGAGGAGGCTCACGGCGACTATGCCACCAACGTGGCGATGGTCCTCGCCAAATCCGTCCGGCGTCAGCCCCGTCAGGTGGCGGAGCTGATCCGCCAGCACTTTCCGGGCATCCCTGAGGTCGCAAGGGTCGAGGTGGCGGGCCCCGGATTCCTCAACATCTTCCTCGCCCCCGACTGGTGCGCGCTGGCGCTGGGAGAAATCCTCGAGGCCGGGGACACCTACGGGCGGAGCGACCGGGGAGGGGCGCGCCGGGTGCAGATTGAGTTCGTCTCCGCCAATCCGACCGGTCCCCTCGTCGTGGTGAACGCCCGGGCTGCGGCGGTCGGAGACTCGCTGGGGCGGATTCTCGCCGCGCAGGGATATCAGGTCTTCCGGGAATACTACGTCAACGACGCCGGCAATCAGGTTCAGACGCTGGCCCGCTCGCTGGAGATCAGGATCCGCCAGCAGCTGGGGGAGACGGTGGAGCTCCCGGAGGAGGCCTACCCGGGCGAGTACCTGGTCGACCTGGCCAAGGAGTACCTCGCCACGGCGGGGCCCGCGGTCCTCGAGTGGCCGCAGGCCGAGAGTCTCGAGCGGCTCGGGCGGTTCGCGGTGGAACGGATCACGGCGGAGCAGCGCCGGGTGCTCAGCGCCTATGGGGTGGAGTTCGACGGCTGGTTCAGCGAGCGCCGGCTCCGGGAGAGCGGGGAAGCCGCTCGGGTGCTCGAGCGCCTCAGGGAGCGCGGGTACGTCTACGAGGCGGAGGGGGCCGTCTGGTTCCGGTCCACGGCCTTCGGCGACGACAAGGACCGCGTGCTCGTGAAGTCGGATGGCGAGCCCACGTACTTCGTCAACGACATCGCGTATCACGTCAACAAGATCGGCCGTGGCTTCGAGCGCGTCATCGATTTGTACGGCCCGGACCACCACGGCCACGTTCCCAGGATGCAGGCCGCGCTCCAGGCGCTGGGGTACCCCGAGGGGATCCTGGACGTTCTGATCGTGCAGCTGGTGAGTCTCCTCCGAGAAGGACAGCCGGTGAGGATGTCCAAGCGCATGGGGGAGTTTGTGACGATGGAGGAGCTGATCGGTGAGGTGGGCCGGGACGCGGCCCGCTTCACCTTCCTCACTCGGCGTCACGACAGCCCCCTGGACTTCGATCTGGAGGTCGTGACGCGCCAGACGGCCGAGAACCCGGTCTATTACGTGCAGTACGCCCACGCCAGGATCTCGAGCATCTTCCAGCATCTCCGCGAGCGGAAACTCCCCGTTCCGGATTGGCGACGGGTGGACCTCCTGCGGCTCAACCTCCCGGAGGAGCAGTCGCTGATCAAGCGCCTTCTCCAGTTTCCCCACGTGGTCGAAGGTGCCGCCCGCGCCCTCGAACCCCACCGGATCGCCTACTACCTCCAGGAGCTGGCGGGCCTCTTCCATCCGTATTACAACCGGCACCGCGTGATCTCCAACGATCTGGCCTTGACGAATGCACGACTCGCTCTGGTCTCCGGGGTGGCGCAGGTTGTCCGGCAGGGCCTGGACCTCCTCGGGGCCTCGGCCCCCGAGAAGATGTGATGGCGGGGCGAAACGGGCGTTCTCGAAGGAGATCGGGCCCGGCAGGTCGCCGCATGTTCTTCCTGGCGGTAGCCGGCCTTGTGACAGTGTCCCTCACGTTCGTCCTGGGCATGCTGGTCGGACGACAGTGGGCGAGGAGCCAACCGCCCCAGGCCCACAGCGAGCCGGCCAAGAAGTCCGACACCGCCGCCCGCCGAGCGCTGAGCGACGCGGAGGTGGTACAGCCGCCTCAGATTCAGGAAAAACTCACCTTCTACCAGACGTTGACGGCGCCGCTCGCAGCCACGCCTCCGCCCCCCAAGCCCGAACCGAAGGTGCGCGACGCGCCGGCCAAGGATCGGGTGAAGGCGCCGCCTGAAGCGGGAAGTTCGCCGTATACCGTTCAAGTCGTCGCCTATCGCTCCAGGCCTCCGGCCGAGGAGATGGAACGGAAGCTCAAGGATGCCGGCTTCGAGGCCTTCGTCGTGGCGGTCGGCGGGGAGGACGGTCGGATGACCTACCGGGTCCGCGTGGGCAGCTTCGCGACCCGGGCCCAGGCCGAAGCGGCGGCCGAGCGCCTCAAGGATGAGCGCAGGCTGTCGCCCTTTGTCACCACCAGGTGAAAGGCCGGGCCGGATGGGACATCGTCCCGGCCGAATTCTCATCACGCAAGAGGAAATCGCCGAACGGGTCCGTGAGCTCGGCCTGGCCCTCTCGAGCGACTATGCCGGGAAGGACCCCCTGCTCGTCGGGGTGCTGAAGGGCGCGGTGGTGTTCCTGGCGGATCTCATGCGGGTCGCCGACATCCCGCTGGCGACCGATTTCATCGCGGTCTCGAGTTACGGGAGCACCACCCGGTCCTCCGGGGTGGTCAAGATCACGGCGGACCTGTCGATCTCCATCGAGGATCGCCACGTGGTGATCGTCGAAGACATCATTGACACCGGGCGCACGATCAGCTACCTCAAGCGAAATTTACAAACCCGCCACCCGGCGAGCCTCAAGGTCATGACGCTCCTCGATAAGGTGGAGCGGCGCGAGGTGGAGGTGGAGCTGGACTACGTGGGCTTTACCATCCCCAACCAGTTCGTCGTCGGCTATGGGCTTGACTACCGAGGACTCTACCGAAACCTCCCGTGCATCGCGGCCCTGGAGGAAGACCCGTCGGAGTGAGCTTGTCGGCCCCAAAGGCCATGCTATAATAAACCGGCGTTTTTCTATCGTTGATTTGGTCCCGAGTCGCCGGGGGGGAGGCCCCATTCGATGCAGGTGAGAGCCCCGATGAACCTCTACAAGAACCTGGTCCTCTGGATGGTGATCGGCCTGATCGTCATCCTCCTCTTCAACCTCTTCCAGGCCGACCAGCGCCCCAAGGAGGAGATTGTCTTTTCCGATTTCCTCAAGAAGGTCGAGAGCGGGGAAGTACGGGAGGTCACCATCCGGGGCAACGCCGTCTCCGGACGTCTTTCCGACGCTTCCGCGTTTCGCACCTACACGATTGACTATCCGGATCTGGTGAAGGTCCTGCGGGAGCGTGGTGTTCGCATCATCGTGAAGCCCCCCGACAGCAATCCCTGGTACGCGATCTTGCTGCAGTGGGTCCCCATGCTCCTCTTCATCGGCGTCTGGATCTTCTTTATGCGCCAGATGCAGGGGGGCGGGGCCAAGGCGCTCTCGTTCGGCAAGGCCCGGGCGCGGCTCATCTCGGAGAAGCAGAACAAGGTCACCTTCCAGGACGTGGCCGGGGTGGACGAGGCCAAGGAGGAGCTGCGGGAGATCATCGACTTCCTGAAGGACCCGCAGAAGTTCCAGAAGCTGGGCGGCAAGATCCCCAAGGGCGTGCTCCTGGTGGGCCCGCCCGGCACCGGCAAGACGCTGATGGCGCGGGCCGTGGCGGGCGAGGCCGGCGTGCCCTTCTTCAGCATCTCTGGCTCGGAGTTTGTCGAGATGTTCGTGGGCGTCGGCGCCAGCCGGGTCCGCGACCTGTTCGACCAGGCC
>JACQWA010000349.1 GCA_016209425.1 Candidatus Rokuibacteriota bacterium
AGGCTCACGACGTCGGATTCCGCCAGGAGCGCGGAGAGCGTCACGAGCGTGACACCGAGCGGTCGCGCATTCTCGGGCGGAATGTAGGGATCACACGCCAGCAGGCGTGCCTCCCATCCCTGGAGGCGGCGGGCGACCTGAGTGCCCACGCGGCCCAGCCCCACGAAGCCGATCGTCTTTCCGGAGAGCAGCCAGCCGCGGTCCACCCGCTGGGCCCACTCGCCGCGGCGGAGCTTGGCCTCGTTGTGCTTGATGCGCTTGAAGAGCATGAGCATCAGCCCGATCGTCGCCTCCGCGACGCCCAGGAAATTCTGCGACGTCGGGCTGTTCGCCACGACGATGCCCAGCTCGGTGGCGGCGGGGACGTCGATCTTGTCGGCGCCGATATACGGCACGACCACACACCGGAGCCGTTCCGACGCCTCCAGGACCGGCCGGCTGATGGTCTCCATGTGGGTCGCCATGATGACGTCGGCGTCCCGGCACCACTCGACCAGCTCCTCTTGGGTGTACGGCTGCCGCCCCGGTTGATCGACGGGGCGGCCCAGCACGACCTCGTGGCCGGCCTCTCGGAGCGCCTCGAACTCCTGGGATGGCCCGTAGGCGCCGGTCACGTAGATCTTCATGGTTTCTTGCAGATGACGTTCAGCAAGGCCTGGCGCCGCTCCGCTCCGACCACCCTGAGGGCGCGCGCAAGGGCGTCGGGAAGCTGGGCGGGATCTTCCACGCGCTCGCCGTGGCCGCCCGAGGCCTGGCAGATCAGCTCGTAGTCAGGGGCGGGCTCGAGGTCGCTCATCGGCATGACGCCCGTGCGCACGGCCCAGCCGTCGGGCGCGTAGGACCGCGTGGCGCGCTTGACGGCGTTCCAGGCGCGGTTGTTGAAGATGACGACGAGAATGGGCAGCGTGCAGGCTCTCGCCACAAAATGCGACGCGGTGGGGGAGCCGAAAATGTACGCGCCGTCTCCCACGGCGCAGATGACCGTCTTGTCGGGGGCGGCCAGCTTCGCTCCGAGCGCTGCGCCCAGCCCCCAGCCGAGGCCGGCGGCGGGCGAGGAGCCGTAGTAGCTCCCGGGCGTCCTGAAGCACGTTTGGGTCACGTCCAAGTCGTACTCGTTCACGACGATGGTGTGCGCGTCCACCACCTCGCCGATCGAGCGCGAGAGCCAGGCCATGTCAATGGGGCGATCGCCCCTGACCGAGCGCGCCCGAGCCTCCCAGCGGTCGCGCTGGCGCGCGTGCTCCTCCATCCAGCGCTTCCTCCGGGCGGCCACCTGGGCGGGGTCCGGGCGCTCGGCGGGGAGCGCGTCGGCCAGGGCGGCCAGCGTCAGCCGGACAGTGCCGGCGAGGGCCACGTCGGCCGGAAAGCCGCGGATCGGATAGCGCGGGTAGAGCGGATCCATCCCCACCTGGATGACTTTGGCTTCCGGCTTCGGGGCCGCGAGCTTCGGGAACCACGGCACATCGGATTCCACCGCGAGAATCACGTCGGCCTCCCCCAGATGCGGCGTGGGATCATAGCCGGCGTGGAGGGGGTGATCCTGGGGGAAATTGACGTGGGTGTGCCACTGATCGAAGTGCGGCGCCCCGAGCGCCTCGGCGACCCTGACCAGCGGCTCGACGGCTGCCGGATCCCGTCCCGACGCCTTGGCGATGATGATCGGGTTCCGCGCTGCCGCCAGAATCCTTGCGGCCTCTGCGATCGCCGCGCCGTCCGCGACCGTCGCGCTCTTTTGGGGGGCGCGGCTCGGATCCGCATACTCGATCGTTTCGATCCGTTCCGCCAGCACTTCCCGGGGCAGCGTGAGGGAGACGGGGCCGGGAGGGTCGGCGCAGGCGATCGCCAGGGCGCGGTCGATCACGGTCTCGAGCTGCGCGCCGGCCCGCAGCTCGTAGTCCCACTTGACGAACTCGCGGACGATGGCGCCCTGGTCGAAGGCTTCCTGCGCCCAGTGGATGTGCCGGTCCCGGGCCCCCGGGAGGCTTCCTTCAGTCAACGGGGTGCGCCCGGCGGTGAACAGGATCGGAACGTGGGCCCGGGCAGCGTTCATGATTCCGGCCAGGGCGTTGGCCGTCCCCACGGTCACGTGGACCATCACGGCCTGCGGGCGCCCCGTGATCATCGCGTAGCCGTGGGCCATGGCCACGGCCGTCACCTCGTGGGGAACGGTGACGGGCCGCGGGAGCACGATCCCCTGGGCCGCGCGCTTGGCGTAGGCCTCGACGATCGGCGCGAAGTCGGTCCCGGCATTGCCGAAGAAGTATTCGATCCCGCGCGCGGCGAGGAGTTCGAGGTAGGCCTCGGCCGCGCTCTCCACCGCGACCCGTTTCATCATGCGCGCGTAAAGACCTCCCGAAGCGCGTCGATCTGTTTCAGGTCAGCCACGTTGTGATTGGCCAGCCATGTCCCGAGGTCGAGGAGGTTGGTGGCCCGCCCACGGATCACACCCTGCCAGGCCCAATCCTTTCCTCGGATCGGGTGGAGGAGGGAGAGGGCCTCGTCGGTGGCGCGACGGAACCGGGCGACAATCTCCCCTCCGGCGGTTTCCGGATACCCCTTCCCCTCCAGGAGCTTCCACGGCGGAACCGGCGTGTCGCGTTGCCCTCGTAGATCTTTGCTTTCTCCTCCGGAATGGCGCGCATCCGGTCCAGCCTCGCACTGGCCATTCTCGTTTTTAGCCGCACGGCTAACGCAAGGCGAGACTGCAATTCCGCAGTTTCGAGGCGAGCAATGTGTTCTGCTCTTTCAGTCATCACAAAACTCCAGTCTGGCGAACGCTTGCGGTCAGCGGCGGGCGCTTGTCGCCCG
>JACQWA010000048.1 GCA_016209425.1 Candidatus Rokuibacteriota bacterium
AAGGCGACCGCCTTCCGGCCCGTGCCCGGGAGGGGGTTTTCGCTGACGACCGCCGTGTTGGACACCGCTTGGAGCCCGTCCGCCACGACGAGGGTCACCTGGAAGACCGCCTTGAAGGCCGGCTCGTCCCAGCAGGGGAAAGCCCGCCGGGCGTCCGTCGCCTCGAACTGCGTCACGGCCAGGATCTTCTCCGCTTCGCTCCCGTCCCCCTCGCCCGCCACCTTGTACGTGCTCCGGTAAAACCCGTGGAGCTTGTCGTTCAGGACGCCCGTGAAGGCGACCGACAGCCGCCACGTCCCGGGTGCCAGCGGCTCCGGAAAGGCCAGCCGGGCTCGCTCCGCCGCCTCATCGAGGGTCGCGACCCCTTCCCGCGTGACCCCGGCGGCGTTCCGGATCGAGACTCGGTGAATCTGAAGCTCGGCCGCGTTCAGCACCGCTTCCGTCACCGGTTCCCGCACCGTGACGGTGACCGTCTCCTCTCCAGCAAACGTGCCGTGCTCAAGGTCGGGCTCGAGCCGGAGTTCGTACCGCTCCGGGACCACGGTCTTCGGCAGTCGATAGGGATCGGGGCCCATGACCGGCAGTATACCCGAACTGGTTCGCTTGACACCGCGCGAGGTTGGCCGCAGACTTCGGGCGATGGATCCGTTCGCGAACCGCGTGGCGGTCGTCACCGGCGGCGCCAGCGGCATCGGCCGGGCGCTGGCGCTGGCCCTCGCGCGAGAGGGCGCGAGGGTCATCCTGGCCGACCTCGACGAACCCGGCATGGCTCAGGTCGCGGACGCGATCGAGGCGGGCGGCGGCCAGGCCCTCGCGGTCAGGACCGACCTTGCCGATCTCGGGCAGGTCCAGGCGCTGGCCGAGCGAGCCTGGGTCTCGTTCGGCGCCGTTCACATTCTCTGCAATAACGCGGGGGTCTCCGTGTCGGGCGGCCTGGAGACGGCGACCTATCAGGACTGGCAGTGGGTCATCGGCGTCAACCTCTGGGGCGTCATCCACGGTCTCCTGGCGTTCCTGCCGCGCATGATCGCTCAGCAGCAGGGTGGGCATATCGTCAACACCGCCTCCATGGCCGGCCTCATCGCCAGTCAGGGGCTGGGGGTTTACAACACCACCAAGTACGCCGTGGTCGGCCTGTCGGAGACGCTCGTGAAAGACCTGCGGCCGTACGGGATCGGCGTCTCGGTCCTCTGCCCCATGGGCGTCGCGACCGAGATTCTCACCAGCGAACGGAACCGTCCGCCCGCCTTGCAAAACCCCGTGGGGACGAAGGGCGAACCGGTCCCGCTCATGGGCCCAACGCTGACAGCGGAGGAGGTCGCCGCGCAGGTCCTGGCGGCGATCCGCGCCAACCGGCTCTACGTCATCACGCACGCCGAGGGGTTGGAGCCGCTGCGCCGGCGCTTCCAGCGGATGGAGCGGGCCATCCTCGACAGCTAGGCGCACCCCTGGAAGGGGGCCGCGCCACGCGGCCCGTTCAGGAGGCCTGCGGCTCGGCGAGGATTGCCAGGGCGTCCACCGCCAGGGCCCCTTGCCCCGCCGGAAGAACGAGGAGGGGGTTGATATCAAGCTCGGCCACCGCCCCGGCGGCGTCGACCGCCAAACGAGAGACCGCAAGCAGAACTTCGATGACCGACTGGACGTCGGCCGCGGAGCGCCCGCGGACCCCCTCCAGGATTCTGCTCCCCTTGAGGTCGCGGAGCATCTGATCGGCGTCGCCGCGGCTCAGGGGGGCGGCTCTGAAGGCCACGTCCCCCAGAACCTCCACGAGGATCCCGCCCAGGCCCACCATGACGACAGGGCCGAACTGTGGGTCCAGGTGGAGGCCCACGACCACTTCCGTCCCCTCCCGAACCATTTCCTGGACCAGGACGCCGTGGATCTCCGCGCCCGGCGCGTAACGACGCGCGGATCCTACGACCTCGTCGAAGGCCCGGGCCACCGCGTCGGAGCCCGAAACATTGAGGCGGAGCGCCCCCGCCTCAGTCTTATGCTGGATGGCCGGAGACTCGACCTTGAGGGCGACGGGGAACCCGATCTCCTCGGCCGCCTGGAGGGCCTCGGCTGGCGTGCGACTGAGGCGTGACCGAGCGATCCTGATTCCGTATCGCGAGAGAAGCGCGAAGGATTCCCCCGTCGTGAGGACCCGCCGGTCCTCCGCCCGGCAGCCACGGACGAGCGACCGGAGCATCTCGGCGCCCCCGCCCCCTCCCCCTTCGATCCCGGGGCGCTCCTGCGCCCATCTGTGTCGGGCCTCGGCATACTCCACCAGGCCGCGAACGGCGTTGACGGCCCGGGTGGCGCTCGGGAGCGCGCAGATCCCGCTTTCCCTGAGGGCCTTCAGACCGACCTCCGGCGCCCCGACCCAGGCCACGATGAGGGGCTTCCGGGTCTTGGCGTGGACCTCCTTCAGATTTCCCACGACCTGATCGGCGAAGCGTTCCATGAGTCCCAGGTAGAAGATCGCCGCATCCACCTGCGGGTCTTGGAGGACAATCTCCAGCGACGTCCGGAGTAACGCTGGATCGGCGATGAACTGGGCGGTGATGTCCACGGGGTTCTTGACGGAGCCGAAGGCGGGGATCACCTTGCGGAGCGCGGCCTTCGTGTCCTCGGCGAGCCCGGGCACCGAGAGGCCCAGCTCCTCGGCGCGGTCGGCCATCAGCACCCCCGCGCCGCCGGATTGGGTCACGATCCCGAGGCCCCGCCCCTCGGGAAGCGGGCAGAGCGAGAACGTCGAGACCAGGTCGAGGAGCTCCTCCTCGTGCGCCGCGCGGACGATCCCTTTCTGCCGGAAGACCCCCGTGTAGACACGATCCGAGCCCGCCAGCGAGCCCGTGTGGGAGAGCGCGGCGCGGGCTCCGGCGGCGGACCGCCCGACCTTCGCGATCACCATGGGCTTGCCGAGTTCCAGGGCGCGGTCTGCCACCGCAAGGAGCTTCCGCCCGTCCTTGAGCCCCTCGATGTACCCGGAGACCACCCGCACCTTTGGATCGGCGACGACGAAGTCGAGAAGGTCGGCAAACTCCAGGTCGGCCTCGTTGCCGCTGTTGACGAAATACCCGAACGACAGCCCGCGCGCTCGGGCGAGCGCAAAGATGGCGGTGCCGAAGGCGCCGCTCTGCGTGACGAACGCGATGGGCCCCGCCGCCGTCTCCCCTTCCCCGGCCTGGCTGAAAGTCGCCATGACGCGGTCGAAGGTGTTCATGAACCCCAGAGTGTTAGGCCCGCAGAGCCGGAGCCCCGATCGGCGCGCCAGCTCGGCCACCCGGCGCTCGAGCTCGCGTCCCTCCTCACCCATCTCCCCGAAGCCGGAGCTGAAGACGACGGCGGCCGGGATGCCCTTGGCCGCGCACTGGGTCACCGCGTCCGGCACCGCCGCGGCGGGGACCGCCACGATCGCCAGGTCCACGGGCTCGGCGATATCCCCCACGCTCGGATAGCAACGGAGGCCGGCCACCCACTCGTACTTCGGGTTCACGGGGAAGATCTTTCCCGCGTAGCCCTTGTCCAGGAGGAACTTCAGCGGACGCCCGCTGATTTTGACGAAGTCCTCGGAGGCGCCGAGAATGGCGATGGATCGCGGCCGGAAGAGGCGGTCGAGGGTCACGGCAGGGCCACCCGAGTTCCGACCGCCGCCCGGCGCGCCCAGAGCCCGACACCCCACCGGAGCGCGGGAAGAAGGACCAGGGCCAGGGCCGCCGCGAGCAGGGCCGCCGAAATGGGGCGGCCGAAGAACACGGAGAAATCGCCGCGGGAAGCGATGAGGGATTGGCGGAGTGAGTTCTCCATAATCGGCCCGAGGATCAGCGCCAGGATCAGCGGGGCCGCGTCGAATCGGAGCTTTCGGCTGAAATACCCCAGGATGCCAAAGCTGATCAGGACCCACACATCGACGACGCTGTTGTTGACGCTATACGCTCCAACGAGGCAGAAGAGGACGATGAGGGGGGCAAGAACCGGGTATGGAACCCGGAGCATCTGGACAAAAATCCCGATGAGCGGAAGATTCAGCGCCAGCAGCATGAGGTTCCCGATGTACATGGAGGCGATGACCCCCCAGACCAGATCTGGATTGGCTGTGAACAGGAGGGGGCCGGGGCGGAGACCGTGGAGAAGGAGGGCGGCGAAGATCATGGCCGTGGCGGCGTTTGAGGGCAGGCCCAGCGTGAAGAGGGGAATGAAGGCGCCGCTTGCCGCAGCGTTGTTGGCCGCTTCCGGGCCGGCCACGCCTTCGATGGCCCCCCTGCCGAATTTCTCCGGATGCTTCGAGATCCGCTTCTCGACGGCGTAGCTGGCGAACGAGGCGATGATCGCCCCCCCGCCCGGGAGCGCGCCGATAAGGAAGCCCAGGAACGATCCCCGGACCAATGCCCCCCTCGCCCGGATCCAATCGTCCTTGGTCGGGAGGAGTCCGGCGAGCGCGGTCTTCAGGACCTGCCGTTTCGCCGATTCCTCGGTGCTCGCCAGGACCTCGCCGATGCCGAACAGTCCCATGGCCACCGGGATGAAGTTGATCCCTTCCGAAAGGGTCAGGAGGCCGAAGGTGAACCGCTGGTACCCGGAGATGGGGTCAATCCCCACGCTGCCCACGTCGCCTGCACGAGGATCTCCAGCGCCAGGTGGGGCATCGTGCCCAACCCTGGGACGCTCGCCTTGATCCCTCCCGGATTCTTCTTGGCGGCTTCGACGAGATCCTTCAACGATTTCCACGGGGAGTCGGGCCGCACGACGAGGACCGTGGGGTTCGAAGGGAGTTTCGCACGGTCATAGCCATCGCGTGTCTCCTCCTGCTCAACGCTCATAGGTGTAGAACCCGCGGCCCGACTTCCGGCCGTGGTGGCCGGCCCGGACCATCTTCCGGAGCAGCGGGTGCGGGCGGTACTTGGCGTTCCCGGTCTCTCGCATCATGGTCTCGGAATTGGTCACGTGCAGGTCGACGCCGACGAGATCGATCAGCTCCAGCGGACCCAGCGGAAAGCCGGCCCCCAGCTTCATCGCCGTGTCGATATCCTCTGCGGTGGCGATGCCTTCCGCGAGAATGTCGACCGCCTCGTTCCGCATCGCCACCATGATTCGCGACACGATCCCCCCGGGAGACTCCCTGGCCACGACGGGCGTCTTCCCGATTCGCCTGGCGAGCGCCTTCGTCATCTCGATCGTCTCGGGGGCGGTGAGAAGGCCCGGGACCACTTCGACGAGCTTCATGAGAGGGGCGGGGTTCATGAAATGCATCCCGATGCACTTCTCCGGCCGGCGCGTCACCGAGGCAACTTCCGTGGGGGAAAGGACCGACGTGTTGGTCGCGAGGATCGTGCGGGGGGGACAGATCGGGTCCCATTCCCCGAACACCTTCTTCTTCGTCTCCAGGTCCTCGACCACCGCCTCGACCACGAAGTCGGCCTCCTTCGCCGCGGCCTCGACGACGACGGTCTGAACAATGCGCGCGAGCACGGCGTCGACCTCCGACTTCGCCAGCTTGCCTTTGACGACCAGGCCCTCGAGGTTCGCGAGCATCCGTTCCTTGCTCCGTGCCAGGAGCGCCTCGCTCACGTCCGTCTGCGCAACGGCCAAACCGAACTGGGCGAAGACCTGCGCGATCCCGGTCCCCATCACGCCGGCTCCGATGACCGCCACTTTTTCGATCTGATCGCGCACCATTGGTCCGCTCCCCCCCATCCACCACGATCAGCGGTTCACTAGCCCGAATTATGAACATAATTCGGGCTAGGTTCACAGGCCTCAACTCATGAGCGGCTTACACGCTCAGCCACCCGCCATCAACGTTCAACGCATGGCCGGTCACCATCCTTGACGCAGCGGAAGCCAGATACAGCACCGTCCCGACGATGTCCGAGGGCTCCGCCACCCTCCCCAGCGGTGTCCGCTCGACAATCCGCGACAGATATTCGCCGTCCTCCAGACGCTTTCGCGTCATCTCGGTGTAAACATAGGTTGGACAAATCGCGTTTACACGAATACCGTGCCGGGCCCACTCCACGGCCAGCGCCCGGGTCAGCCCCAGGAGGCCGGCCTTCGAGGAGGCGTACGCGGCTGCCGGATGAAACGCCGGCGCCACCTGAGCGTGAATCGATGCGATATTCACGATGCTCCCGCCTTTCGCGGTCATCATGGCCCGTGCGGCGTGCTTCGAGCAGAGAAACGCCCCCGTTAAATTCACCGCGAGCACGAAGCTCCACTCTTCGAGGGTGAGCTCTTCCGCCGGTTTCTGGAGGGTGACGCCCGCATTATTGACGAGCAGATCGAGTCGGCCGGCCCAGCGAACCGCTTGCGCGACGAGATCCGCGACCGAACGTTCCCGGGTGATGTCCGCCTGAACGGGAAGTCCTTTTCCGCCGCCCGCTTGAATCTGCGCGGCCGCCGCCTCGGCGGAAGGGCCGTCGAGGTCGGACGTCACCACCGCGACGCCCGCCTCGGCGAGTGCCAGTCCAATGGCGCGGCCGATGCCGCGGCCCGCACCCGTTACCACCGCGGCTTGGCCGGCCAGAGAGAACTCGTCGAGAATCATGCGCGCCCTACTCGCAGCGCTTGTTCCCGGTCTCCTTGGGGGGCACCGACACGTTCTCCGCGGGAACAAGTGTCACCCGGCCGGTGAAGGGAAACGGATAGAACTTCCCGGGTCCCGGCACGATCTCGGCAACGGCCACCGGGGTCTGAACCTGGTGATCGCAGGCGCGCATGACCTGTCGTCCGATTAGACTCTCGTAGGCCATTCCTTCCCAGGCCCGGATAACCGCGTCGGCGTCGTCGGAGTTGGCTTTCTTGAGCGCCGCCGCCATGAACATGGTGGTGTTGTACGCCTTGCCGATGGTGAATTCCGGCCATGGGTTCTCCGTGTCCTTGAACTTCCTGTGCCACCGTTCGATAAACTCCCTGTTCGGGGGCGTATCGACGCCGAGCATATATACCTCAGACGTGAAATGCCCGATCGCCGCCTCTCCGATCTCCCGCATCGCGACGGGATCACTCAGGAATTGGTGCCCGAAAGGTACTTTCACCCCAAACTTTCCAGCCTGCTTGACCAGGACGCTGAGGTCGGATCCCCAGTTACCCGTCAACACCGCGTCCGGGCCTGCCGCGATGATTTTCTGGATGTAAGGGGCGAAGTCCTTCGTCGCCAGCGGATGATACTCCTCCCCCGCGAGCTGCCAGCCGGGCTTGAGTCGGTCGAGGGACTTCTTGTACGCCTTGGCGACGTCGTGCCCGTACGCGTAATCTTGGTTCAAGAGGTAGAACTTCTTGTGCGGCTTGTCGGCAAAGGCCGCCGTGGTCGCGGCCGCGTGCATCGAGGTCGTCAGCGCGAGCCGGAACACGTAGGGAACATGATCCTTGCCGGTCAGCTCATCGGCCTCGGCAGAATACTGCACGACAATCACCTTGTGTTTTGCGGCGACCTGGGCGACTGCCTTCGCGACGTGGGTTCCCGTAAACCCCATGATGATCTTGACTCCGTCGTCCAGGATGTACTTGATGGCCTTCCGCTGCGCCACATCCGGCTTCAGCTGAGAATCGTCGAGGTAGAGCTTGATCGGACGCCCGTTGATGCCTCCACTTCCGTTAATCTCCTCGACCGCGAACTTCACCCCGAGAAGATACCGCTCGCCGATGTCCTTAAACGGGCCCGAGAGCACATCCAGACCGAGCACCTTGATGGGCTCGGCCCCCTCCGCTGAGGCCGGGTGACCCATCGACCCCGCGACTGAAGCGACCAACACGATCGCACACACCAATGCGAATGAGCTTCTCATACTCGCCCCCTTTCTCGCTCGGACGCGTGCTGCGTTTTGCGTCCTCGGCCCAACGGCCTAGAAGCGTGCCGGACCAACCTCGGTTCGAGCGCCCACCCACGCCTTCGGCGTGGGTACCCGGCCGGCGCAACCCCCTTCGTGGGGGAGGCTTCGGAGGGGGCCGGGCCCACCCCGATGGGGGGGCGGGGGCCCCCTCCGATGTCCTAGACCTCCAAGTACTGCTGCCGGATGTTGCGATCCCGCTCCAGATCCCCCGGACTCCCTTCATAGACGATCTGGCCTTTCCAGATGACGTAGACGCGCCTGGCGAGGCGCAGCGCCACCGACAGCTTGGATTCGACAAAGAGGACCGCCACGCCGTGCCCGGTGATCTCGCGGATCACTCCTTCCAATGCCTCGACGATTCGCGGAGCCAATCCCTCGGTCGGCTCGTCCAGCAGGAGCACCTCGGGACTGCCCATGAGGGCTCTCGCGACGGAGAGCATCTGTTGCTCCCCCCCGGAAAGAACGCGTCCCTTGGACGTGAGCCGCCGCTCCAGCGGAGGAAAATAGGCCAGCACATCCTCGATCGACCATCTCCCTTCGCTCGGCCGGCTTCCCGGCTTCATCCCCATCATCAGGTTCTCTCTCACCGTGAGGGTGGGGAAGATCCGACGGTCCTGCGGAACGTAGCCGATCCCCGCACGGGCGATCAGATATGGCGGCAAGCCCCTCACGTCGCGACCCTTCAACCGGATCCCCCCGGCCTGCGTTGACACCAGGCCCATGATGCTCTTCAAGGTCGTGCTCTTCCCGAAACCGTTACGCCCCAGAAGGCACGTCACCTGCCCCGCGTCGGCCGCCAACGACACGTTATGAAGAATCTGGGTCTTGCCGTAATACGTCACCAGATCCTGAACCTCAAGGGTCATCCTACAGCCTCCAGATGTCCCAGGTAGGCTTCTTTGACCTCGGGATTTTCGCGGATCTCCGCCGGCGAGCCCTGGGCGAGGATGCGGCCGTGGTGAAGGACGCTGATCCGATCAGCTAATGCGAAGACCACGTCCATATCGTGCTCGATCAGAATCAACGTTTTGCGTTCGGTGACCCGCCGGATCACCCCGGCGATCTCGCGAGTCTCGGCCGAGGAGATGCCCGCGGTGGGCTCATCGAGGATGAGCAATTGCGGATCCAGTCCCAGTGCCAGCCCGATCTCAAGAGTCCGTTGTTTTCCGTACGCCAACTCCGCCGCGGGCACATTCCGGAAACTCTCCAGCCCTATCAGCGCAAGGACCCGTTCCGTTTCGCTGGTCACTCCCCGAAGCCCCTTGAGCGCACGCCGCACGCTCAATCGGATGCCTTCCTTCGAGAGGATCGCGTTCCGCATGTTCTCGAACACCGTCATCTCGGGGAAGAGGTTGATGATCTGAAAGGAGCGTCCGATTCCCAGACGCACGCGCCCGTGCGCCGGAACGGACGTAATCTCCATCCCCCCGAACCAGATCCGTCCACGCGACGGCGTATATTTGCCCGTGATCAGGTTGATAAGGGTCGTCTTGCCGGCTCCGTTGGGGCCGATGATCGCGTGACGTTCTCCCGGTTCGATCTGGAGGTCAACGCCCATGAGAATCTCCAGGCCGCCGAAATCCTTGTAGACGCCCTCGATGCGCAGTTGCGCTGTCACGGGGCGGTCTCCGGTCGCGTCTCACGGGGTCGGACCGACGGGATCAGTCGTCCGAGGCCGATGAACCCCTTGGGGACGTAAAGGACCATGAAGACAAAGATGAGGCCCATGACGACCTGCCATCGATCGGTGAGGGCGGAGATGAAATCGCCGAAGTACACGAAGAACACAGCCCCCAGGACCGGCCCGAAAAAGAATGTGGTTCCCCCGATGAAGGTCATCAAGACCACGTCGGTGGAGAGGTTCAGGTCGATCACGCTCGGCGAGACAAAGTCGTGGAAGATGGCCGAGAGAGAGCCAGCCAGCCCCGCCAGGCCGGCGGAGATGGTATAGGTAATCAGCTTGGTGGCGAAGACGTCGTATCCGAGGAAGACAGCGCGTTCCTCGTTCTGACGAATGCTCACGACGACGTTCCCGAACGGCGTCTTCGTCATGAGGGCCCACGTCGCCGCGATAACCGGAACCGCGAGTGCGACGACCAGGTAGTAGAGTGAGTGCTGACTCCCGCTTTCCGGAGTGCCGGGGAGCGCCAACGACGCGTGCTTGAGGAAACCGCCGAACCCGTCGTCGCCCCTCGTGACCGCCCTCCACTTCCATGCCACGGCAAACAGGAGCTGACCGAACGCCAGCGTGAGCATCGCGAAGTACGGACCGCTCAGCCGAACACAGAAGTTCCCGATCAGGACGCCGCCAATTGCTCCGGCGAGCGTCCCCCCCGCGATGGCGGGCCCCAGGGGAACCCCCGGAGCGTGGAGGAGCAGGAGGGCGGTTGCATATGCGCCCAACCCAAAATAGGCAGAGTGCCCGAAGGAGAGCAAGCCAAGATACCCGAAGAGCAGGTTATAGCTGACGGCGAAGAGGGAGAGGATCACGACCTCCGTGCCGCTGTACACTTGAGACGTTGACATCACCGAGGGTGCCAGCCCCACACCGACGAGGACGATCCCGACCGCTGCCGGCGAGAAGACCCGACGCGGAATCACGCGCGCTCCCCGAACAATCCCATGGGCCTCCAGATGAGGACCACCGTCATGAGAAGAAAGCTGAAGATCATGGCGAGGCGGGGCACGATGACAACGCCGAACGACTGGAGTCCACCGAGAAGGAACGACGCTATCAGCGCTCCCTTCAGGCTGCCCAGCCCCCCGACAACAACAACGATGAATGTGTCGACGAGCATATCGGGGCCCATGCCGGGGTAGACGCTCAGCAGGGGCGCCGCGATCACCCCCGCCAGGCCCGCGAGAAATGCCCCAATTCCGAACACGCCCACGAACAGACCGCGAACGTTGAAGCCCAGCGCGTTGACCATGTCGATGTCCGAAACGGCCGCTCGAACGATCATCCCCAGCCGGGTCTTGAAGAGGAGCAACGCCAGCCCCACGAGGACGCCGAGGCCGAACACGCAGACGAAGAGACGATAGGCCGGGTACGCGCCTCCCACAAGCCTGATGGAGCCGTCCAGCACCGCCGGAGCCGAGACCGGGTGAGATCCGGTCCCCCAGATCCACTTCACGAGCTCGAGGATGATGTAGGCAAGTCCGAACGTCAGCAGCAGCTCGTGGCCGTGCCCAAGCCGATGCGCTCTCCGCAACAGGGTGCGCTCGGTGAGGACGCCAAGTACGCCGACGGCAACCGGCGCCGCCAGAAGGCCCCACCAGAAGCTCCCGGTTGATTGGACGACCGAATACGCGAAATAGGCGCCGAGCATGTAAAACGACGCGTGCGCGATGTTCAGAACGCCGAGCATCCCGAAGACAACCGTCAGCCCCGAGGACAGGAGAAACAACAGCATCGCGTACCCGAAGCCGTTGAGGATCCCGAACAGCAGCGTCACTCCCACACCGAACATGTCCATCGGCTTAACGCTCGACCTCCCCGGCGGCAGGCCTCCCGTTGTCGGGCCGCGCCACGTCAGCTCATGATCCGGCCGCCGTCGACGACGACGGTTTGACCGGTCATGAAGGCGCTCAGGTCGCTGCAGAGAAAGAGCACGGCGCCGACGACGTCCTCGACGTTCTCGCGCCGCGAAATAGCCCGGGCTCTCACCAGCTCGACGATGCGGGCCTCCGGATACGCCTCCTCCACGGTCGCGGTCATCGTCAGCCCCGGCGCCACACAGTTCACGGTGATGCCGCTGTTGCCGAATTCGGCGGCGAGCGCCCGGCTGAGGCCGATGACCCCGCCCTTCGATGCTGCGTAGTGGGCCTGTCCGGGACCGGGCCGGTAGAACCCGGTCGTCGCGATGTTGACGATCCGGCCGTACCTCCTCGTGACCATGTGGGGGATCACTGCCCGGCAGACGAGATACACGCTCCTGAGGTTCACCGACAGGACGCGGTCGAACAGCTCCTCGGAGATGTCCATGAAGGGGGTGATCGGGTAGATGCCCACGTTGTTCACGACGATGTCGATCTGGCCGAAGCTGTCCAGGACCTTGCGAATCGTTGCATCGACCTGCGCCGATGATGTGACATCCACCTCGTACGGCACGATCTTAGCGCCGGCGCCGCGATGACTCTCTTCGATCGTGGCCTCGATCCCCCCCCGATCGCGATCCAGAGCGGCGACCCTGGCCCCATGACCGGCCAGTGCCCCGGCGAAGGCCCGCCCCAGCCCGGCGGCTGCTCCGGTCACGATCGCGACTTTGCCCTCGAGCCCGAGGACAGGTGTCTTCACGCGACGCCCCAGGTCCTCACGCCTGAACGTCGAATTTGAAGAGGCGCCGGCTCCAGAATGAGGGCGCGACGACCGTCACGGGATTCTTGCCCACGAGCTTCGTCGCCACCGTCCACGCCTCACCGAAGTCGCTCGTGGGGATGATGCCCAGAGCGCGGAAGGCTCCCGGGTTGCCGGTTCCGGCCATCATGATGGCCCCGGCCCGGTCGAGGGCGTACTGGCTTTCGTAGAACAGCCAGAACGGATGGACCGGATGGTAGCCATAGCCATAGGTGTACCGATGAAGATAATCGGGGCGACGGCAGAACTCTTCCTCGTGGTCGGAAAGCGAGGCGATGCTGTGGTATCGAGCGTAGAGGTCAACGACTTCCCGATACGACGGATACATGTGCGGATTGATCCACCCCGTGCAGGGGCTGAGGCCGATCACGACGCCGCCTTCTCGCAGGAGGGGCCGGTTGAGCCAGATCCGGGGGGGAACGAGGGCGCCCACGGCCGCGATAAGCTGGTTGTTAGAATCCCCGTACGCGAATCGCGCGGGAAGGCCGATGATCAGGACGTCGGCCTGGGGGACGGGATAGCGGGAGAACGTATCGGCCAGGCTCCAGGCCGCGGCATCGACCTCGGGAGAATAGCCGGCGAAAACGCCCGCCAACCGCCCCTTGACCCCGCCGACGGCATCGACGTAGAAGATCCGTTTGCCGGTGATTTTTTCGATGTATGCGTTGATCTCAGCCTTGAGACTTCGGTAGAGCATCGTCGTGTGGTCACCCGTGCAGGAATCCGGGTGCGCCACCACGTGATAGCCGTGATGCGAGCGCATGCTGCTGGCGGAGGCAAGCCCGACGACCACTCCCATCCCGCTGTAGCCGCCCCAGTTCGTCGCCGAGACGTTTCCGGAATAGATCATCAAATCCGCCTGGAGGAAGTGGCCGTTGTGCTCAACATAGCCCCCGCGCTCCGAGATGCCCAGAAACTTGAGCTGGGAGGGATCGGAGCAATCATGATTGATGATCTGTCCGCGCGACCAGAACCGATCGAAGATCTCTGGACCCAGATAGGCCGCCAATTCGGCGCGCGTCCACTTGCGGTGATTGCCACCCGCGGAGATGAACAGAATGTCCTGCTCCCGGACGCCCGCCGAGACCAACTCCGCGACGACGACCGGGAGGATGATTTGCTGGGGAAGGCCTGGGCGGGTGGGATTGTCGAAGGCGATGGCCACCCGCATCCGAGGTCGAGCGAGCGCCGCCAAGGGGGGACTCCCATGGGGCTCAGCGAGCGCCTTCCGAACTGCGGCGACGGGATCCGGCAGAAAAGGCGGATCCCGAAATTCGACGACGACCGCATGTTCGGGGACCTCGATCTCCAGTTGCCGTTCCCCGCAATCGACCTCAACGTGCTTGTCCTTCATGCACGATCCCCCTTCGCGTGATGCTGCGATCAGCCCGCAGGATGTGGAACCTCTGCCCGCGGTTCACCGGCCTTCGGCGTTCTGACCCGGGTCGCCTCTCTACGCGACGCGCTCGATCGCGATGCTCGCCCCGTGTCCGCCGTTGCCGCAGATCGCAGCCAAGCCGTATCGCCCGCCGAGCGCCTCCAGCTGGTGGACAAGATTCAGCAGGATTCGAGCGCCCGACATGCCAATCGGATGCCCGAGCGCAATGGCGCCCCCCCATACGTTCACCCGCCCGGGATCCAGGTCGAGGTCCCGCATGCAGGCGAGCATTTGGGCGGCAAAGGCCTCGTTGATCTCCACGAAGTCGAACTGCCTCACCGCCATCCCGAGCCGGCCGAGGAGTTTCCGCGTGGAGGCCACCGGCGCGACCGCATAGTCGCCCGGCGCGATCGCGGCGACGGTTGCCCCCAGGATCTTCGCGAGCGGGCGCGCATCCAGGCGCTTCGCCTCTTCAGCCGACGCGACCACCAGCGCGGCGGCGCCGTCGGTGATCCCGCAGGCGTTCCCGGCGGTGATGGTCCCGTCTTTCCCGAAGGCAGGCGGGAGCTTGGCGAGGCTTTCCAGCGTCGTGTCGGCGCGGGCGTGCTCGTCCTCTCCGAAGAGAAGCGGCTCGCCCTTGCCCCGCGGAATCGGGATCGGTGCCAGGACCCGGTCCACGCAGCCGTCCTTCCTGGCCCTGGCCGCGCGCTGCTGGCTTTCGAGGGCGAAGGCGTCCTGCTCCGGCCGGCCGATGCCGTACCGCTTGGCGAGGGCATCGCAGAGCTCTCCCATGTGCTTCCCCGTCAACGGGTCGATGAAGCCGTCCTTGAACATGGCGTCCACCAGGCTCGCGTGCCCCAACCGGGCGCCCCAGCGCGCCTCGAAGGACAGGTAGGGAATGTTCGTCATGTGCTCGGCCCCCGCGGCAACAGCCACCGACGCGTCGCCCTCCAGGATCGCGTACCGGGCCTGGATCACGGCGAGGAGTCCCGACAGGCACGCCTGTTGGACCGTGTAGGCCGGCGTGGTCGCAGGGAGCCCGCCGGTGACCGCCATGAGCCGGCCCGGGTTGGGGCCGTTGCCCGCCTGACGGGCATGCCCCACGATGCAGAGATCCACCCGATCGGCCGGAGTGCTCGTGCGCGCGAGCGCCTCCCGGATCGCGTGCGCCCCCATCTCGACGGCGGTGAGGGGGCGGAGGCTGCCTCCGAACTTCCCGATCGGCGTTCGAGCCCCACCGAGAATCACGACGTCTTGACTCATCTCGCTTCCTCCTTGATGGCTTCGACGGGCCCGTCAGGCGACCGGGACGGCGATTTCTTGATCAGTTTCACCGACGCGATGTCGCGGCGCGCGGCCAGCTCCTTGATCAGCGTCAGGAGCGGCGTCCGTCCGACCGGGTAGTCGGTCTTGATCGGGCGCGCGTTCACGAGCTGGAGGTACTGCTCCGGATTGTAGAAGACGGCCAGCAAGAGATCATCGTCGGAGGCAAAGGGGCCGCGCTCGCGCCGGACCCGCTCGAGGGCCGGGGCGAGCAACTGGCCAGGCCGGGCCGTCACCGGCTGCTCCTTTCCGACGATCCGGTCCAGCACGTTCGGATCAATCGGCGCCGCCAGCTCGCCGTAGTACCCCAGCGCGTACTTCCGGACCTCGTCCGGGACCGTCCGGTACCGATCCCCCTGCATGACGTTCAGGACCGCCTGGGTCACCACAAACTGGGCGAACGGGCTCACGACGATCGGGTAGCCCAGCTCGCGGCGGACCCGCGCGGCTTCCTCCAGGATCTCGTCCAGCCGGTGCTCGATCCCCACATCCCGGAGCTGGCTGCGCAGGTTGGAGATCATCCCGCCGGGGACGTGGTGCTCGTAGTGAAAGGGGTCGTATTCCGCCACCTGCCCGAGCGGCTTGCCCTCCCGCGCCGCGACGTAGCGGAAGTGATCCGCGACGGGCTTGAGGCCCTCCACGTCCAGCGACACCTCGAACCCCATCCGCCGGGCATGTCGCGCGACCCACTCAGTAGGCGGGTGGGAGGCGCCGTGGGCCAGGACCGAGGTCGCCGTATGGACCGTCTCCACGCCCAGTCGGATCGCCTCCAGCGCGCAGATCGGCCCGAGGCCGGTCAGGCAGTGCGTGTGGAGCTGAAGCGGTAGGGCGCCCACGGCCGTCCGCAGCACCGGGATCAGCGTCTGCACCCGTTCGGGCTTGAGGAGTCCGCTGGGATCCTTCAGGAAGACGGCGTCCACGCCCAGCCGGATCAGCTCGCGCGCCTTCGCCGCGTAGTACTCGTCGGTGTGGACCGGGCTGATCGTGTAGACGATCCCGGCGGCCACGAACAGCCCCGCCGCCTTGGCCGCCCGCACGGGCACCTCGAGGTTCCGGATGTCGTTCAGCGCATCGTAGGGGGTATGGTACCGGATTCCATTGGCCGCGATTCGCTTGGCTGTGAGCTCGACAACGTCGTCAGGGAAGAGCTCGAACGTGAACAGGCTCTGCCCTCGGGTCATCACGATCAGCGGTGTTTTCGTGATGATCCGGCTCATGATCCGCATCCGCTCCCAGGGATCCTCGAGGAGGTAGCGGACGCAGACGTCGAACACCGCGCCGCCCACCAGGTCGATGGCCTCGAACCCCAGCCGGTCCAGGGCCGGCGCCACGGGCAGCATCATCGCCGTAGTCATCCGGGTCGACCAGAGCGACTGGTGCGCATCGCGGAGCGTCACGTCGATGAACGAGACCTTCCCCATATCGCGCTCCCCTCCATCAGCTCCTCCTCCAGCCAGCGCGGACGGACGCGGGCCCGCCTCACTCGCGCACGGTCACGTTCGGGTACCGCAGGACGTCGGCCGCGGCGACGCCCAGCGGGTACTTCTTGCCGAGGGCCTCGGCAAGGAACTTGAACTCGACCAGCCCCTTGACATCCAGCGGAGCCGCGACCCGTTTCAAGCGGAGGAGCAGGTCCGCGGCCCGCTGCCAGTCCTCGAGCGTGTGACTGAAGACCTCGACGTACCACCACTGCCGGGGAATCGAGTCGATCAGGACCGGCCGGTCGACCTTGAGCTCCTTGTGGAGAAGATCCACCATCTCGTTGGGATAGGCGTGCGCCCACTGCGCTCCTTCGTGGAGCGCCCGGAGGAACTTCACCACCTCGCCGGGGTGGCTCTCCAGGAACTTGGTGCTGGCGATGATCACCCCGATGATGTCTGGGATCTCGCCGTGGGCTGTGAGGAGCCGGCGGCCGATGCCCTTGGTCACGATGATGGCGGGGACGGGCTCGAACGCCTCGACGACATCGACGTGACCGAGCTGGAGGGCCGTAGCCTTCTCCCCCTGCTTGAGATCGATCACGGTGAAGTCGTCCCAGCGGAGGCCGCGCTTGGTGAAGCTCGCCTCCAGCGCCAGCTCGTCGGTCGACCCCTTCGTCAATCCCAGCTTCTTCCCCTTGAGGTCCTCCAGCCGCTGGTACGGCGCGTCCTTGCGGACGAGCACGGCCTGGCGGGCGGGCCCGCCGAGCCCGGCGGCGATGATCTTGCCGGGGTAGCCCCGGGCCAGCAGGGCGAGGCCCGGGATGTCGCCGAACATCCCGATGTCGAACTGCCCGGCCGCCAGCGCCTCGATGGCGACCCGCCCCTCGGCGAACAGCTTCATCTCCACCTTCACGCCGTGCTTGTCGAAGAGCCCCCGCTTCTCCGCCACGACCGCCGGAGGCGCCTTGCTGATGGAGGTCAGGGTGGCGAAGCGGACCACGGGTTGCTGTGCGTCCGCCTCCGCGAGGAAGCCCGGGAAGGTGAGACTCACCACGCAGGCGACGACCAACGTCAAGAACCGTCTCATGTGTCCCCCTCCATGCCGGCCGCGCTCGGTCATGCGGCGGCCCGGACCATGCCGCACCCCTACGGTCGGCGCAGCGTCGGATACTTGTATCTGTCCAGCGCCCTGCCCGCCAGGGGATACGTGGCGCCCAGCGCCCGCTCGAGCGGCGCGAGGTCCAGGTGCTCCATCACGGTGACCTTCTTCCGGAGCTTCCCCTCCTCGTAGAGGAAGTCGGCCGCCGCCTGCCACAGCTGGACATCTTCCTGGAAGACCTCCACGTACCAGAGCTGTCGGGGGACGGCGTCCAGCAAGACCGCCCGATCCAGGCGCAATCGCTCCTGGAGCTGATCGACGACCCGCTCGGCGTTGGCCCGGTTGTAGGCCGTCGCCTCGTGCATGGCCTTCAGGAAAGTGGCGACAGCATCCGGGTGCTTGCCGAGGAATTCCTGCCGCGCGACGATGGCGTTGGACCCCGATCCCACCTCGTCGGCATCCAGGATCCGCCGCCCGATGCCCTTGACCACGATGAGCGCCGGCGTGGGCTCCCAGGCGTAGACGGCGTCCACCTGGCCCAGCTGCAGCGCGGCCGGCTGCTCCGTCGGCTTCACGTTGATGATGGTCACGTCCTGGAACTTCAGCCCGCGCGCCTTCAGCTGTGTGCGCAGGAACATCTCCGCATCGGATCCGGCGACGAGACCAACCTTCCTGCCCTTGAGATCCTCCAGCCGTTGAGCGGGATCGTTGACCCGAACGAGAAGGGACTCTCGCGCCCCGCCGCCCATGCCGACGGAGACGATCTTCAGGGGGACCCCCGCCGCCAGGGCGGAGATGGCGGGCGCGTTTCCCACGATGCCGATATCCAGCTCCCCGGCCCCGAGGGACTGGATGATCTCCGGCCCGGTGAGGAACCACCGCATCTCGACATTGAGCCCGTGTTTCGCGAACAGCCCGTTGGACACCGCAGTCAGGGGCGCCGGGGCCATGCTGATCGTGCTCAGGGCTCCGACGCGAACCCGCGTCTCGGCGCGGGCGGCCGTGGCCACCAACGCCCCGGACGAGACCACCAGCCCCATGAGGACGAGCATCGCCACGCGCGGTTGCCAGCCGGAATATCGAGCCGGGACGAACGGCCTCCGTCTGCTCATGCTATCCTCCCCTGACAGCGGACGGGCTCGTCCCCGAGCCCGTCCGAGTACCGGTCGCTTCTCGTATGCCCACCCCATCGAGCACCGCCCGCAGCGACTCGTCGAACATCGCCAGCGTCCTGTCGATATCGTCATCGGTATGGGCCAGTGAGAGGTAGAGCTTGGCTGGAAGGTTCGTCATCACCCCTCGCCGGATCAGCTCGACCCACAGGCCCTGCGTCAGGCGCATGTCTGCGCGCCGGAGAGACCGGTAGTCGCAGATCGGTTCCGGGCTGCTATAGACATTCGCCAGTGGTCCGACTCCGAGCACCTGAGCCGAGACCCCACGTCGCCGGAAGATCTCGCCGAGCCCCGCCCGGAGCCTGTCGCCGATGGCGTGGAGCCGCTGGTAGGCGCCGGGCTTCTCGAGCTCCGAGAGCACCGCGAGCCCCGCCACGGCGCCCAGCGGGTTGCCGCTGAACGTCCCGCTCACCCAGGCGTACTCCTTGGTCCCCCGCCGCCTGGGGTTGGCGAGGTCGAGGATGTCTCGCCGGCCGGCGACGGCGGCCAGCGGAAGTCCTCCACCGATGATCTTCCCGTAACAGGCCAGGTCGGGGACCACGCCGTAGAACTGCTGCGCGCCCCCGTAGGCGAGGCGAAAGCCGGTCACCACCTCGTCGAAGACCAGGAGGATGCCGTGCCGGCTGGTCAGCGCCCTGAGGCCCTCGAGGAACCCGGGCGCTGGCGGGATCACCCGTTGCAGAGGCTCGACGATCACCGCCGCGATGTCGTCAGCCTGCTCCTCGATGACGGCGGCCGTCCCGGCCAGGTCGTTGAACGGAGCGACGAGCACCGAGCTCCGCGCCCCCCGGGGGATCCCCGCGGATTCGTCCGCCATGCTGTAGTCGTGGTGACCGTGATAGCCCCCTTCGAACTTCACCACCTCCTCGCGCCCCGTCGCCGCGCGCGCCAGGCGCAGCGCGAAGTACGTCGCCTCCGACCCGGTGCCCGCGAACTTGACCGCCTCGGCGCACGGGCAGGCCCTGACGATCTTCTCAGCGAGCCGGATCGCCGCCTCGTTCAGCGCGTAGAACGACGACCCCTGCGCGATCTGTTCCTGCACGGCCCGGACGACCGCCGGGTGCGCGTGCCCGAGAATCATCGGGCCCGACCCGAGGATATAGTCGATGTACTCCCGTCCTTCCACGTCCCAGACCTTGCTGCCCCGGCCCCCCGCCACCACCACCTCGGCCCCCTCCGGGAAGGCGAACGCCCCGAAGGCCGCGCCCGGGAGGTAGCGATACGCCAGCTCAAGAAGCTCTTCCTGACGCCCCATGCTCTCCTCTCCTGTCGTCGACCTCGCGCGGCTGGGGGCTCACCTGCCGGACCGCTCCCGGGCGCGCCTCGCTGCCCGCGGCGATCGTCATGCGGCGGCCCGCGCCATGCCCCACCGCTCGATCGTGCGCTGCTCCAGCGGCTTCAGCAGCACGCGCTCCACCAGCGCCCAGAACAGCCCGATGGTGGCCATACCCACGATCACCTCGTCCGTCTTCAGGTAGTTGCGCGCGTCGAAGATCATGTAGCCGAGACCCGAGGTCGCCGCGATCATCTCGCCGGCCACCAGCGCCCGCCAGCCGTAGCCCAGGCCGATCCGGAGCCCGGTGATGATGTAGGCCAGGGCGCCGGGAACGATGACGTCGGTGACGACCATCCAGAGCGGGCAGAGCATGACCCGGGCCACGCGCAGGAGCTCCCGGTTGATGGTCCGCACGCCGGTGATGGTATTCAGCAGGATCGGGAAGAAGACCGAGAGAAAGATAATGAAGCCGATCGCCGTGCGCCCGAGGCCGAACCACAGGATGGCCAGCGGGATCCAGGCGATCCCGGGGATGGGTTGGAGAACGGTGACGATGGGGTTGAAGAAGATGCTGGCAGGCCGCCAGGTCGCGATCCAGAAGCCGAGGGGGATCGCCACCGCCATCCCGGCGATGCTGCCCAGCAGCAGCACCTTGATGCTGGAGACGAGATGCTGGAGCAGGATGCCCTCGACCAGCAGGGACGAGAAGGTCCGGGCCACCTCCAGCGGCCCGGGGAGCAGGTAGGGGGGCCACTGCTTCCACCACACCATCGCCTGCCAGAGCAGCACGAGCGTCAGCAACGGGCCCCCGTACCGAGCCAGCTCGAGGGCGCACGCCTTCGGCGTGAGTCTCGTCCGGGCGCGCCTGGGCGTCTTTCGGTCGGCAAGTACAGCCTCCATCCCGCTCTCCTCCCGCCTCACTCTCCGAACACCAGGGCTTCCTGCTTCGCCTCGAAGGCCTTCCGCGACTCCTCACGGAGGAGCCGCCACACCGCCGACCGCTTCGACGCGAACTCGGCCGTCTCCAGCACGTCGAGGGTTCGCGGACGAGGGAGGTCGACCCCCACGACCTCCTTGATCCGTCCCGGCCGGAACGTCATCACGGCTACCCGGTCCCCGAGGAAGATCGCCTCGTTGATGTTGTGCGTGATGAAGACCACGGTCTTCTTCACCCGGTCGTAGATCCTGAGGAGCTCCTCCTGGAAGAACGTGCGGGACTGGGCGTCGAGCGCGCCGAAGGGCTCGTCCATCAGCAGGATCTCGGGATCGACGGCCAGCGCCCGGGCGATGCCCACCCGCTGCTTCATGCCGCCGGAGAGCTGGTGAGGGTATCGGTCCTCGAACCCCTTGAGCCCGGCGATCTCCAGGTAGCGGAGTGCCGCGTCCCGCCGCTTCGCCTTCGACTGCCCCCGGGCCTTGAGCCCGAACTCGACGTTGTGCGCGGCCGTCTTCCAGGGGAAGAGGTTGTACTCCTGGAAGACAACGGCCACCTCCTGCCGGGGCCCCTCCACCGGCCGGCCGTCGACCAGGACGCGCCCGGCGGTGGGTCGCTCGAGCCCGCTCACGATGTTCATGAACGTGGTCTTGCCACAGCCGCTCGGGCCGAGGACGCAGAGGAACTCACACGTGCGCACCTTGAGGTTGATCCCGTCCAGGGCCACCACCTCGACGCCCTCGGGCGTCACGAACGTCTTCTGCAGGTCCTCAGCGACGATCTCGCCCATCGTTCACTCCGTCTGCCGGCTCGCCGGCCGGGGCCGGCCCCGCCAGCCTGGCGACGCTGCCGGCCACCTCCCCGACAGCGCTAGCGCTAGCGCGAGCGCAGCGCGGGCTAGGGGATCAGCACCGGCTTGATCAGCTCGCATTCGATCGCGGCCTCGAAGACCCTCACCGCGTCGGCCAGCGGCTCGAGCGCGAGCAGCGGCTTCATGTTCACCCGGCCCCGGGCCATAAGCTGGAGGGCCTGCTCGTAATTGGTCCAGGTGCCGTTGAACGTCGTGTGGATCTGGATCTCGTTGCGGACGACGGGCGTGAAGAACACAGGCGCTGGCTCGGCGGAGATGCCGATGACGGTCATCCGGCCGCCGCGCGCCGTGACGGCAAGGCCGTCCAGAATGCTGCGGTGGTCGCCCGAGGCCTCGATGACCACGTCCGCCTTCCGCCCGCCGGTGAAGTCCGCCAGGACCCTCCGGATGTCCGACCGCTCACCGTCCACCGCGACGAAGCCGAGCTCTTCGGCCCTGGGCAGCCGCACCTTCCGGTCCCTGGCGACGCCCACTACGACGACCTGGCTCGCCCCCTTGAGCCGGGCGACCTGGGCCGCTCCGAGGCCGATCACGCCCGGCCCGAAGACCACGACCACGTCGCCAGGCTGGATCACGCAGTTGTCCACGACGGCGTGGAAGCTGACCGACAGCGGCTGGGCCGTGGAGGCCTCCTCGAAGGACAGGCCCTCGGGGACCCGGTGGAGGTACTGGACCTTCGCCCGGAAGTACTGCGCCATGGCGCCGTCGATGTGGCGGCCGATGAGGATGAAGCGCTCGCAGATGTTCCGCCGCCCCTGGAGGCAGAGGCGGCAGCGGCCGCAGTACTGCACGGACTCGCCCATCACGCGGTCGCCGGGTTGCCACCCCCGGACCGCCTCGCCGGTGTCTACGATGACACCGCTCCACTCGTGGCCGAGCACCACCGGGATGGCGGTCTCCTCCGGCGTCTGGTAGCCGGGCTTGAACTGGTAGGCGTGGAGGTCGCTGCCGCACACCGACGCGGCCTTGACCT
>JACQWA010000017.1 GCA_016209425.1 Candidatus Rokuibacteriota bacterium
GAGCGAGGCCACCACGGGCGCCTGGCGTGTGCCCCCGGTGCCCGAGGACCTCCGGAAGCCCGGCATCGAGATCTCCGGCCCCTGCTCCATCACCAGCATGTTCATCAACGCGCTCAATCCCGGCCCGGAGGGCGAGCGCGCCGAGGGCGACCTCGATGACGACGAGGACTCCGGCGGCCACCGCCTCATCGACTCGGTCAGGGCCACCCACAATCGCCTAGCGGCCGTCACCCGCGAGCTGACGTACGATGATCCGGAAAAGGGGAAAAAGTACCGGATCGCCGAGGGCGACCTGCCGTTCTTCATGCACCGGGAGCGCGGCCTGCATCTGGACGAGCCCGAGGTCGCCGTGGATGGCGTGCCCATTCCCGCCGCGATCCTCGGCAGCGCCCTCACCCTCTTCTATGCCGGCCGCGCGCAGGCCGCCCGTGGTCAGGGGATTTACTTCTATCTCCCCAAGCTCGAATCGGCCGAGGAGGCCGCGTGGTATCGGGACCTCTTCGACGCGAGCCGCGAGCAGTTGCCGTTCCTCAGGAACGCCGTCATCCGGGCCATTCACCTGATTGAATCGCTGCCCGCGGTCTATCAGATGGAAGAGATGCTGTATGCCCTGGGACCCTACGCGGCGGGGCTCAACGCCGCCCGCTGGGATCTCAAGGCCAGCATCTTCGAGTTCGTCATGACCGACCCCAAGTCGGTCTGGCCCGATCGATTCGGCGTGGACATCAAGACCACGCCGTTTCTCGCCAACATCTTCCGCCGCCTGGTCGCGATCTGCCTGAAGCGCGGGGCGGTTCCCATCGGCGGCATGGCCACGGCGCTGCCCAGCCCGGATCCGGAGGTGAATCGGGTGGCGGCGGAGGCCATCAGGGCCGACAAGATCTGGGAGGCCCACCAGGGATTCATCCGGGCGTGGGTCGCCCACATCTTCCACATGAAAACCGCGGCGGAGCCCTTCAAGCAACTCCGCCGGTCGGGCTGGAAGCCGACCCCCGAGATGGCGATCCCGAACACCTATGGGGTCAAGATCGAGGTCCCCGAAGGCCCGATCACCGTCGAGGGGACGCGTCGCAACGCCCGGATGCTCATCGAATATCTGGAGGGGTGGCTGACCGGCCGGGGCGCCAAGGGGATCGACAGCCTGGCCGGCAAGCCGGGGATTCATCCCTCCCTGATGGAAGACCTCGCCACGGGCCGGATGTCGGTGGCCCAGATCGCGCAGCGCATCCGGCACCGCGCGCGGACAACGGACGGCCCGCCGCAGGTCCACGATTTTGCGCTGGTGAAGCGACTGCTGGAGGAAGAGGGGGAGGACATTCTGGCGCGGCTGAAGGCGACGGTCCGAGACGCCAAGGGGCGGGCCGCCTACGCGGAGGTCGAGGAGCGCTATCGCCAGGCGGTCAAAATCGCCACCAGGTGGATCAAGAACTACGCCGAGCTGAACGTCAGAAGCCTGGGCTCCTACACGCGCGCCGACCTCGACGCCATCGCTGCTGCCCCGCACGCGTTCTAATTACCGAGGAGGACCTTCACGCGACTCGCTCCTCTTGAGTCAGGGGCAAGGTTGGCGTGAAGCCCTCACTCGAAACGGCTGATGTGGAGATGCACGCCGTGGCTCGAGCGGGGCTCCACGGTCAGTTCCCCCGCCCCGCTCAGCATTGCCGCCCCAACGTCACGGAGCCGCGCGCTGACGGCCGGCAGATCCTCGGCGACCACGGAGAGGGCCACCAGGCCTTCCAGGCCTCCCACTTCCTCGTCGGGGACCAGGAGAAGGGCGCCTCGACCCACGGAGAGCATCGCGCGGGGCCCGCCGTTCAGGGACTGCTCGGGAAGGTCGAAGAGCCGCTGGAAGATCCGGGCGGCGCCCTGGGGGTCGTGGGAGCCGATGACGACGCGCTTGAGCCTGAGGGGAGAGGGCGCAGGACGAGACCCGTTGACGGGCGTGGCCAATTCGACGAGGACACCGGCGCACGCGCGAGGATGCAAGAAGGCGATCCGCCCCGCCAGACCATCCCGCGGGGTCTCGTCGATCAACGCGACCCCTGCGGCTTTGAGGCGACGGAGGGCGACATCCACATCCTCGGTCTCAAAGCACATATGATGGAGCCCCTCGCCGCGCTGTTCGAGGAACCGGGCCACGCCGGTCCCCGCCTGGATCGGTTCGAGGAGCTCGATTTCACTTTCCTGGGCCGCCAGCAGCGCGGCGCGGACTCCCTGATCTTTGACCTCGGCCTCTTTGACGAGCGGGAGGCCCAGTGTGTCGCGGTAAAAAGGGTAAGCGCGCGCCAGCTTATCCACGACGATGCCCACGTGATGGATTTTCCGTACCATGGACGTGCTGGCTCCCCGAGTGGGCTCGACCTCCGCCACGGCTCACTACCCTAGCCCACCCCTATCGGAAATTCAACCCCTTTCACCCCTTCCCATCAACCGATGGCCGCCGCGTCCGTGAGGACGACGCAGCGGGGGTGTTGCCGGAGGGCTGAGGCCGGCACATCAGGCGTGATAGGCCCGCGGAGCATTTGGGAGAGTGGCTCGCGCTTCGCAGCCCCGCTGACCAGCACCACGACCTCGCGTGCCTCCAAAATGCTCGCGATCCCCAGCGTGACAGCGCGGCCGGAGACCGCCCCCTGGACCACGGCATCGGTCAAGATGTAGTCCACTGTTGAGGAGAGAAGCTGGACCGGGCGGCAGCGCGAATCGAACGGGCTCCCCGGCTCGTTCGACGCGATGTGGCCGTTGGGGCCGAGGCCGAGCATGATGAGGTCGAGTCCGCCCGCCCGGACGATCGTCTCTTCGTATTCGGCGCACATCACGTCGAGGTCCGGATGATCCACCCGGAAGGGACGTTGCTGAGCCGGAGGGACGCCGGCCCAGGCGAGGAACTCCTTCCGGACTTGACGCCAGAAATACCCGTCGGCAGGAGCCGGCGGGCAGAGCTCATCGACGGAAAAGACCCGCATGCGCGAGAAATCGACGCGGCCCTGCCGGTGCTCTTCGGCGAGGAGCGCGTACATCAGTCGCGGGGTACGACCCGCGGGCACGGCCATGTTCAGGTCGGGTTTGGCGCGGATCCGGCGGAGGAAATGGTCCGCCGCCTGGCGGGCCAGGGCGGCTGTGTCGCCGCAGACCACCAGCTCCATCAGGCTTGTTTGCGCCGTGGCGAGAACCGAGCCGGGGACCCATCGAAGATGGGTGGAGGACGCAGGGAGGAGTCCACCGGAGGCGTGCGCGGTTGCACGTTGAGGATGGGCGACGACCGAGGACGCCGGGATGCGACGGGTATCGGCACGGCGCTAGGCTTGTTGAAAGAGGCGCTGGAACTCCTCCCACGGGACAGGAGGGACCTTGGTCAGCGCCAAGTTCTCCTCCACGTGGGCGGCGCGCTTCATTCCCACCAAGGCGGTTCCGACCCCCGGAGTGGAGCGGACGAACTGGAGCGCGCGCTGGGCGTCGGTCCTCAGGCCCGGGAGGTGCTGGCCAAGCACGGGAGGGAGATTCCGGCTGAGCTGACCCTGGTAGATCGAGGCGGAGACCATGACATAGATCCCCAGCCGGCGGGCCGCCTCCAGCGCCGAGACTGCCTCGCCGTCCACCAGCTGATTAGCCCGGGTGAACGCCTCGGACATGGCGAGGTTGTAAGGGAGCTGGATCACCCTGAAATGATGATGGTCGCCAGCCACCTCGCGGGCGACTTCTTCGAGCTCAGCGAGCGAGAGATAATCCCGGGCGGTCCGGGGCTGGCGGCATCCGTTCCACGTGGCGGTGCCGTAGCACCCGATCTTGCCGTCCCCGACGGCGGACTCCAGAAAGGCAAAGGTTGCGCGGATCCGCTCGAGGAATTCCGAGCGGTCCACCTCCCCGAGCTGCATTTCGGGATTGTGAACGTAATAGACGTCCAGCGTGTCAAGCCCCAGGTTCCGGCGACTCCGCTCGAGCTGATCCGCCAGATAGCGCGGGGTCATGCAGTGGCACCCGGCCACCACATCCTCTCGGCCGATAATGCCTGGGCGGAGATAGGTCTCGGTGAAATATCCCCGCGGGTTCGCCGGCACTGCCCCGTCGAATGGGATGAACCCGCCTTTGGTGGCGACCACGACCTCCTCCCGGCGGAGCGCTCCCCGTTGGACCAGGCCGGCGAGCGCTTGGCCGACGGCCCGCTCGCTCCTCTGGTGACGGTAGTTGATCGCCGTGTCCACCACGTTGACGCCGCGCTCGAGAGCGCGGGCCACCGCGTCTCGATACAGCTCATCGGTGGCCGCGTCCTCGTCACCGAGGTAGGTCCCGATCCCCAGGGATGAGAGCCCAACGCCCCCGAATGAGCGAAAATGCGCGGGCGCGGTCTGCGCCTCCATGCGACGGCGATAGGCGTCGGTCCCCTCGGGCGTGGCGCATCCGGCGATCACGGCGCTATCCCTCCCGGTAGAAGAGCAGCAGCGCCCCCACCAACACCAGCCCGAACGCCCAGACGCGCCCGGGCAGGCGGTTGGCGGGGTCCGGGAGCCGCAGTTCGAGCCAGCGGCTCGCTCCGATGAACACACCCAGGACGCCGAGCGGGGCATGGGTCACTTCCAGGAGGAACTCGGCCTTCAGGTTGAACAAGGCGTGCGAGTGGGTGAGCAGGAGCGCGCCGCCGCCCACGCAGAGGAGGGGGAAGACGTATGCCCATCGCCTCGCGCGCAATCCTCCCGTTCGCACGGCCCACTCGAAGACGGCGAAGGCCACGATCAGCGCCACCGCCAGCCGGTGCTGGAGCACGTCGGGGAGGAGCATGCTCTCCCAGAGGCCGGCGGGCCCAAGGGGCCACGCCCGCGGGTCGTTGCGAACGAAGAGGAAAGCGGCCAGCCCGAGAAAAAGGAGCGGCCAGTGCCTGGCCCAGCGCCTCTGCCCCCACAGCTCGAGGAGGGCCAACAGCCCCATGACCACCACGAAGAGGCCCGCCACGTGATGGTTGTACTCGGACCACTCGTACTCCTGCCGCTTCCGTTCTGCCATGGTGTCGGTGATGGGGGCGGCAGTCGCCAGCAGCTCGCCGACCGGCGGGGTGGAGAAGCTGGGCAGTTTCGGGATGAAGCGCCCGCCCACCTCGGCCAGCGTGGCGCGATCCTCCCTGACGTCCGCCGCCACCGGAAGCGACGTCAGCGCTGCGGCAGCAAGCAAAAGGGTTACGCCCAAGCCCACCTCAGCCTCCACGAACCACCAGAGGCGGTCCGGTGCTCCCTGGCCTTCGGCCAGGGGCCCGGGGTTTTCGGGCAGGCATCCACGCCCATCGGCCCTGGGGCCGGCATGGCTCCGGGCCACCCGGCGGACGGCAACCAAATTGATCCCCGCGAGCATGAGCGCTCCGGCCAGCACAACCATTTTGGTCAGGATCATGACCCCGTAGCCGGTCCCGAGAAACCCTTCGATCCCGTCCACGTAAAAGAAGGAAAGCGAGATCCCCGCCGCGACGAGTCCACCGACGCACCCGAGCGCCAAGGCGGAGAATCGAACGAGGATCGTGGAGGCCTGCGCCCTCTCGGCGGGCTCCCGGCGGAGAAGCGAGAAGGCCACCAGATGGATCAGGCCGCCGACCCAGATGGCCGCGGCCATCTGGTGGAACACTTCCAGCGCCATCAGGATCCCCCGGTGCTCCAGACGCCCCGTCGCGTGGGAAAGCCACGCCGAGTTCGCCCCGATCAGGACGGTCAAAGTGCCGGCGGCCAACCAGGCCGCCCGTGATTGGAGCGTCCGCCGCACAACCACGGCCGTGACCGCGAGCGCGACCCCCAGGGCGACCCTGACCAGCCCCGCTTGGGCGAACGTCGTGGCGAAAAACTCCCGCACGCGCAACGCGCCGGTCTCGTCGGCAAGGGCCCACGGCTGGAGGCCAAGGAGGAGGGCCTGGGTCGCCGCCAGGACGAGCGCGCCGACAGCGACCAGGCGGAGGCATCGCCCGAGGGCCTCACGCCGGAGCCGTGACGGCGACGCGAACGGGCGGAGCACCAGGAGGGCATAGGTCACGCCCCCGAGGGCCAGAGCCAGCCCCGTCATTCCCAGCCCCCGGAGGACGACGTTGAGAAACCCCGCCAGCGCCGTCATGGCGTCAGGGGGGGGGAGCCAGAGTGAACCTGAACGCCCCCTCCGTCACGTGACCATCCGCCGAAAGGACCTTCCAGTGAACGAGGTACTCGCCGGGCTGAAGGGCGGGAAGCGACAGAGCCAGATGGTTGGGGGATGGGTCGGGAGCGGTAACCAGCAGTGGAACAGGACGTCCCCCGGGTCCCCTCAGGGTCACGCCGGAGAGCGCTTTCTCGATTCGGCTGTTGAAGCTCAGAAAGATGCGCGACGGGGAGACGGTCACGACCTCGTTGGCGCGCGGCGACGACTCGAGGACCAGAGCGTGGGCCGCAGCGGGGCGGGGGAGAAGAGTCAACGCGGCCAGGACCGAGAGCCCGGCTGCGATCTGACGCCTGAGCCCGCTCATGAGGCTCAGCGCCAGTCGTCCAACACCAGGTCAGTCGGCCGCTCGTACTCCTCGAGCTTCCCCCGCTTCATCCGGACCATGATGAAATCGATCGAGTAGCCCCGCTCCATCAGCGCTTGGTAGGCCGCCCAGTAGTACGTGTAGACGGGTGCGATCACCCGCTGGAGCCCAGCCCCGTGGCCGAGCTCTTCGAGGGCCGCCATGAGCTGGTGGAAGTGATCGGGTTTCCGGTGCCGGAAGTCGACGGCCAGGAGCTTGACGTAGAGAGCCCCCTGGGGCGCCTCGCTGACGCCGGGGACGTGATAGATCGCGAACCCGATCAGCTCTGGCCCCCGCTCCAGCAGCAGCGTGTCACCCAGGGCCAGTCCGTCCACGATCTCCACCTCTTTGCCCGGATCCATGCCCCGGTAGATGGAGTTCGTGATCCGCCGGAGCTTTTGCATGGTCGTCTTCTTCTTCGACTCTTCCAGCGTGGAGAAGCGGCGGAGGGAGACCACCGGCTTGCCGGGCTGGGTGGCCTGGATGATCTCCCGACGGTCCAGGGGCTTGGAAGTGATGGCGATCAGCCCCTTGGGCTTGTAGCCGAACTTCTGGAAGAGAACCAGGTGCTTGGGGCTCGACGGGTAGGTCGCCAAGCCTTGGAGCGTGACCTTGTTTTCATCGAAGAAGCTCTGGGTGGCCTTGATCAGCTGCTGGCCGATATCCTGGTTCTGGTACGGGCTGAGGACAGCCACGGGACCCACAACCCCCACGCTCCCCCAGATGACCGACACCGCGGCGCCGACGATCTTCCCCTCCCCCTCCTCGGCGACGAAGCATCCCCACGGCTCCATGAGCCACCGGTGATGCACGTACTGCGCCCCGCCAAAGACCTGGCGCGGGCGGGTACCCAGCTGCCGCTCGTAGAAGTCGCCGAAGGCCTGCTCGACGACGTCCCGGACCTTGGACAGGTCGCCCTTTCGGACGCGCCGGATCTTGATGAGGGGCGCACGGCCCTGGGAGTCCAGCCCCGCCCGATCGACGCTCGCTCTCATTTCCTGGCCCTCACCTCGACCCCGGCCAGTTCTTCCAGCAGCGTGATAATCCCCGAATGGTCCAGGCCCCCCCGCCCCTTCGCACGGAGGGCGTTGAAGAGTTCCTGGACCACCGCCGTGGTCGGGAGCGGGACCCCGAGCGCCCGGCTCGCCTCCATGATGAGGCCGAGGTCCTTGTAGTGGAGGTCGACCTTGAAGCCGGGATTGAAGGTGTGGGCCAGGTAGTTGGGCGTCTTCTGCTCCAGGCAGCGGCTACCCGCCAGACCTCCACCGAGGGCCTTCAGCGTCAGCTCGATGTCCAGACCGGCCTTGGCCGCCAGCGTCAGCGCCTCGGCGAGCGCCGTGAGATTCATCGCCACGATGATCTGATTCGCCAGCTTGGTGAATCCGCCCGCTCCCAGCGGGCCCAGGTGGGTGATCGTCTTTCCCATGGCCTGAAAGATCGGGAGGACGGCGTCGAAGCCCGCCTTCTCGCCGCCGACCATGATGGAGAGTGTGCCCTCGATGGCCCCCTTCTCCCCCCCCGAGACCGGGGCGTCGAGCATCAGGATGCCGCGAGGCTCCAGGGCCTTGGCGATCTTCTGCGACACGATCGGCGAGATCGTGGACATGTCCACGAAGGTCAGGTTGCGACGCTCCGTCTCGATGATTCCGCTCTTCCCCAGGGCGACCAGTTCCACATCCGGGGAGTTGGGGAGCATCGTGATCAGGAGATCCACCTGATCCGCCACCGCCTTCGGCGAGGACGCCACCTTTGCGCCGGCCCCTACCAACTCCTGCACCGGCCCTTGGCTCCGGCTGTGGACAACCAGGGGATATCCGGCTTTGAGGAGATTTCGGGCCATGGGACGGCCCATGATACCGAGACCAATGAAACCAATAGGTTGGGTCACAGCGGTCCTCGCAACGTTCGGAGAATAGAAGATGCCGCGGGCGCCCGCTCGTGCTCAATTAGCACACCGGCCTCGTCGCGGTCAAGGACTTTTGGTTAAGGCTAAAAAACTATCATAGTTTTAAGCAGTTGGATGACATCTCACTGTCTTGTCAGTCAGACAAATGGGTTGAGGACTATCGGTTCCGTGGCTCTCGTAGGCCTTTGGGACAGCGGTAGTCGAACGAGTCAACAGACGTCACTTCGAGGCTTACCACATCGCTCTGCTTCTGACGCTCCAACGAGTAGACAGCATTCCCACTCGATCCCAGGAAGACCCAGAGCAGCTTCTCCAGGTTATAGGGGCGGTACCCGGCTGCAACCTTCCTCGATCCGACCCAGGGTCTGTTTCAGATCCTCTAGCCCCCGGGCCCCAAAGTGCAGGTAACGATTCAGGACGAACGATTGCTCGAGCCTCACCGCTTGCTCGCCAACAGCCGGTCCACGGACCGTTTCAGTGTGGGGAGGCGCCTCGTGACGACCCGCCAGACAATCTGCAAGTCCACCCCGAAATATTCGTGGATGAGAACATTCCGCAGCGCCGTGATACTCCGCCACGGGATTTCAGGATGCCTCCGGCGGATCTGAGGCGACAGATTCCTCACCGCCTCGCCAATCACCTCCAGATTCCGAATGACGGCGTCCTGCACCATGGTGTTCTGAAAGAATGACTTGGGTCCCCCGGCCGTGTACGACTCCACTCGCGCAATCGCGTCACGGATGTGCTTCAGATAGACCGAGTCTTCCTTCACAACGGCTTGGCCTCCCGCAGAATCCGGTCGCGCAGGTACGGGCTGAGGCCGCCTTCGGTGACCACGTCCACCCTGCAGCCCAGCAGCTCCTCCACATCCAGCTTGAACCCGATAAGATCCAGGAGATCTCGCCCGGGTCTAAGCCCGACGAGCAGATCGAGATCGCTCGACTCCCTCGCGGCACCGGAAGCACGCGACCCGAACACCCGCAGACGGACGACTCCATGGGCCCGGGCGATTCGTCGAATCTCTCCGGCCTTTCCCCTGAGCGTCCGAGGCCTCATTCTTCGCCGTCCTCCAGGAGTCGTTTGAAAAGGCCGTCCAGGGATCGTACGCTCGGCGTCGCGGTGTCTCCATTAATGAGTACCTCGTCGAACGAACCTTCCTCTCGCAGCTTCTCTTCAAGGAAGCGCCTTTCTACGACAGGGTCCAGACCCTCTGTATCGCGCCAGAGGACGAGCACGCGTCGCCCATCTGGGTGTTTGCCTTTCACCGCTCGGTACGTTCGCTTCTCCGTGTCATTCACCCATGTCTCCAGCCGCTCTACGTGCAGGCCATAGAGGAAGTTGAAGGTCTCCACAAGATCCACAGTCTCCATGCGAGGCCCGTGTTCGGTGAGAACCTCGATCCTGTACTCAAACGGGTGCTCCAGGGCCCCCAGATTGAGCATACTGGGGCTCGCTTCCAAGGGTAGGCGGATCTCTCCACCACCATTGACAGCCAGCTGGAGTGGCGGTAGCGATCCTTGTAG
The DNA here is from genome assembly GCA_016209425.1 of Candidatus Rokuibacteriota bacterium. Taxonomy (GTDB): domain Bacteria; phylum Methylomirabilota; class Methylomirabilia; order Rokubacteriales; family CSP1-6; genus JACQWA01. The sequence continues at coordinate 9,935 of JACQWA010000017.1, forward strand.
ATAAACTCGTCAGAGCCGGTGTTGTAGGGCGGGTCGATGTAAATGCACTTGACCTTGCCAGCGTACTTCCGCTGGAGCAGCCGGAGGGCCTGATAATTTTCGGCGTGGATGAGGAGGCCATCGGTCGCTTCGTCGAGGTCCTCAAAGGCCGCGAGAAGCCGGTCTTTGAAGTCCTGCCCCAAGTGGGACGTGTCCACCACTAGGGTCGGATGCTCCTTGAGAAACTGCTCATTCACCTTCCTGGGATCGATGGCGAACAGGGTCTTCCAGGCCGAAAGCTGGGGCTTATTGGCAAGGACCTCCTTCCACAATTGGCGCGGCCCTTCCTTGATGGGAAGAAGGTAATCGGTGCGGAGGATGAACTTACGCTTCTCGAAGAGCGTGACATCAGGCACGGCATTCATGATTTTCGCCAGCGCGCCCTGAAGGATGGACTCCTGGAATTTGCTGTTCCTCCCCTGCTTCTCGACCTCCTTTTGCGTGGGAAGCCGATAGTGGAAAGGC
>JACQWA010000345.1 GCA_016209425.1 Candidatus Rokuibacteriota bacterium
GAATCGCGGGGGTTGGTCGACCGGCTCGGCCGTGGGAGGTGGTGAGATGGTTCTCTGCGAGGCCATCCGAACGCAACGGGCGATTCGGCGCCTGAAGTCCGACCCGATCCCCGACGCCGTGATCCGCCAGATCCTGGACGCGGCCATCTGTGCGCCGAGCGGCGGCAACCGCCAGGGGTGGGCCGGGACGCCTCCGCGGCCCCGCCCGCGAGTCCCGCCGGCAAGACGCTCGCGTCGGCGCGGTATCTGGCCGAGCACCTCCACGAAGCCCCCGTGCTGATCCTGGCCTGCGTGAACACCGAAGGGGCGACCGCGGGCCTGACCATGGGGGCCTCCATTTACCCGGCCGTGCAGAACATCCTGCTGGCTGCCGGCGGGCTCGGGATCGGGAGCACGCTCACCACGATCCACCGATTCCGCAACCAGCAGGTGAAGGACCTCCTCGGCATCCCGCGCGAGGTTGAACCGGCTGCGTTGATCCCCCTGGGCTATCCGCTCGGCAAGTTCGGTCGCCCGCCGCGGAAGCCGCTCGGGGAGGTCGCCTACGTTGATCGGTGGGGGCAGCCGCCGGCGTGGTCGCACGACCGCTCTCCCCTGAGCCACGAACCAATCCGTTGACAACTACCCCGACAGCCCCTACATTCCTCGTGAGCCGTCGATCTCTCCCGAAGGAAGGAGAACCCACATTATGGCGTCCGGGATGACCGCCAGGCTTCTGCACGTGGATCTCGCGAGTCGCCAGACTCGCGTTGAAGAACTCTCCGAGACCATTCTTCGCCAGCACCTGGGCGGCGGAGCCCTGGCGTGTTACCTGCTCCTGCGGGACATGCCGCCGGGGGTGGATCCCCTGGGTCCCGACAACCTGCTGGTCTTCACCACGAGCGTGATCAATGGGCTCTCCCTCTCCGGGACGAACCGGTATACGGCGGCGGCCAAGTCGCCCCTGACCGGCGGCTACGGCGAATCCGAGGCCGGCGGGTGGTGGGGGCCGGAGCTGCGCGCGGCGGGTTACGACGGTCTCGTCATCCGGGGGCAGGCGGAGTCGCCGGTCTATCTCTGGATCAAGGACGGCGAGGTAGAGTTCCGGGACGCGCGTCCCTACTGGGGACGGCTCTCGGGGGAAGTGCAGGACGGGTTCGAGCAGGAACTGGGGGACCGGCGGATCCGCGTGCTCCAGACCGGCGTGGCGGGCGAGCGGGGCGTCCGCTTCGCGGCGATCGTCAACCAGCTCAAACACTTCCACGGCCGCTGCGGGCTCGGCGCCGTGATGGGGGCCAAGCGCCTCAAGGCGATCGTGGTCCGCGGCACGAAGCCTCCCCTCGCCATGGACAAGGACGGCGCCCGGCGCGCGCTCACGTGGTTCCGTGAGCACTACGACCGCTCCAAGGACCGCTTCCATCAGCTCGGGACGGCCGGCGTGGTGCTGATGCTCGAGGCCAGCGGCATCCTTCCCACTCGGAACTTCCGCGAGGGCTCCTTCGAGCACGCCCGCGCCATCAGTGGCCAGACCATGGCGAGCACGATCCTGGTCAATCGCGGCACGTGCTATGCCTGCGCCGTCGCCTGCAAGCGGGAGGTGGCGGTCCCGGACGATGGCGTGGTGCCGAAGTACGGCGGCCCCGAGTACGAGACGCTGGCCGCTTCAGGGTCTCTCTGCGGGGTCGGGGACCTCAAGGCCCTGGCGCGCGTGAACCAGCTCCTGGCCCAGTACGTCCTGGATTCCATCTCCACCGGCGCCGTCATCGCGTTTGCCATGGAGTGCTACGAGCAGGGCATCTTGACCGCGGCTGACACGGGCGGGCTCGAGCTCGGATGGGGGAACGCCGACGCCGTCGAGCAGCTCGTGCACGCGATCGGCTGGCGGGAGGGACTGGGCCGGCTCCTGGGCGAGGGGGTCCGACGGGCCGCCGCGCAGCTTGGCCGAGGCGCCGAGCGGTTCGCGCTCCACGTCAAAGGGCAGGAGCTCCCGATGCACGATCCGCGGGGCAAGAAAGGCCTCACGCTGGCGTATGCGCTCTCGCCCACGGGAGCGGACCACATGGAGGCTCCCCACGATCCCCTCTACGAGGGCTTTCACCCCTCGGGCCATCCCCTGGGGCCGCTGGGCCTCATCGAGCCCGTCAAGGTGCTGGACCTGGGCCCGCGCAAGGTGCGGGCCTTCTACCTCACGCAGCAAGTCTGGAGCTTCTATAACTCCGTCGGGATGTGCGACTTCGTGGGGACCCCGCTGAACAGCCTCGCCCTGGAGGAGCTGGCGGCGTACGTCAACAGCGTGACCGGCTGGAACACGAGCCTCTACGAGCTGATGAAGGTGGGGGAGCGGGCCAACACGCTGATGCGCCTGTTCAACTGCCGCGAAGGGCTCACGCCGGCTGACGATATCCTGCCCGAGCGGATGCACGAGGGGATCGGCAACGGTCCCCTCCAGGGCGAGCGGATCGATCCCGCCGAGTTTCTGGCCGCGCGCCGCCTCTACTATGAGATGGCCGGCTGGGATCCGGAGACGGGCTCGCCGACGGCCGCCAGGCTGGCCGAGCTGGGAGTAGACGCCACGGCGATCAGGAGCGCCTGAGCGCGCCTCGCCCGGCCGCCCCCTCCGGCCTCCCCGGCTCACCTGCTGCCGTGGACGTCCAACGCTCGAACCTGCGCGTCTGGTGCGAAGAGCAGGACCGCCGTGCGCAGATCCTCGAGGTGCCGCGCCACGGCCAGCTCGCCGATCCCCGGGGGCGCGTAGACGGCGAAGAAAACCTGCCGGGTCTCGGGCCTGAGTCGGGTGCGCTGGTCCGGGCCGTAGAGCACGCTGGAGATGACCCCCTGGCCGTCGGCCATCATCATGTCCCCGGCTTGCAGCGCTTGCTCCTGACCGCCGAGGAGGACGTACCGCTCCCGGCCCGTCGCCACATCGAGGGCAACCGGCGCGTGGATGACGTCCAGGTCGTGGCCGGCCGTCAGGAGGAGGTTCGTCAGCTCGGTCATCACCATGGCGCCGAGCAGCGCCGGACTGCGGGGGAGGGCCTTGCCCTTGAGCGCCACGGACTCGAGCTGGAGCTGGACGTGATAGGTCTTCTTGTACCGCTTGTAGTAGGCGGTATAGGCCTGGATGGACGGGAGGGCCCTCACCGCGGTGCGATCGCTGGCGTGAAAACGGGCTTGGAGTTCCGCCTCGCACTCGGCGATCCGTTTGTCGAGGTCGGGGTGCCGGCTCGGATTGGTGACGTTGCGCATCACGAGCACCCCCGCCGCCGCCCCGGGGTGCGCGCTCCTCCACGCGTCCGATACGCTGAACATGCCCGTCATCGCCATAGACTGTGCACCCTCCATTGACGAAGATGATACTCCCTCCCACCGCCTTGGGCGCCCGCATAGGGCAATCGTCCTGCAAAACTAGTGCCCCTGAAGGATTGCCCACAGTCCGGCAGTCACTACTCTGCTTCTAGAGTCAACTGCTCGAGAGGATTTCAGGGGGGGTATTGTGCCATGATGACGGGTGAGCAGTATATCGAGAGCCTGCGAAACCTCAAGACCGAAGTCCACTTCATGGGCGAGCGGGTCGCCAACCTCGTCGATCACCCGGCGATCCGGCCGCACATCAATGCGGCGGCGGCGACCTACGATCTGGCCTTCGATCCGCAGCACGCCGATCTGGGCTCGGCGATCTCCCATCTGACCGGCCGCCGGATCAATCGCTGGACCCACATTCCCCAGGGCCAGGACGACCTGGTGAAGAAGGTCAAGATGCTGCGCGCCGTCGGGCGGATCACGGGCACCTGTTTCCAGCGGTGCGTGGGGATGGACGCCCTCATCACGCTGTACAGCGTCACGCACGACGTCGATCGGAAGCACGGCACCGGCTACCACGAGCGGTTCCGGCGGTTCCTGATCGAGACGCAGGATCGGGATCTCCTGTCCGGCGGTGCCATGACGGACCCGAAGGGGGATCGCTCGAAGCGCCCGCACGAGCAGCACGATCCGGATCTCTTCGTCCGGGTGGTGGAGCGCCGGCCCGACGGCATCGTGGTGCGCGGGGCGAAGATGCACCAGACCGGCGCCGTGAACTCGCACCAGTTCATCGTGCTCCCCGGTCAGGCGCTGGGGCCCGAGGAGCGGGAGTATGCGATCGCGTTCGCCGTGCCGGCCGACGCCGACGGGGTGATCCAGGTCTTCGGGCGGCAGGTGAACGACAGCCGGAAGTGGGAGGGCACCATCGACCAGGGCAACCCGACGTACGGGGTGGTCGGCGGCGAGGCGCTGGTAGTCTTCGACAACGTCTTCATCCCCCACGAGCGGGTCTTCATGCTGGGCGAGACGGAGTTCGCCGGGACCATCGTCGAGCGCTTCACCGGCTACCACCGGCAGAACTACGGCGGCTGCAAGAGCGGGAACCTGGACGTGCTGGTCGGCGCGGCGGTGGCCCTGGCGGAGATGCAGGGCACGGCCAAAGCCTCCCACGTCCGGGACAAGCTGGCGGAGATGGCCCACCTGGTGGAAACCATGTACTCGGGGGCGCTGGCGTGCAGCTACGAGTGTACGAAGCTCGCCTGCGGCACGGCCCTGGTGAACCTGCTCCTGGCGAACACGGCGAAGCTCAACACCGCGCGGTACTACCCGGAGGTCACCCGCCTGGCGCAGGACATTGCGGGCGGCTTCGTCGCGACGACCCCCTCGGAACGGGAGCTCGACAATCCGCGCGTGAAAGCCTTCGTGCGCAAGTACTACCAGACGCGGCCGGACGTCCCCGCCGAGGACCGGATCCGCCTTGGCCGGCTCATCGAGAACATGACGGGTGCCACGCCGTTCATCGAGGGCATGCACGGCGCCGGCTCGCCGCAGGCGCAGAAGGTCGTGGTGCAGCGGCAGATCGATTGGGCAGAGCGCGTGCAGCTGGCCTCGCGGATCGCCGGGATCCCGTCGGCCCCTCGGCATTAGCCGGCGCGTCGCGCCGGAGGACTAGAGGGCCGCCTAGACTAGTAGCCTGCCGGACTAACCGCTCTTCGAGCGCGGGCTTCGCCCGCGCAACCTCTCGGGGGGGGCTCACGGGGGGGCCGTCGAGGCCCCTCCGTGCTTCCTAGCGGGCCAGGTGCTTCTCGATGCACCCGATCACTTCGTTCGCGCTCACCGGTTTGGCGATGAACGGGCGGCCGCCGATGACGCCTTCTTCCTTTTTGGTCACCACGGCGGTTAAGAACACGACAGGGGTGTTCTTCAAGCTCTGATCGGCCTTGATCTGGGCGGCGACCGTGCCTCCGTCCGCATCCGGCATGATCACGTCCAGAAGAATCAGGTCGGGCTTGAACTCCCTGGCCGCCGCCAGCCCCTGCGCTCCCCGGTTCTCTTCTCTCACCTCGTAGGTCCCGGTCCTCTCGAGGTTCAGCCTCAGCATCCGCGTAAAGCTCGGCTCATCGTCGATGAGGAGGATCCGCTTCTTGTCCATGGTCATCCCTTCTCCTGTGCCTTAAACATGATCGTCGCCCGCACGCCCCCTTCTTTCCGGTTCCCGATGTCGATCGTCCCCCCGTGCAGGGCGACGATTTTGCTTGTCACCGCCAATCCCATACCCGTCCCTTTCCCGGTCGGCTTGGTGGTGAAGAATGGGTCGAAGATTTTCGTGAGCTGGTCCGCGGAGATGCCCGTTCCGGTGTCTTCAACCTCGGCGGCGACGACGGTATCCCCGAGCCTGAAGTGATCCGCCTTTCGGGAACCCACCTGGTGGCCGGCCTCCGTCAACCGCTTCGCATAGGTTCTGACCGTGAGCATTCCACCTCCGGGCATCGCGTGGAGGGCATTCATGAAGATGTTGACGAATACCTGCTCGATCTTGGCTCTGTCGAGCTTGACCGCCGGGAGGTCCTCGGCCAGCTCCTTGACCACCTTGACGTGAGACCGATCTATCTCGTGTTTCACCAGCAAGAGCGATTGCTTCACGACAAAACTCAGATCTTCCGCGTTCAAAGTCAATACACTTGCGGCGGAAAAATCCAAGAGTCCTCGGATGACGGAATCAGCCCTCGCGACCGCGTGCTCCATGTCCTGCAAGACATTCCGGGCATCGCCGTCGGCAGTGGGAAGCTGGTCTGCCAGATAATTGATTCCCATCAGGACGATCGAGAGCGGGTTCTTGACCTCGTGCGCGACCCCGGCAGCCAGCCTCCCGACCGACTCCATTTTCTCGGCCTGGATGAGCTGCAATTGCAGAGCGTGCAGTTCGGTGTTGGCCTCCTTCAGCTTCGCCTCCGCCTGCTTCCGTTCGGTGATGTCACGGATGATGGCGGTGTAAAAAAGGCCCTCTTCGGCCGTCCAGGTGGCGAGGGAAAGCTCCAAAGGGAATTCACTGCCGTCTTTCCTCAGCCCCTGCAATTCGACCGTCTTCCCGATCATGGGAATCTTATCGAGGCTTCTGAAGCGTTCAGCCAGCAAGCGGGTCAGCGGCGTGCCTAGCGCGTCTTCCTCCGCATAGCCGAAGATCGTTTGGGCGCCCCTGTTCCACAGGATGATGCGGTCGCTTTCATCGGCCGAAATAATCGCGTCGTTGGCGGACTGCGTCACGGAACGGAATCGCATCGCCGAATCCCGCAGCGCCTTCTCCCCCTGCTTGCGTTCGGTGATGTCCTCGAAAGTGACCACCGCGCCGACGATCGTTCCGCCCTGCCGGATCGGGGTGCTGATGTACTCCACCGGGAAGCTCGTCCCGTCCTTCTTCCAAAACACTTCGTCATCGACCTGACGGGATGCTCCCTCCCGCAACGCGGCAGAAATGGGACATTCGTCCCTGCCGTAGGGTGTCCCGTCGGCTTTCGTGGGGTGCAGGATTTCGTGATGGGGCTTACCGATGAGGTCCTCCACACGCGACCCGGTCAGTGTCGCGGCAGCCGGATTGGCAAATGCGATGTCCCCCTGCAAGTCCAGGCCGCAGATCCCTTCGCCCGCCGAGTTCAAGATCGGCGCCATTCTCTCCTGGACCAATTGCTCCTGGGCCTCTCGGAGCTGCTCATTGGCGCCCCGCAGGTCCGCATTCGCTCTTTCGAGGGCGGCTCGCTGACGGTTGATGGTCTTCGAGCTCCTCGCGACGATGGAGATCAAGCTGATGTACAGCACGACGAAGCCGCCCCCGACTGAACTGTAGGTGATCCACAGGAGGTTGCGGAAGTTTTCGCGGATATGGGGGACGGAAAAGGGGTCGGTGCCTTTGGGGGCGTCCGGACGGATGGCCGTGTCGTAAGCTTTCAGCACCCACACGTGCTGGTACAACTTTGCGGTCACGAGCGCCGAGATGGCCGCGGCGACGATCACCATGATCACGAGGGTGACGGCCGAGAACTCAAGCACGAGGTTTTCTCTGCGCCACCGTTCGCCGGAGAGCCTTCGCCTCATGCCGATAGGTAGGGCAAGGGGGGTGCCAAACCTCGCGGAATTGGAAATGCCTTGAAGTAAAGGGGGTTAGGCGAACCTCCGTTGGGCCGTGGACGCATTCTGGCTGCCAATCCGGCAGGATGAGTCAATCTGGCAAGAGCAATACATTGCCATTGAGGCACTATCGAAACGTGAGAGTTCTCGTTAACTACCTGTAACGATTGACAGTCTTCCTCGCCTGGATTTGGTCTGCGTCTTGCCGCTTCCTAGCTTCGTGTCCGCCTGCTGTTTTACGACCGAGTGGTTCCAACCGGGAGCACGAGGAGCGGGTGACTCATGAAGGGACTTCGAGCTTGGACGGCGGGCCTGCGAGTTCACCTGCTCTTTATCGTCCTTCTTCTCGTTCTACCGGCGATCGCGCTGGCCCTCTACGCCGGCTGGGACCGACAGCAGCACGAACGGCAGATTGCGCGGGAAATGGCGCTCCGGCTTGTCAGGAGCGCCGGAGACGAACAGGAACAACTCGTCGGCGGGGCGCGCCAGCTCCTCCTCGCCCTGGCTGAGCTCCCCGCCGTGCGGCTTCACGATGCTGCCGCCTGTGGGCCGCTCTTCGTCAACGTCCTCAAGCAATTCCCGCACTACGCAACGATCGCGGCCGTGAAGCCGAACGGCGACGTGTTCTGTAGCGGCGTGCCGACGCGCGGGCCGGTCAACCTTGCCGATCGCCCCCATTTTGAACGCGTACTCGCCGCGCGGGCGTTCACGGTGAGCCAATACCTGGTCGGTCGCACCACGGGTAAGCTGACTCTCGCGCTCCTCCAGCCTGCGGTGGATGAGGCGGGGATCGTGAGGGCCGTGCTCATTGTGGGACTGGATCTCGACCGGCTCAGTCAACTGCTCGGCAGGATGGAGGCGCCCCCGGGGACGACGCTTGCCATTGTCGACCAGCATGGCCTCCTTCTCGCCCGCTCCCCGGAGCCGGAGAAGTGGGTGGGGAAGCCGGCGCCGGACGCCGTCATGGAGGCCATTCGTGCTCAGCACCGCGAGGGGACCACCGAGGGGACCGGCGAGGGCGGGATCGCCCGCCTCTATGCGTTCACCCCCCTCAGCCCCAAGGTGGCCGGCAGCATCTGGATGTACGCCGGCATCCCCAAGGGGAGCGTGTTTGCCGAATCGAACCGAGACCTCACCCGCAACGTCCTTGGGCTGGGGCTGGTGGGAGTGCTGGCGCTGGGGGTGGCCTGGGGAGTCGGCACCCGGTCCATTGTTCGCCCCGTGGATGCCCTGGTGCGAGCGGCCGAGCGCCTGGGCGCCGGTGATCCGAGCGCACGCTCAGGCCTGCCGCATGACCCGGGATCGCTGGGA